>NZ_FXAS01000094.1:0-2664 GCF_900177785.1 Cedecea sp. NFIX57 | reverse complement strand
GCGTGCGTCTGAAAACGGATATGCCGGAAGAAACCGACGAAAACCGCAGTGTCACGATGCCGTTCACCTCGCGCCAGGCAGATGCCGCAGAGGGGCTCAGCGGCCCGCTGCTCACCCGAATGTCCTCCGAGCGTACGCTGGCCGTTCAGGCGGCGCTGATGCGGCAGCCCGAAAAGGCGGTGGCGCTGATGGTCTGGCGCATGTGTACCTGTGTCTTTTCTGGCTGTCTGACCACGCCGCACCCGTTCCGCATCAGCCTGACCGTGTCTCACGGCAGCCTGACGGAGAACGCCCCGTCCGGTAAGGGCGGGGCCGCGTTTGACATTCTGATGACCGAACAGGCGCGTCTTGCCGCCCTGCTGCCGGAGGGCTGGGAGAAGGATTTCACCACCTTCTTCACCCTGAGCGGGGAGGTACTCATGTCATTTATGGCGTTCTGCACCGCCTGTGCCGTGGATGGGGTACAAACCCGCGAGATGGGACACACCTCGCGCAGTCCTCTCGACACGGTTGAGGCCGCCATCGGGTTCCACCTTCGGGACTGGTGGCAGCCGACGAAGGACAACTATTTCGGCAGCCTGAAGCATTCACAGATTGTCGCCTCCCTGAAAGAAGCGGGTCTGACGGGGGCGGCGGATGATGCGGCGAAGATGAAGAAGGGTGACGCTGCCGCGCACGCGGAGCATTTCATGCAGCACACCCGCTGGGTTCCGGCCTGGCTGAAAGGGCCAGAGTCAGTGGCTGAGGCCGATGCTGGCGAAGCTGCCTCAGAGACCGACAACACCGATGACGATACCCCGGCAGATGCCGCCTGATAACGGAGACGCCGCCCTGTGTGGGCGGCGATAAGGAACTGATGATGAACAGTAATCTGACCGACCGGACTGCCCTTGCCCGTATGCTGCCGGAGGAGTTTGAGCACAGCCGCGAGGCGGGGTATGCCTTTCGTCGGGAGCTGACCCACACCGTGATGGCGGCGCTGGAAGCCCCTGCGGGCTGGGACATGAACGGGGAGTTCCGGGGCGAATTTGGCGGCTGGTTCCCGGTGCAGGTGCGCTTCACCCCTTCTCACGGGGGCTGGACGGTGGCGGTGTGCAGTCCGGGGGCCGTCAGCGACCGCTGGCTGATGGTGATGCTGAACGCCGACGGGCGCGCGGTGACGGTTATCCGCACCCTGAACCGCTTTGAGCCGCAGGTGATTAACCCCGTGCTGTGTCTGGCGGCTTCGCTGGAGGAGGCCGGGTATTCCCTCGCGGCTATCACCGCCACGCTGATGCAGGAGGCTGCCCGATGATACCGTCTCATATGAGTCTGGTGCCGCTGAGTCCTGAGCGCCGCGCCGCCATGCAGGCCATCGCAGAGGTGGAGCGCAGGCGCGACAGCGGGGCGGCTGGGGCTGATTTTCCGTATGCGCGGGCTTTCTTTAAGCACCTGAGGGGCAGCCAACGTCTCACCCTCCGAGAGATACGACTGTTTGCCCCGGTGCTGAGTGCGCAGGAGTTGCGGGGGAGCAGGGACAGCTGGCTTCGCGCCATCGACATCCTGATTGAGAGCCGGGGAGCTGGCTGTTATCTCCCGCTGCCCGCCGGGGCCGGATATCGCCTGTTCCCTGAGGTGGTCTTTCAGAAAACGGAACGCCGTCGTCGGCAGGATGAACTGCACGATGAAAAATACACCCGCCAGCGCCACCGGGAAGCGTGCCTGCGGGAACGGGCTTATCAGGCGCGGGTGGGGCAGGCGGAGACTGAACTGGCCTTTCACACCCCGGCGACGGTGGCCAGCTGGAGCGCCCGCTGGTCTGATACGTTGCCCCCGTACGCGCTGGAAGCGATGTTTTTCCGCTGGAGCGAGCGTTTCCCGTCCTTGTCAGGGCTGGAGCGGTGGGTGTTTGAAGGCGAGCCGCTGTGGGTGCTCATCCGTGAGGCAGGCCAGCTCGCCTGCGAGGCGTTGCCGCAGGTGACGGCGCTGGAACGCTGGATGGTGCCCAACAAGCTGGTTCATCAGGCGGGAGGGGTATCGCGCGGATAGTCTGTGGCCCCGGTGCCGCTGACAACTTCTGAGGGCTGCCCCGCTGACGCGGGGTGGCTCTGCTGTGGTCAAAAAATGAACAATGGCTTTCAGGGCAGACTGGGCAGGGGATGCAGGCAGGTACCCGCAGGTTGTCCACAGGGTAACCCAGGCTGGCGGTGGACAGTTGTCTTCTTTTGATTTTGTCTCTGCTACTGCTACTGCTACTGCTACTGCTACTGCTTTTGGCTGCTGGCGGACTTTCGTTTGTGCTTTTATTTCTGGCTCCGGCTTCTTTTACTCTGCCTGTGAAAAATCCTCCACATCTGGGCCGCTTCCCGCCGGGAACCGGGCTGTCGTGGAACAGAGCCAGCAATGCTGTCTCTGCCCTTCGGGCTTCCATCCCTGCGGCGAACGTCAACCCCTGCGCTTGCTGCATCCGTGAACGGATGCGCCGCTTTCACCGCGCCGGCGATAAGGCCGCCGGGCTTCAGGGCCGCCACGCCGTACCGTCGTGTCGGGTGTGTGCCTGCTCATCTCATCTCCGGGGGACATCTCCCGTCAGCCCCTTACGCGGGGGCTTTTGTAGCACAGGCGAGTCGCCCCGCAAGGGGTGAAGTGCACGCCGCCAAAAACTTTTTGCAGAAAGACGCAAAA
>NZ_FXAS01000089.1:0-3055 GCF_900177785.1 Cedecea sp. NFIX57 | reverse complement strand
CTTGACAGAAATCATACGGCGAACGGGGAAATATCTCCGGTACGCTATGAACAGATGTCTGATAAAAAAGTGTCCTGATTAACTTGACCAGAACAGTCTGAAACGGCTGAGCAAAATGGTCAGCGATCTGCTCCCTACGGTGGACTTAACGGAGTTGCTACTCGAAATTAACGCCCATACCGGATTTGCTGATGAGTTTTTCCACGCCAGCGAAGCCAGCGCCAGAGTTGACGATATGCCCGTCAGCATCAGCGCCGTGCTGATGGCCGAGGCCTGCAATATCGGCCTGGAGCCCCTGATACGGTCAAATGTTCCAGCCCTGACCCGACACCGGCTGAACTGGACAAAAGCAAACTATCTGCGGGCTGAAACTATCACCAGTGCGAATGCCAGGCTGGTTGATTTTCAGGCAACACTGCCACTGGCACAGGTCTGGGGTGGTGGCGAAGTGGCTTCTGCAGACGGAATGCGCTTTGTTACGCCAGTCAGAACAATCAATGCCGGGCCGAACCGCAAATACTTTGGCCATAACAGGGGTATCACCTGGTACAACTTTATTTCCGATCAGTATTCCGGCTTTCATAGCATTGTTATACCGGGGACCCTGAGGGACTCAATCTTTGTGCTGGAAGGCCTTCTGGAGCAGGAGACAGGGCTGAATCCCACCGAAATTATGACAGATACCGCAGGGGCCAGCGATCTTGTCTTTGGCCTTTTCTGGCTGTTGGGATACCAGTTTTCCCCGCGACTGGCTGATGCCGGTTCTTCGGTTTTCTGGCGCATGGACAATGAGGCCGATTATGGCGTGCTAAATGATATTGCCAGAGGGCAGTCAGATCCCCGAAAAATAGCCCTTCAGTGGGACGAAATGATCCGGGCCGCAGGCTCCCTGAAGCTGGGCAAGGTACAGGCTTCGGTGCTGGTCCGTTCATTACTGAAAAGTGAACGCCCATCCGGACTGACCCAGGCAATCATTGAAATAGGACGCATTAACAAAACGCTGTATCTGCTTAATTATATTGATGATGAAGATTACCGCAGGCGCATCCTGACTCAACTTAACCGGGGAGAAAGCCGTCATGCTGTTGCCAGAGCTATTTGTCACGGTCAGAAAGGTGAGATAAGAAAGCGATATACCGATGGTCAGGAAGATCAACTGGGCGCATTGGGGCTGGTCACTAACGCCGTCGTGTTATGGAACACTATTTATATGCAGGCAGCTCTGGATCATCTCCGGGCACAAGGAGAAACCCTGAATGATGAAGATATTGCACGTCTCTCACCGCTTTGCCATGGGCATATCAATATGCTCGGCCATTATTCCTTCACACTGGCAGAACTGGTGACAAAAGGGCATCTGCGGCCATTAAAAGAGGCGTCAGAGGAAGAAAACTCCACTGAGCGTCAGACCCCGTATTCTATAAGTCACTATGGCTTCATGCCCTCTTAATAAAAGTAATTCCTGCTTTACATCGTTCATCTTATCAAAGCTTTTTCAACAAGATCCAAGATTTAATTGGAGGAAAAAAGAAGCCTTATAACCCAGAATTAGTAAATGAATACATTGAACAGTTCAAGGATACTTTTTTTAATGATAAGGCACTAGTTGAAATAAGCAATAAAATGCAAAGCGAACTATCTACAAAAATAGGTATAAAAGGGATTAATCTTGGAGGTAAGTTAGGTCGTGAAGATGCACAAAAAGTACAATCTGAAACATCCAGCTACGTAAGTAGAGAGTTGATTAGAAAACAAAAAGAGTTGATAAAGATACTAAATGAAGAGTTCTCTGAAGTTGGTCAGTTTAGGATCATTATAAGCATTGATGATCTTGATCGCTCATGGCTAAGCTCCAGCGATATAAGGTATGACTTTATAAACGCATTGTTAGAAGCATTTCGAGAATTACTTGATGTAAAATCCGGTAAGATATTGATTTCAATAAGAACTGATATACTCATGGGGATTTATAATAAAACACTAAGACAAGACGAGAAGGATCAATCCCTTATCTATTCCGTTTCATGGAATAAAGCTGATATTAGAAAAATAATTGATATGCGTATAAATCACTTGGTTAAGAATAAATACCAAGGATCTCGCGTCATTACAATGAAAGATATTTTTAACTTTTATATCGATGGTGTTCAAGCAGATGAATACATTCTAGACAGAACCATGCTTAGGCCAAGAGATGCGATTAGCTTTGTAAACTATTGTCTTAAAGAGTGTGATGGCCATGTTGAAATTAACCAAGATATAGTTTTAATGGCGGAAGAGAAGTTTTTCTCCTCTAGGAAAAGGGCATTAGTTTCGGAATGGGTAACTATTTATAAAAACGTTTCTGAGTATATCGATTCATTATCCATGTTGACAAAACAAGAGTTCTCATTGAAATCAATTAACGAAGAAGATAAAAATACAGTTCTAACTTATATTCTTGATAGGGTTTCATCAGGCGATGGAAATGAGTTACATTCCAAGATAGTAATGAACTTTGATGAACTGATGAAGGTATGGTTTATTGTTGGTGTGATTGGAATTAAAAGAACTGAAACTCTTATAATTTACTCTTCATATGATAAGCCTGACCTCGACATAACAGACATTAATCGCACCTTTATTATTCACCCACTATTCAACAGAAGGTAAAAGGATGGGGGCTTTTTTATAGGTATTAGAGACTAATTTTGATGTCTGCTGTTCGCTCGTCCCGTACATTAAGTGTCCTTTACAGTCGATCTCGCTACGCGAATTCTGCTGAAAATCTGTTGTGGATAACATTAAACGTAAAAAATCGCCTCGGTATACTCCAGCATGACCATGAATGTGCGTTCCAATGAGTGCCAATGTTACCATATTAATGATACCATTAATCATGCGACCATTTTAACGTGACCAGGTGATGTAAAAATGCTCATTTTCGGCTATCTTCGCGCATCCACGTCCGGGCAGGATGCAACCCGGGCAAAAGAAGCTCTGAAAAATTTTGCACGTCACCACAACCACCGCATTGCCGGCTGGTATGTGGATAACGTGTCCGGCACCACAATGA
>NZ_FXAS01000079.1:0-4110 GCF_900177785.1 Cedecea sp. NFIX57 | reverse complement strand
CCCGTGCTTGCGGCCACGCAGGCTTTTACCCTGACCGGCGGCCTCAATCTTGATGCCGGTGGCGGTGAGGATACAGCCGATACGCCAGACGCGGCCCTGCCCACAGGCTTGTGGAAAATCCAGCGACAGGCCCGCGTTAAACTCCAGTTCAGCCTTGATGACTTCCAGTGATTCCGCTGCCTGCTCGGTGGTATCAAACGCAATGATGATAAACTTCTTCAGCTCGCGGACCACACACCAGAGGTCGAAGAGCTGCTGGCCCAGCGTGGTTTTGGCCTCGCCGCGCGGGGCGGCAATGACTTCGTTCTCGCAGTCCTGGCTCGCCACCACCTGCGGCAGGCGTTCATACAGGTACTCGTGCAGCTCGCTGGTTGCCGCGTGTTTGACGTGGTGGGGAAAGTAGGTGTTGACGAAGAAACGAAACCCGGTCACCGGGTCAAAAACCTGTGCCCGGCGCGACTGCACCGCTTCCGGGCTGGCGTCGAGACCCGCACTCTCGCTTTCGATGCGATCGCGCAGCTCCATCTGAATGAGGGCAAATTTCTCGCGAAAAGCCTTGAGTGAAGATTTGGATGCCACAGGCAGAAACCTCTTAAAAATCCGGGTTCCCTGTGCCAGAAAATCCCCCTCTGCAACAAACTACTGTTGCGAACCATCATCTGAAAGCAGAGGAGCAGTTTCTATGTCCGGTACAGAAAAACTCACGGTTGAACAAAAAATCGAGATCGCCAAAATTGCTACAAATATCTATCTGGCGACAAACCCAGCAGGCGTGCCTACAGTAGCTGCGAGCCATATTTTCCGGCGAAAAGAGGGGCAATCAGAAGAAAACTTTATAGCTGAAACCCTTCGCATCAGGAGCAATGCCGCATCGACCGCTTACCGGGATATTTTTCAAATGATTTCGGCTAATGTTGCCGGGGATTCTGGCACTCACTGATAAAATCTGCGGCTCCGGAGGGGCCGTAAATCACCTGTAACGCCACCCATAAATCTTCCATAAAACCGGGGCTACCAAGGCAGTCACCAAATTCGTACCTCAGAACATCAGCAATTCTGTTCACACTCGCCTGCCGGGTCATACCTTTAATGCTGACACGCGCGTCTTCGGCGTGCGCTTCTGCCATCAAAGCGTTAGTAGAAGCATTCCCACTGAAAGACGATGTTGTCGTGCAGATCTCGTCACTCACCAGTGACTTCACATCAGCCTGGTGAACGGCGGCGGCAATACGGTTGCGCATTTCACGGGCATCCTGGTGGCTTCGCGCTTCATTCAGTTTTGAATGACCATCATCGAGATGAACGATCATCGTGGCCCCCTGAACTTCAAGTGCCTCAATTTTGTGTGCGCGGACAGAAAAATCTTCATCAATATCAATCATCGGGTTAGCCATATTTCTTCTCCACAATCTGTTGAAAGGCGGGCAGCACATCCATGAAGCCCGCCATCAGGGCCGGGTGCTTCTCACTGAGAAACGCCGCGAAATCTTCCATCACGCCCGCCGCCACCATAAGACGGTCGGTCTCGGGCAGAATGCGCCGACTGGCGGCCATCATCTTGTTAAAACCGTCCTGCAGCTTCACCAGCAGATTCGCGTAATCCTCCGGCGGCATCTTCAGCCCCTCCGGACTTTCACGGACGGTGCGCAACCGCTCAATGGCATACTGGTTATGCTCCAGATACTCCACCACCAGGGCGCGGGGAATATCTTCCGCCACGCCGGAGGTCAGGCGGCGAACGGCCCGTAATTTGTCCCAGTCGTCGCCGTTCTCCCGCGCATCGCGCCGCCAGCGGACCACCGTCGCCACGCTGACACCGTGCATCGGCCCCAGCACCTCAGGGGCGATGCCCTGGCCGATATAATCCCGACGCACGGCGTCCCGCAGGACCTTAGGGTGCGCCATCAGTGGCCCCCGGTCCCGTCAATCAGACGGTCCATGCGCTCGTTGATGCGTTCCATCGACAGCTTGATATCCGTAAAAATCTGCAGAACCTGCGCGTGGTCGCGGGCAGCATCGGTCTTGAGCTGGAACAGCAGGTGCATTTCCGCCTGGCCATCGCGCAGCTTTTCAATGGTGGTCGTCAGGTTGCGGACCCAGATACTGAGCCCGAAGGACACCACGCTGAACAGCAGCGTGATGGCCCCCTGAATGACGGTGTTAGAGATTTCCATGTCTGGTCCTTATGGCCTTTCCGGCCAGAAAAATACATTCAGCGCCCGCAGCTTTGCGGCGTTCGTCTGGCACCATGCGCCGTAGTCTGAGGCATGGCGCAGTAACACGTCCGGCGGCAGACTCTTTCTCCCTCCGGCATATGCTGAAGGGGCCGGGGGCATCGGGGCGACGGTCACCATGTCGCGTGGGGGCTTAATGGCCTCCTGTATCACCGGGGCCGGGGTCACCACCACCGGTGTATCCGAGGGCCTGCTCGTAGAGCTGCAGGCTGTGAGGACCCAGCCCGTTAAAATCGCACTGAGAACCCTGCCGGGATGCCTGATTGTCATCGCTGACCGCCTTCTGAATGTTGAGGCTCAGCAACTGCTGCGCCTGCTGTAGCTGTTGCTCCTGCTCCGCGAGCCGGGCTGCCAGCGCATCGGCCCGGGCCTGCTGCTGATGCTCGCGCTCCCGGACATCCAGCAGCGCCTGCTGGCCTTTCTCAGCCAGCTTCTGGCGCTCATCCGCACGGGCTTTCCTCTCGTTCGCAAGAGCGGTATCACCCGCCTCTTTGGCCTTGTTGAATCCAGAGGCATAGCCCTGATGGTGACGCCACCAGGCCCCGCCGCCCAGCAGGGCGCACAGCAATACGCCAGGCAGCAGATGGGTTAACAGCCATTTAGCGGGCATTTTCATTGCCTCCATCCGGTGGCGGAGTCTGGCTTTTGAGCCGCTGATGGCCCTGCACTCCGGCGTGAGTGACCCAGGCCCCGAGATACAACCCCAGCACTGTATCCGGCTGGCGGTTCAGCACCACACAGGCCAGCACAGCCAGCGAACTGACAGCCAGCGCCGTCACGGTGGCCACTTCGGTGCTGGACAGACGTCCATGGGTATTGCTGAACAGCTCAGTCAGGCGATCAAACCATGCCATTTCAAAAGTCTCCTGAGTTTTCATGCTGACCGGCGACCAATAACCCAGCGGAGAAACCAGCAAATCACTACCGCTGACACAACGGATTTCCAGCCAACGGGAATCATCACGTTCCAGCCTGCATATGCCGCCCAGCAGTTCCACAGGGTGAACAACAGGGTCCAGAACAAAAACGGCGCAAGGATCACCAGGAGAACAAACCCGAGTGCGGCCGTCACCTTCAGCCCCCGCAATAAGGGCTGGCTACCGGGCTGTAAATTCATGCCGGATACTCCGCAAACGGGAGCTGGAAGTGTGCCCCGTCCTTCAGGGTGTGCCAGTCGCCACCCCATTCAACCGGGATGCCCAACTGGCCGGAAGCCTGCTTAACCGCCTGCGCGATGGCGGCATACAGAGACCACGTCCAGGACACCTGGCCGCTGGCGTAAGCCACCACGTCCACGGCATGCCCGGTCAGATGGCGGCTGTGCATCGTCTCGCTGTGACCTTCAGCCACCATCTTTTTTTCACGGGCAACGGAGCGCAGCCCTTCGGTGACAGCGAAGTCAACGGGGGAAAGCACCAGCGCCAGACGGATCACTTTCACCAGGTCAGGGTGGACACCCTGAAGCCGGGTCTCGCTGTGTTCGCCAAAGTGGAAAGATTCCATAAAAAATAACCCTCACAGATGTTGTGAGGGTTATTGTGAACGTGCCCCCGGAGCGGAACATGTTGCGGGGGCGAAGCGGTTTGCTTCAGAAGAGGGAGGGCTGCGACGCCGGAGGGGATGACGGCGTTCTTCGCCGGGAGAGCAGTTCCCAGGCTCGGGTATTGGCAATCCCGTATTTCGGCCCCAGCAGGGTTAAGGCCATCCGCAGGGACTCGCCCTGATGCACCAGCGTATCCACTTCAGCCAGAAAGCACTGGTTGCGGTACTCGCGCAGGGCAGCGGCGCAGCGAGGGATATTGAGCGAGTTATCGCCCCCGAAGTGGCGGACCAGCTTCAGGGTGTTTTCCTCCCCGATGGTCTCCCGCAGCATATC
>NZ_FXAS01000091.1:0-2873 GCF_900177785.1 Cedecea sp. NFIX57 | reverse complement strand
CTTGACAGAAATCATACGGCGAACGGGGAAATATCTCCGGTACGCTATGAACAGATGTCTGATAAAAAAGTGTCCTGATTAACTTGACCAGAACAGTCTAAATGTGACGCTTACTGAGGTAAAGTATCAGCAGGATATAGTTGAATATCTTAAAACTGCTGATTTTTGGAGAGGGCCCACGGCGGGGAGTCACCAGGTGGGGGAAGATAAATTCCTGGAACTGCAGAAAGGTCAACTGGACCGGGATAGCTTGTTCAGACTGGTTTCTTGCCATAATCACCGTCAAAGAATGAGGATTTTATGGCTGCGGGCAGAGCAAACGCAAATCCCTGTTGACACAAGGGCTGCAGACAAATTCTACCCTGTGGGAAAACCCGCTACCAGTTGATATTTCAGAATGCACTGACGCGGATAATAACGGTCCAGCCATCCGGAACCCACGCCCGGTTGAAATAAAATTCATTCTTTCCCCAGTTTTTCTTATTTGATTTAAAACCGGGGGGGCGATAAAAAAACAATCGTAATTAGCTATTTTTTTCTGAAGTTAACCGGACATTAATCACTATCAAAAGGAAGATGATGATGACGCATTCCTCAGACGCTGCGGCGTTAAATACCCCTGTATTCCTGAACGCCCAGGATATCCAGATTGAAACCCTTGAGGTTGATTTCCCTGAGTCCTCAGAACGTGACGCCAGTATTTTCGGCAATGGCGAAAATAATATTCCGGTCCGGGTCCGGTTTAAATTCCTCGATAAATCCAGTAACAATAAAGACATCAGTGAATCGCTGAAAAAGCATATCTATCTCTATGACGTTTCAGTGCACAAAGGGATTCGGTACCGTGGCTGTTACCTATGGGGGGACAGCAACCAGGATCTTTTCGCAGAAACACAGAAGAACAGTAATACGCTTGGCTTTTACGGTAAAAATCATGCCACCAGGCCTGACGCTGACAGCAGTGACGTTTCCGAGGTCGTGTTTTACGTGAAAACGGAGAATACCTTTTCCGTCCAGAAAGAGTTTAAACTGGGGGCATACTTGGCCCTGAACAATGAATCTACTCCGGGGAATAACAATGTCTCCTCAGGGGACCATGCGTCCGTCGGTTTAACCGTGATGCCAGCCATTGATTACACTAACCCTTCTGCATGGAAAGTTACACAGGAAGGGATGTCGGACATCCCTCTCCACGACAATATGATCCTGAAGGGCAGCAAATTTTATGAAAGCGCCGTGACGGGAAAGTCAGTCACCTGGAAGCTCCGTCACAGCATGCTGCAGGATAACACCCCCCTCAGGTTGACAGTCGAGTCTTCTTATTCCCAGCGGGGTAGTGTTCTGAAAACCAGCGTCCCTCCTGTTGCCTCATCGCAATTTACCCAAGAGAAGCCGGGCGAAAACAAGCATGAGACCAGTTACAACGCTTGGATCGTTCCCCATCAGGGCCAGGGGATCACGATTCAACCTTATCTGCCGTCGGAGCATGGCAGTCCGTCCGTTGAGGTCACTCATCCTGTCGCAATCCTGTCTGAATCTCACGGACTGAACCATAACACGCAGGATATTTTTGTTATACAGGCGAGCATTAAGATTCAGAATGATGATTTTACCATCAACACTGTGAACACTCTGACGGGGACCGTGGTTATTACGGATAACGTGGGACATAACCAGCATATTCAGGTGATCTGCAGCAGCCAGGACGGTAAACCGACCGTCACGGGTAAAGGCTAACGGCCCGGGGCGGGGCCGCGTGGTCCCGCCCGCCTTTCTGCCGCCGGCAGCCACCTTCGTCCTCCCTTTCCCAGCCCTTTTCAGGAGTGTTTCCCCATGACCACCCCCGTCCCCGAGTCTCAGGCCCACAACTTTATCAGCGGCGCGCGGCGTTGGTGCACGGATGGCTAAGTTATGTCATTGTGGTGGTGGATTTCCACGGATACGCACTCATGCCACATATAAACATAACGCCGGAAAGCGTCATCATATCCCCAAAGCTAAATTCACCGTCACCAACTGGCCTCAATATGAAGCCAGTCTTAAATGTACTGGTGAACGGTAGCACGCCTGTGGCGTGAGCTCGTCTGCTTCGCAGCCGAAGTCCTTTCCACCCTCATCGCCGTATTTTATACTGGCTTTCATGTACATACCGCGTAAGCGTCCAGCCATTGCCGCCTGTGATTCTGGTTCCGGGATCGATAGCTTAGAGCTCCATCTAATTTAGAAGGAGTTCTATTCATGGGAAATACTGCCGACTGGCGAACTGAATCCCGCACTGTTTATTCTAATGACTTTAAACTTCGTATCGTTGAGCTGGCGTCTCAACCTGATGCCAATGTTGCTAAGATCGCCCGCGAAAACGGTGTTGCTCACAATCTGATTTTTAAGTGGCTACGCATGTGGCAAAACGAGGGGCGGGTATCACGTCGCCTGCCTGCGACCGTCACCCCACCTTCAGAGCTTTCACTGCTACCTGTCGAGATCGTATCTGAACCGGCAGCATCAGATACCGGTTCCGGGCAATGCCCGTTGAATGGTAAGCGTAAAGCCAGCGCCGTATGTAGCCATTAAGCCAGTACTGGTAACTTAGACGCCCACCTGTTACAGACGGACATCTAAGTATGGAATCTCAATCCTGGCGAAAAGAACCCCGTAAAAATTATCCCAATGACTTCAAGCTCCGTATGGTTGAACTGGCTTCCCGTCCTGGAGCCTGCGTTGCTCAGATTGCCCGTGAAAACGGCGTTAATGATAACGTCATCTTTAAATGGCTACGGCTGCGTATTCTGGCGAAGATGAACGATGGTTCCGGAGGAACATGAACGCGTTATTTCCTAACGCGCCCTGACTTCTTTTTATTACACTGACCGTTC
>NZ_FXAS01000017.1:0-113145 GCF_900177785.1 Cedecea sp. NFIX57 | reverse complement strand
TTGTCTTCACAACAGAAAGCCTATCGTCATTTATTAACGATCCCGGGTGTTGGGCCGCTTATCGCGGCAGCTTTTATCAGTGAAGTGGATGCTGTTCAGTTCTCCAGCGGCAGAGAATTGGCTGCCTGGTGTGGTCTGGTACCCCGACAGCACAGTTCGGGAGGAAAACAAAGATTGTCTTCTGTGACAAAAAATGGCAATCGTAGCCTGAGAACGCTGGTCATCCACGGTGCACGATCAGTGATGCGATGTATGAAGAAACGTGATGACCGTCTGGGCCTTTGGCTGAAAAAACTTGAGGCCCGCCGAGGGTTTCTGAAAACCACCGTAGCGTTGGCGAATAAACTGACAAGGATCATCTGGCGCGTACTGACCGATAGTGTTGATTTTAATATGAGTAAGGCTTTTTCTGTGAGTTAACGTAATGGAGTGTTGAAGAAAATATGTCTTTCTGAGTTTGCAGGCACTGATGAGAAAACGGCTACCGTCCCTGTAACAGCCTGAAGTTGACCTGGGTAATCAAATACCGGTGTAGTGATAAGGAAACAGGGCTCGGATAACATCATGGCGCAGGTCATTGAACCTACCAACGACGCCGGATATATGGTCGCAAACCGTATCGAATCAGGACTTGCAGCACCCGGGGCGTCCATATATGGTTTGCTAGAAAATTCCCTGGCGACCACAGATGGTGCGACCAGGAATGGGATGCTAACGGCAAAAATAGAAGGCACCGGCTCGGGTAATTATGAATTGACTAATGACGCTGAATATTTTCCAGCGGGTACTTATAAGTCTTCTAGTTCACATGTTTTTAAAATGACAAATGGCGGAGTAAATTCATATTCATTAACGGCAACTTCAGCGAACGATGTTCCTGCAAGTGAATTGGTGAGTGGCCTCTATGCATATCACTTTGTTGCAAACTCATACACTGAATAACTAAATTTACTCACTCTGTTTATTGTGCGCGCAGGATATATTTCCCTGCGCGCCATTTCTTTATATAAGCAATACCACCCGTTAAGTAGGTGGTTTTTTTATTCTTCAGTTTCAGGCTCGTCTGCCAGCGGCAGCGGCCAGCCGCCGAGGCGCTTCCAGCGGTTGACGATTTCGCAAAACAGCAGGGCGGTTTGCTCGGTGTCATACAGGGCGGAGTGAGCCTGAGAGCTATCAAACTTCTGGCCTGCGGCGATGCAGGCCTTAGCCAGCACGGTTTGCCCCAGCACCAGGCCGCTCAGGGCCGCGGTATCAAATGTCACAAACGGGTGGAACGGGTTGCGCTTCAAAGAGGCTCGCTCTGCGGCGGCCATCATAAAGCTGTGATCGAACGTGGCGTTATGCGCCACCATAATCGCCCGGCTACAGCCGCTGTCTTTAATGCCTTTGCGCACGGCTTTGAAAATGGCGTGCAGGGCATCATATTCGCTGACGGCACCACGCAGGGGGTTATGCGGATCGATCCCGTTAAACGCCAGGGCTTCAGGCTGCAGGTTCGCGCCTTCAAACGGATCGACATGGAAGTGCAGCGTTTCGTCGGGGGATAACCAGCCGTCTTCATCCATCTTCAGGGTAACGGCAGCGATTTCCAGTAGCGCATCGGTTTTGGCGTTAAAACCCGCGGTTTCAACATCGATCACTACCGGATAAAAACCACGAAAACGGTCGCACAGGCCATGCAATTGCGTGTTGTCTGACATCAGCTTCTCTTAATACGGGGAAAATGCAGCGCGCATTATGGCAAATTTCGGGGAGTGTTGCAGTAAGGGGCGCACATCACGCCCCTTGTTTGACGCTAATCGCCTGAAAATCAGTTACCCAGGCCTTTGCCCGCGTGCTTCTCTTCAATCAGCTCGATTTTGTAACCGTCCGGATCTTCAACAAAAGCGATAACGGTAGTGCCGCCTTTTACCGGGCCAGCTTCACGGGTCACGTTGCCGCCGTTATTGCGAATACGCTCGCAGGCGTCGGCGGCGTTATCCACGCTCAGCGCGATGTGGCCGTAAGCGGTGCCCAGCTCATAGCTGTCTACACCCCAGTTATAAGTCAGTTCGATAACCGCCGTGTCGCTTTCATCGCCATAGCCGACAAACGCGAGAGAGTATTTGTACTCGGTGTTTTCGCTGGTACGCAGCAGTTTCATGCCCAGCACTTTGGTGTAGAACTCGATGGAGCGTTGCAGGTCGCCAACGCGCAGCATGGTATGAAGTAGA
The DNA here is from genome assembly GCF_900177785.1 of Cedecea sp. NFIX57. Taxonomy (NCBI): domain Bacteria; kingdom Pseudomonadati; phylum Pseudomonadota; class Gammaproteobacteria; order Enterobacterales; family Enterobacteriaceae; genus Cedecea; species Cedecea sp. NFIX57. Next base: position 110,932 of record NZ_FXAS01000017.1, on the reverse strand, counting down.
CGCATAAAATCCTCGTCGAATGAGACAGTTATTTCTGGAGTCGTTGAGTATAGCGGCGTTTGCGCGCCGCTATCAATGAAAGGTACTGCGGAGTTACAGGGTTGGGTAGTCGGTGTAACCTTCTGCGCCGCCGCCGTAGAAGGACTCAGGGCGCTGCGGGTTCAGCTCGGCATTTTTGTGCAGGCGAGCCACCAGGTCCGGGTTGGCAATGAACGAACGGCCAAAAGCGACGGCGTCGATCAGGCCTTTGCCGATCAGATCTTCCGCTTTCTCCGGGGTATAGGCGCCAGCGCCGACGATCACGCCGCTGAAACGCTCGCGAACTTTTTCACGGAACGCCTCGGTGTACGGTTCGCCACCGGCCCAGTCCGGCTCGGACATGTGCAGATAGGCAATGCCGCGTTTGCCCAGCTCTTCAATCAGGTACAGCGCGTCAGCTTCTTCGTTCGGGCCATTGTCCACGTTCTGGAACGAACCAATTGGGGACACGCGGATCCCGATGCGATCGGCACCCCATTCTTTGATCCCGGCATCAACCACTTCCAGCACCAGGCGAGCGCGGTTTTCGCGGCTGCCGCCGTATTCATCGGTACGGTGGTTAGAGGAAGGAGACAGGAACTGGTGCAGCAGGTAGCCGTGGGCAGAGTGCAGCTCAACCAGGTCAAAACCAGCATCGCGAGCGTTGCCAATTGCCTTGCGGAAGTCATCCACGATGCCCGGAATTTCGCTCAGTTCCAGCGCGCGAGGCATGGAAGTATCTTCGCGAACGGCATTGCCGTTTTCGTCACGCAGCGAAGTGCGGGTCCCGGCAATCAGTGCGGAAGGCGCGACCGGAGCCTGCTGGCCTGGCTGGAGGGTAAAGTGGGAAATGCGGCCGGTGTGCCACAACTGCACCGCCATGTGGCCTTTTTCAGCGTGCACGCCAGCGGTGATTTTTTTCCACGCGGCGATTTGCTCTTCGCTGTGCAGACCCGGTGCGCCCGCATAGCCTTTGGCCTGGGCGGACATCTGGGTTGCTTCGCTGATGATAAGCCCGGCGCTGGCGCGCTGACGGTAATATTCACCCATTAGTGGAGTTGGGATATCGCCTGGCTCAATACTGCGCAGGCGCGTCAGCGGAGCCATAAAAATGCGGTTTGGTACGGTAATTGCGCCAACTTTGAGTGGCGTAAACAGTTTATCTGCTGACATGGTATTTCCTCGAGTAGACCGGTCGTCTAGTAATTTGATAAATAAAAAACCCGTCAGGCGACAGGTTTTGCCAATAGGGTTTGTACGTGTGCCAGGGCGCTTTCAAGCGGTAGGGCACTGCGGGAAATTTTTGCCTGCAGGCTGGCGCCTAACCACAGTGAATACAGCACCATGGCCTGGTCGAGCGCTTCGCCTTCAAAGCGAAGACTTTTTTCGCTGCGGCCTTTCTCCAGCGCATCTGCTAACAGGGAAATGACCTGTGAACCGCCGTTATTCAGCGCCCCGCGCATATCTTCCGAAAGGTCACAAACCTCTGCTGAGAGTTTCACTATCAGGCAGTTGCTCAGGTTCCCGCTCTGGCAGAAGTAGCTCAGCATATCCTGGTACCACTTCAACAGGCGTTGGCGATAATTGCCCTCACCGCGAGAGAAATGATCTGCCACGCGCAAATTAGACGCCTCGTAATAGCGCTCAAGCATCGCCACGCCAAACGCTTCTTTAGAGCGGAAGTAGTGGTAGAAAGAGCCTTTGGGCACTTCTGCGGTGCGCAACAATTCGCTTAAACCCATTCCGGTAAAGCCCCGGGCAAGGCAGAGTCTCTCGCCAATGGCGAGGAGATGTTCGCGAGTGTCGTGTTCAGGATGTCTGTTCATGGGCTCAAATGTAGTAGACCAGTCGGTCTAATGCAATAGGCTGCGGTTATTTTTTTGTGTGCGCAGCTGTATTAGTCCTTATGGGCGTCAGAAAACCAACGTTTTTTGCCGTATCGGCTAATGGCGCTGATGTAGTTTGCGGGAGTGACCATTTTCATCACGCTTTTATTGCTGCGGAACAGCGAAGTGTAGTCCTTGTAAAACACGGAGGCGACGAGGATTATCACCAGCAGACCGGCCAGAATGCTGACCAGGCGAGTCAGCACGGTATGCCGCCAGCGCGCCGGCTGCACTTTCACCAGCGAAAGCAACAGGGCGGGGATAATCCCCAGCAGGGCCAGCCAGCTAACTAACTGAGGTGTAACGAACGTTTTGGCTTGCTGAGAGTTTGTCTCAAACACGTTGACCATCATGTTTTTATCGATGACAGCTCCGTAGGTGAACATAAAATAGTTGCTGACAGCGCATCCGATGAGCAGAAACACCAGTACGGGTTTCCGCAGCCAGGGTAAATTCACCACGCTGAAAATCGTCAGCCAGGCGCAAAACAGCACCACCGGCACGGAAGCGGCAAATAACCAGCTACGGAGCGAGTCCGGGGCAATTAACTGCCAGCTGCGGTGGATAAAAAGAGCATTGATCAACGTGAAGAAAAAGGCGCAGCAAAGGTTAAATTGCGAATCGTTGCACTGTAACTTTTTCAAAAAGTTCATATAAGCCATGAAAACAAAACAGAATATTCGCCAGAGTAGAGAGAGAAGATTAGCTAAACCTTAATTTTCAGCCGCTTTCCGGTGAAGGGTGATTTTTTAGCCATCACGCTTGCATCCGGGGCAGAGTCAGGCTTCAATTGATGAAAAGTCGTTAATGAGGCGGGTTAGTGTCTGAACAGCTAGAGTTCTTCCCCATCCAAAGCCCCTGCCGCGGGATCTGCCAGTCGGATGAACGTGGCTTTTGCCGTGGCTGCATGCGCAGCCGGGACGAGCGTTTCCAGTGGCAGCAAATGAGCGACGCCCAAAAGCAGGACGTGCTGCGTCTCTGCCGCCAGCGCTTATTGCGCAAGTTACGAGCAAACAGGCCAAATGCTCCTGAAGAACCTGAGCAGCCTTCACTGTTTTAATCCCTCAGCGCCGTTATACTCGGGGCAGTTTCTCTCCTTTTGAGGTTATTTTTTTATGGTACAGCGTATTACGATTGCCCCGCAGGGCCCGGAATTTTCACGCCTGGTGATGGGCTACTGGCGTTTGATGGAATGGAACATGTCCCCGCGCGAGCTGGCGAGCTTTATTGAAGAGCACGTTGAGTTGGGCATTACCACGGCGGATCACGCCGATATTTACGGCGGTTACGAGTGTGAAGCGGCCTTTGGTGAAGCGATGCGTTTAGTGCCGCATCTGCGCAGCAAAATGGAGATTGTCACCAAGTGCGGTATCGCCACCACTGCGAAGCCTGAAAACGCAATTGGCCACTATATTACCGACCGCGATTACATCATCAGCAGTGCAGAAAGCTCGCTGAAAAAACTGTCTACCGATTACCTGGATTTGCTGCTGATCCACCGTCCGGATCCGCTGATGGACGCCGATGAAGTGGCAGAAGCCTTCACCGCGCTGCATCACAGCGGCAAAGTGCGCCATTTCGGCGTGTCTAACTTTACCCCGGCGCAGTTTTCGCTGCTGCAGTCTCGCCTGCCGTTCACCCTGGCAACAAACCAGGTTGAGCTTTCGCCGGTGCACCAGCCGCTGCTGCTGGACGGTACGCTGGACCAGCTCCAGCAGCTGCGCATTCGCCCGATGGCGTGGTCCTGCCTTGGCGGCGGCCGTCTGTTTAACGACGATGAATTCCAGCCGCTGCGCGCCGAATTGCAAAAAGTGGCGGAAGAGATTGGGGCCGAGACCATCGAGCAGGTGGTTTATGCCTGGGTGATGCGCCTGCCGTCCTCGCCGCTGCCGATCATCGGTTCCGGCAAAATCGAACGTGTTCGCTCAGCTATCCACTCGCTGTCTCTGGAGATGACTCGTCAGCAGTGGTTCCGCATTCGTAAGGCCGCGCTCGGCTACGACGTGCCTTAATCGTTACTGACCGCCTGCCAGGGTTCCGGCAGGCGGTGCCTGTTCCAACTGGGACAGTGAGCAGTAAAGCCGCCAGATAATTCCCGCCAGTTCCCGCGCCGCCGGGTCGTGATGATGCGACAGCGTGTCGCACATTCTTTGCAGTTCTTTCAGTGATTCCGCCAGCGGCCTTTGCAGAACGCCTCGTTCACTCATCACGTCGCGAAGCGTATGCAGGCAAACGTCCCTTACCATCGACAGCGGATCGGAGCGCGTTTCCCACCCGCGCAGCTGCCAGACTACGTGCGAGCAGTTGAGCAGCACCACGCCCCAGCGCAGAAGCCAGCGGCGGGCGGCTTCTTCTTTACTGCTGCTAAGCTGGCTAATGTGGTGGTACACCAGCGACTCAAACTGGCTCTCGCTGTGTTGAGGTTTACGGCTGAGTTGGTCGATAAACCCGCGCCGCAGCGCCCGGATATGGCGGCGGCTTCTGCGGGTGTCGGAGCTGGGGCGCAGCACCGAAAAAGCCAGCCATGAAATGCCCACGCCGAGAACTTTGGCGAGGTTGTCATTCATAAACCCTGCAAAGTCGTACACCGGCGGATTGCTGACCGCCAGAAACGATCCCATAAAGACAATAAGCTGCCCCCAAAGTGCGGCGCGTTTTGCCTGCTGGAGTTTCAGTAACTGCATGGTGAGCAGCAGCGGCAGCAGGAAAACAAGGAACTGCCACAGCTGCGTGACCTGAATCATCAGGCCAAATTTCACCAGGAAACTGAACAGCGACAGCCAAAGCAGGGTGCGCATCAGCAATGTGAGAGAGCCGAGCGGCGAGGCGACCGAAGAGTAGAGCACGCAGCTAATGGCGGCGAGGGACAGCGCGCCGCCGCCGGATTCCCACTGGGTGCCGATGCACCACGCGCCGGTGAGGACGATCGTCGCAAAGGTGCGCACGGCACTCCATAGCGCTTCGGCATTGTCGGTATGACGCGCCAGCGGTGGGGCTTCAGGCGGCGTAATCACCGACACCGGCGTGGCGTTTTCCAGCTCTCTTAGCCAGCGGCTGCTGTTGAGATAGAGCCAGCAGAAATAACGCAGGCGGTGCCAGAATGCCTGATGGCGATAATCGTCCTGCGAATGAGGGGCGATTTGCTGCAGCAGCCTGGCGACGGTGTATTTATCTGCGTTGGGTTTGGCCAGCTCCCGCAGCAGGCTGTCCAGCACCGACCAGATATTGGCGGGCGCCTCAGGCCAGTTGAGTAGCATCCGGCGCAGGCTGGATATCACGCTGGTCAGACGCAATTGCTGGTGGAGCAAGTAGTTCAGCAGGTTGTTCTGGCGGCGGAAGCGGTAGTGGCTCCAGAAGGCCTGAATACGCAGCAAATTCATGGTCAGGATCTGGCCGATAATCCCTTCATGCGCGGTGCGAATGGCGTCGGTGGTTTCCGGCTGCCAGAGCAGGCTGGCGTGTTCGAGCAGCCGGGCGTGCATGTTCTTCAGGGCGCTAACCAGAGCGCTGCCGTCCGAGGTGCTGGGCAGCACCATCATCATAAAGCCGCCGCACAATATCCCGACGACTACTTCACAAACTCGGGCCTGGGCAATATCCCACAGCTCCGTCGATTCGACGGTATTGATCATCGGGAAGGCAATAATGGCGGCAGTATACCCGGCGAGCATGAACGCGTAGGCCACGTTATTCTGAAAATGGCTGGAGGCCCAGGTACAAAGTGCCAGCCAGCTTGCCATCGCGAAGGTGAACAGCCAGGGATCGTTCAGCGCGTTGCCGGCAATCATTAACGAGGCCGCGGCACCGATAAAGCTGCCTGCGATTCGGCCAAGACTTTTGCTTATTACGCCGCCAACGGTGGGGAAGCTCACCACGGCGGCGGAGGTCATGGCCCAATAGGGCTCATCCAGATTCAGGCCGTAGGCAATGGCCAGCGCCATGCCCATAGCAATCGCGTTACGCAGCGCATAGCGCCATTGCCCGGCGGTGGCTTTTCCCCACGGCGTGTTATGCCACGCCAGAAAACTGAGATTCATCAGGGCTGAACGCTAACGGTACAGGTGGTGCCCGACACCAGAGTCACGCCTTCAGGTATGGTATCCAGGCTAATGCGCACCGGCACGCGCTGCGCAAGGCGAACCCACGGCACGTTTGGCTTAATGTCAGGGACCAGGTCGCTGTCGCTTTCGATACTTTGGTCGTAGATGGCGCGGCCAATACTTTCTACTTTGCCGCTCAGCTTTTGGTTGCCGTTGTACAGCACGATCTGCACGGTATTACCCGGCTGAATGCGTCGCAGCTTGGTCTCTTCGAAATAGCCCGCCACGTAAAACGAGTGGCTGTCTACCAGCGCAAAGACCGGCTTGCCTTCGCTGGCATAGTTCCCGACCCTGGAGGTCAGGTTCGTGACCCAGCCATCCACCGGGGCGGTGACCGTGGTTTGTGAAAGCTGCCACTGGGCCTGCTCCAGCGTGGCCTGGGCGACTTTCACCGCCGCCTGCATTGCTTTGACGTTAATGTTGGCGGTGTCCATGTCTTCGGCAGAAATGTAATTGCGGGGCAGGTTCTGGCGGCGGTTTGCCTCGTTGCTGGCTTTGGCCAGATCGGACTGGGCCTTCGCCAGCTGCGCCTCGGCATTCAGCACCGCAATGTGGTAAGGCGTGGCGTCGAGGGTGAACAGCGTCGTGCCTTTATTCACGAACTGGTTATCCTTTACGCTCAGGCTAACGATGGTCCCGGACACCTGCGGCGTGATGCTGACCTGCTCGGCGCGCACTTTACCGTCCCGCGTCCAGGGCGACTGCATGTAGTAGTTCCATAAGAGCCAGCCCGCCAGCAGTGCGGCGGCAAAAACGATGAGGGTGGAAAAGTATTTTATTGTTTTGAGATTCATTGCGTTACCACATCACCAAAAGAGCCATGCCGGCGCTGACGGACAGCGCGAAAAGGGATAAGTCCATCAACGTGGGGTGCCAGATTTCACCGGAATAAATCCAGTCGCGCAGCAAACGGTGGACGACCAGCCAGATAAAAAAGCCGACAAACACGGCCTTGAACAGCGGGGGAAAGTAGACCGATGCCCCGACCACAAGATCCTGAAGCGGGAAGCCGGACGGGCTAAAAGTGAGACTCACGTAGTGATAATCCTTTAAAAAACGGGGGTGACTGCCGTTTCCCCTCACTTAGATGTAGAATAAAAGTATAGCTGGTTGCATAACTTCAGTGAAAGTAAGGGATTTGTTTTTAACAATTAATGCCTGCACAATAGTCTAAAATCAGTATAATAAGTTAGCAAGCTAATTATAAGGAGATGAAATTGGAATCGCCATCGCCATTAGGTTCGGATCTGGCCCGCCTGGTACGCATCTGGCGTGCGCTGATTGACCATCGCCTGAAACCTCTGGAATTGACACAGACACACTGGGTAACGCTGCATAATATTCATCAGCTGCCGCCAGATCAGTCACAGATTCAGTTGGCTAAAGCGATCGGCATTGAGCAGCCATCACTGGTTCGTACGCTCGATCAACTCGAAGAAAAAGGGTTAATCTCGCGTAAAACCTGTGCGAATGACCGTCGGGCAAAACGGATTAAATTGACCGAGCAGGCCGCGCCTATCATTGAAAAGATGGAAGGCGTTATTAACGAAACGCGAGGAGAAATACTGTCGGGTATTACTCGCGAAGAGCAGGCGCTGTTAAGCAGCCTGATTAGCCGGCTTGAGCAAAATATTATTGAGCTACAAAACCGGGATTAATCTCCCTGTTTGAACCAAAGCCTCGCGGCTTCTCCTGCGGGGCTTTTTTTTACCTGACGATCCACTGATGGGGGAAATAGGCACCCGGTAGCAAATTGTTGAGCAGGCGTGTGAGTTTGTTTATCTCTATTTCAGAAGTCTAAATGTAAATTAATTGTTTCTCACCGTCGTCTCCCGCTTTTAATAATGCAGGCATGTTTATAACAATGAGCCTGCATTATGTCTTATCGCATCAGTATCCTGGATAAAAGCCCGCTTGCGCCCGACGACAGCGCGACGGATGCCCTGGCCCGTACGCTGCATCTCGCGCAGCAGGCAGAAACCTGGGGCTATCACCGTTTTTGGCTGGCGGAGCACCACAACACGCCCCAGCTTGCCAGCCCTTCGCCGGAAGTACTGATTGCCTGGATTGCCGGGCAGACTCGCCGAATTCGCGTGGGCTCCGGCGGCGTGATGCTCCAGCATTACAGTCCTTACAAAGTGGCCGAAAACTTCAACCTGCTGTCTTCCCTTGCACCCGGCCGCATCGATCTTGGCGTCGGTAAAGCACCGGGCGGCTTGCCGCTTTCGACGCAGGCGCTGCAGCACGGGCAATCGCCGGCGGTAAAAGGCAGCTTTGATGAACAGCTCACGCAGCTCGACGACTGGCTCTCGCGACGTGAACCCGCGACGGACGAAAGCGTTCGCGCCACGCCGCTACCGGCCGAGCGCCCGGAAGGTTTTTTATTAGGGGCAAGTTTGCAAAGCGCTCGACTGGCCGCCAGCCTGGACTGGAACTTTGTTTTTGCCGCCCATTTGAACGGCGATAAAACGCTGCTGCGCGACGTAGTGACCGACTGGAAAAAGAACAGCCGCCGCGACGTGCTGGTGGCCGTGCAGGCTATCGTGGCGAGGGATGCTGGGCGTGCGGAAGAGCTTGCCCGACAGGTTGAAATCTGGGGCGTAGAACTTGAAAACGGCCAGCGCGTGAGCGTGGCAAGCGAAGAGCAGGCCCACAGCTTTGCCCGCCAGTCCGGCAGTACGCTGCGTAGCCTGACGCGACGTGAACCTTCGTTGTTAAAAGGCACACCTGAAACGGTGCGGGAAGCGCTTCAGGCGCTGCACGCAGAGTACGGCATCGATGAATTTATTATTGATACGCCGGTGGCAGAAGGGGCTGAGCGGCTGGCTTCTCTTCAGTTGCTGGCAGAAGCGCATACGGTAACGGAGGTGGCTGTATGACGTTTGCTCAGCAGCTTATTGACTGGCGCCGGGAGCTGCATCGGTTCCCTGAATTGTCCCTTGAAGAAGTCGAAACCACGTCACGCATCCGCGACTGGCTGCAAAGCGCGGGTATCCGCCTGTTGCCGTATTCGCTACAAACTGGCGTCGTGGCGGAGATTGGCGAAGGTGAGAAAGCGATTGCGCTGCGGGCCGATATCGACGCGCTGCCCATTGAAGAAACCAGCGGCGTAGCCTTTAGTTCGCAGAATCCGGGCGTGATGCACGCCTGCGGGCATGACGTTCACAGCAGCGTGATGCTGGGCGCGGCACTGCTGCTTAAGCAGCACGAAGCGCAGCTTAACGGCCGGGTTCGCATTCTGTTTCAGCCCGCTGAGGAGCGTTTCGGTGGGGCAACCACGCTAGTTAAGGCCGGTGTGCTGGAGGGGATCTCTGCCATTTTTGGCATGCACAATGAGCCAGGTCTGCCTGTCGGGGCGTTTGCCACACGTGGCGGCCCGTTCTATGCCAACGTTGACCGGCTGGTCATCCAGGTGCGGGGCAAAGGAGCGCACGCGGCGCGCCCGCATGAAGGCCAGGACGCCATTTTGCTCGCCAGCCAACTGGTGACTCTGCTGCAAAGTATCACCAGCCGTGAGGTCAACACGCTGGATTCAGCCGTGCTGAGCATTACCCGTATTGCGGGCGGTAACACCTGGAACGTGTTGCCGGAAAGCGTTGAACTGGAAGGTACGCTGCGCACCCACAGCGCCAGCGTGCGAGAGGCGGTTAAAGCTCGCGTTATTGAGATTGCGGCCGGTCTTGCCAGCGCTTTTAGTGCAGAAATCGACGTCATATGGCACCTGGGGCCAGATGCGCTGGTTAACGATGAGCGCTGGGCAGCATTTGCCAGCGAAGTTGCCGCCGTAGAAGGTTACACCACGCATCATGCAGATCTGCACCTGGGAGGCGAAGATTTTGCTGTTTATCTCCAGCATATTCCCGGCGCGTTTGTCAGCATCGGCAGCGACAGCCGCTACGGGCTTCATCATCCGGCCTTCGATCCCGATGAAAGATTGCTTGAACCCGCGGCACGTTATTTCGCCCGGTTAGCCCAATCGGCGCTACAACAACTTTAACTCTAATTAGCGACGGCGGATTTTAACGATCCGCATAAGGATGAAGTATGTCTGCAACACGACAATTACGACTGGGTACGATATTACATGGCGCGTCGGGAAATATGTCAGCCTGGCGCCATCCTGCTGCGATAGCGGATGCCAGCATTAATTTTGAATTCGTCAAACAAACGGCATTCAAAGCGGAAGAGGGGAAGCTGGATTTTATTTTTGTCGCCGACGGGCTTTATATTAACGAGAAATCTATCCCGCACTTTTTAAATCGCTTTGAGCCGCTGACGGTATTATCTGCCCTGGCGAGCGTGACGAAGCATTTGGGCCTGGTGGGGACATTGTCGACCTCCTATAGCGACCCTTTTACCACGGCGCGCCAGTTTGCGAGTCTAGATCACCTAAGTAATGGCCGCGCGGGCTGGAACGTGGTCACTTCTCCGCTGGAGGGCTCGGCTAAAAACTTCTCCAGAACCCAACATCCTGAACACGCGCTGCGCTATCGCATCGCCGATGAATACCTGGACGTCGTGAAGGGGCTTTGGGATTCATGGGAAGAAGATGCTTTTGTGCGGAATAAAGAGAGCGGGCAGTTTTTTGCCCCTGAAAAGCTGCACGCGCTCAATCATCAGGGCGATTTCTTTCAGGTCGCCGGGCCGCTGAACATAGGCCGTACACCGCAGGGCAGGCCCATTCTTTTCCAGGCCGGGGCCTCGGAAGACGGCAAAAAGCTGGCGGCAAAACATGCCGATGCCATCTTCACTCATCATGAATCACTCAGTGAGGCGAAAGCCTTCTACCGGGATGTGAAAAACCAACTGGAAGGGCAAGGCCGCGAGGCTGACTCGCTGCACATCTTCCAGGGCGTGAGCGTCATTGTTGGCATCGACGCCGAGGACGCCGAACGGCAGTACCAGACCACCGCCGCGCTGGTGTCCATCGCCGATGCTCTGAATTATCTCGGCCGCTATTTCGAACACCATGACTTTAGCCAGTACTCGCTGGACGAACCTTTCCCGGACATCGGTGACCTGGGCCAGAACAGCTTCCGCAGCACCACCGATGAGATCAAACGCAACGCCCGCGAGCGTGGGTTAACCCTGCGCCAGGTCGCCCTTGAGGCCGCCAGCCCAAGGCCACGTTTTTCCGGTTCGCCGGAACAGGTGGCGGACGGCCTGCAGCAGTGGTTTGACGAGCGAGCGGCGGACGGATTCATCATCCAGGGTGGCACCCCGGACACCTTCCCGCGTTTCGTGGAGCAGGTTGTGCCGGTGCTTCAGGCTCGCGGCCTGTTCCGCACCGAATACCCCGGCACCACGCTGCGCGAAAGCTTTGACCTTGCGCAACCCGAAAATCGCTACGGCAAATAGAACAAATAAAGAGAAAAACTATGCAAAAAACATCCCTGCTGCTGGCTATCGCACTGGCGTGGACGCCGCTTACCTGGGCGAACGACGTGACCATTAACGGCACCGGCGTGAGCCTGGAAGCCAACAAAGCGCCGATCAATACCGCTAAAAATCCTCAGGCCATCGCCCAGCTACCCAAAGATTATCGATTTGCCGTTCCCGGTAAGTTTACCGTGGCAGTGGCGGCGCTCAATTCGCCGCCGCTGACGGTTTTTTCTGATGACAATAAAACCCTGCTCGGCAGCGAAGTCGACATTGCCCGCCTGGTTGCCGACAGCCTTGGGCTGGAGCTGAACGTGGTTCCTACCTCCTGGGAGGACTGGCCGCTCGGCGTGGCGTCGGGGAAATATGATGCCGCGATCAGCAATATTACCGTCACCAAAGATCGCAAAGAGAAGTTCGATTTTGCTACCTACCGCAAAGACTCGCTGGGCTTTTACGTGAAAGCGAACAGCCCGATCAAATCGCTGGCCCATGCGGAAGATATCGCCGGATTACGTATTGTCGTAGGTTCCGGTACCAATCAGGAAGCTATCCTGCTGGCGTGGAATGCGGAAAACGAGAAAAAAGGGCTGAAGCCGTTTACGCCGGTCTACACCAAAGATGATGCCGCGCTAACGCTGGCGCTGCAGTCCGGGCGGGCAGATGCCTGGTTTGGGCCGAACGTGACCGGGGCCTGGAAAGCGGCGCTGACCGGCAAAACGAAGCTGGTGGGCAGCGTGGACGGCGGCTGGCCGAAAGCGGCACACATTGCGGTGACGCTGAAAAAAGGCAGCGGCCTGGTGGAACCGGTGCAGACGGCGCTCAACGGCGCGATTCAGCAGGGCGACTACGACAAAGTTTTAAAGCGCTGGGGCGAGGACGTGGAACGTATTCCTGCCTCGGAAGTTAATCCCGCCGGTTTAGGCGATTGAGGAGGCGTGTATGAGCGAACATTTTCGTATCTTGTCCCCGGAAGCGCCTGAGCTTCAGCCGATCATTAGCGGCCTGTTTGGCGAGTATGCCGCCCGCTACGGGGATTTTTTCTCGCGTGATGCTGAAGTGGAGCTGACCGAATGGTATCTGCCGCCGCAGGGTATTTTTATCGTGCTGGAGCGCGAGGGCGAAATTATTGCCACCGGGGCCTACAAGCCCTACGACCAGCAAACCGCCGAGATCAAACGTATCTGGACGAAAAATACGCTGCGCAAGCAGGGCCTGGCCGGACGAGTGGTTCGCGAACTGGAGCGTCTGGCCCTTCAGGCTGGCTACAGCCGCATCTATCTCACCACCGGCTTTCGTCAGCCGGAGGCCGTCAGGCTTTATCTGAGCGAAGGTTACGATCCACAGTTCAGCCTTGAAGTTGATCCCGAAACGTTCAGCCAGCCGCCCTACGACGGGCGGCTGCGGTTCACCAAAATCTTAGCGCTGGAAAGCCTGAGTAAAACGGCCTGAGGAGCGACGATGAAAACGTCTGAAACCATTAAAGTTGTGCCCGCGCGTTACCCGCTGCGCACCGCAGGGGCAGTGATTGCGCTGTTTGTACTGGCGGTGGTGGTGCAATCCGTCGCATTTAACCCTCGCTGGGAATGGGGCGTTTTTGTCCACTGGTTTTTTGATCCGGTCATTCTGGAAGGGTTAGGGCAAACGCTGCTGTTAACGCTGCTGGGCACGGCGCTGAGCGTGGTGCTCGGGGGCTTACTCGCGCTGGCAAGGCTCTCTTCCTCCTGGCTGTTGAGCAGCCTCGCCTGGAGTTACATCTGGCTGTTTCGCTCCCTGCCGCTGATTGTCGTGTTGATCGTGCTTTATAACTTCTCTTACCTGTATGACACGCTGTCGATTGGGGTGCCTTTCACCAGCATTGTCTGGGGCAGCTACGACACGATTAACGTCCTGGGGCAGTTTTCGACGGCAGTAGTGGGGCTGACGCTGGTGCAAAGTGCTTACACCGCAGAGATTGTTCGCGGTGGTTTTCTGGGGGTGGATCACGGGCAATATGAAGCCGCTGCAGCGTTAGGCTTGCCCGCATGGCGACGCACCGTAAGGATTATTCTGCCGCAGGCGCTACGCACGATCCTGCCCGCCGGGTTTAACGAAATCATCAGTCTCGCCAAAGGCACCGCGATGGTTTACGTGCTGGCGATGCCGGAGCTGTTTTACACCATCCAGATGATTTACAACCGCACGCAGCAGGTGATCCCGCTGCTGATGGTGGCGGCCGTCTGGTATCTGGTGATCACCAGCGTACTGTCGCTGATTCAGTACCTGGTTGAACGCTCGCTGGCCCGCAGCGAACGCCGCTCCGCCATCAACCAAACGCGCACCGCCCGCAGCGCTGCGCCGTCCACAGCCCCCGTTGCCCAGGAGCCGGTCCATGCCAACCTCTCATAACGGCCATATTTCCATTACCGGCGTCAGCAAATATTTCGGTCGTCATAAGGCGCTGGATGATGTCTCGCTTGAGATCCAGCCTGGCACGGTGACGGTGATCCTCGGGCCATCGGGCTCCGGTAAATCTACGCTGTTGCGCACCATCAACCACCTTGAGCGGGTGGACGAAGGCTATATCCAGATTGACGGCGATTATATTGGTTACCGTCTTAAAGGCGACAAACTGTACGAGCTGAAAGAAAAGGAGATCCTGCGCCAGCGGGCCAACGTGGGCTATGTCTTTCAGAACTTCAATCTGTTTCCCCATATGACGGTGCTGGAAAACCTGATTGAAGCGCCGGTGGCCCATAAGCAGCTGAGCCGTAAAGAGGCGATTGAGCGGGCGTATGATCTGCTGGACGTCGTCGGGCTGCGCAATAAAGCCGACGCCTGGTCGCGGCACTTATCCGGCGGGCAGCAGCAGCGTATTGCCATTGCCCGCGCGCTGGCGTTAAGCCCACGGGTGATGCTGTTTGATGAGCCAACGTCAGCGCTCGACCCTGAGTTGGTCGGCGAAGTGCTGGACGTAATAAAAAGATTGGCTCGTTCGGGCACGACGCTTGTAGTCGTCACGCATGAAATCGGCTTTGCGCGGGAGGTGGCCGATCAGGTGGTGTTTATGGTGGACGGCAAAATTGTAGAGCAGGGAAGTAGCGACGACGTGTTGAATCGGCCGCAGCACCCGCGCACCCGCCAGTTCTTATCGAAGGTGCTGTGAGATGAAATATGGATTTATCGCGCTGTTGGTCTCTTTTTCCGCTTTGTCCGCGCAGACGAATATAGACCTTGTTGCCAATGAAAAGCCTTTGAGCGTGGCACGGGATGAAAAGGCGATTGCCAAAATCCCCGCTGGTTATCGGTTCGTCGAACCCGGCACGCTGACGGTGGCGATCTCTGCGCTTAATTCTCCGCCGCTGGCACTGCTGGCCAGCGATAACCGCACGCGCATAGGCAGCGACCCGGACATTGCCCGCCTGCTGGCCGGCAGCCTGGGCCTGAAACTGAAGCTGGTCCCGACCGCGTGGGAAGACTGGCCGCTGGGCATCACCTCCGGGCGCTACGATGTGGCGCTGGTAAACATTGCCGTGACTGAGCAGCGGAAGGAGAAATTTGATTTTGCCACCTATCGAGTGGACTCGCTCTCTTTTGCCGTGAAGGCCAGCAGCCCGATTCAGTCTATCGCTAAGGCAGAAGATCTCGCCGGGCGAAAAGTTATCGTCGGGTCAGGCACAAATCAGGAGCGTATTTTGCTTGGCTGGAATGCAGAAAACGAAGGGGCCGGGCGCGAGCCTGCCTTGCCTGTTTATGTGACCGACGATGCCTCCGCCAATCTTTATATTCAGTCTGGCCGGGCCGACGTGTTCTTTGGGCCGCAGTCAATTACAGCCTATAAAGCCGCGTTAACCGGCACCACGCGCGTGGTCGGGCTGGGGCCGAAAAAAGCCTATGTGGCGACGACAACGAAAAAGGGCAACGGGCTGGTGTACGCCCTGCAGGCGGCGCTGGATGGGGCTATTCAGCGGGGTGAGTATCAGCAGGTGCTAGCGCGGTGGGGGGAGCAGGGGGAAGAAGTTGCGCAGTCGGAAGTGAATCCGCCCGGCATTACTTACTAACAGAAAAGGCCCGCTATGCGGGCCTTAATTCATTTAGCGCTGTCTTAGCGAGGCGCAACGGTGATGTTGTTGCCGCTGCCGGAGATGGCTACACGCTGGCCAACGGAGTAACGGGTGTCACCCTGTTTCTGCACGGCGATGATGGTCTGGCCGTCATCTTTACGGATTTCCAGCTCAACGCCTTTGCTGTTGCCCATTGCGCCGCCGACGGCATCGCCCGCCAGGCCACCAGCTACAGCGCCGCCTGCGGTTGCCAGAGTACGCCCGGTGCCGCCACCGACGGTGTTACCCAGCAGGCCACCCAGTACCGCACCACCGATAGCCCCGATAGTGCTGTTGCTGTCGCTGCCTTTAATGGTCACCGCGCGAACGTGGGTAATGGTCCCGTAGGTTACGGTTCTTACCTGTTTAGCTTCAGACGCGTCGTATACATCGCCGGACAGCCCTTCGTTGGCGCAGCCAGCAAGGGTGAAAGCAACCAGTGAAACTGCCAAAATACGTGAAATCATTTGTACCTCTCCTGTGAACCCATCAACGCTCGGTGAGCATCCGTTATGGCTAAATTATATGGCAATTCCTGGCCATAGTTCATGTTTGTTCTACAACAATCCTGTAAAAATAGTAAATCAAATGTCTTTAACAACAATTAAACCGCTACGCTGTGCGAGTTTCGCTTAAGTGTCGAGCCGCCTGCTGCCGCGGCTGACACAGATTATTAATTAAAATTATTAATAAATCATAATATTGCGTGCTAGTTTAACCGCATTAATTTACCGCCCCGGCGAGAATAAGGAGTGACGGATGAAGTCAGGTCGTTATATAGGCGTGATGTCAGGCACCAGTCTGGATGGTATCGATGTGGTGCTGGCTGCTATCGACGAACATCTGGTCGTTCAGCAGGCTAGCTACAGCCACCCGATGCCGCTGGCCATCAAAAACGCAGTTCTTGCCGTTTGCCAGGGGCAGCAACTCACGCTGTCCCAGCTAGGCCAGTTGGACAACCGGCTGGGTAAATTGTTCGCCGAGGCGGTGCAAATCCTTATTAAGCGTGAAGGGCTGCGGCCTGAAGACGTCACCGCCATTGGCTGTCACGGGCAAACCGTGTGGCATGAGCCACAGGGTGAGGCCGCCCACACCATGCAAATTGGCGACAACAACCATATTGCCGCGCTGACCGGTATTACCGTTGTCGGTGATTTTCGCCGCCGCGATATGGCGCTTGGCGGGCAGGGCGCGCCGCTGGTGCCGGCGTTTCACCAGGCGCTGCTCGCGCATCCGGTGGAGCGTCGAATGGTGCTCAACATCGGCGGCATAGCCAACCTCTCTTTGCTGATCCCAGACCAGCCGGTCAGAGGCTACGACACCGGGCCCGGCAATATGCTGATGGATGCGTGGATCTGGCGGCAGCGTGGGAAAGGTTACGATAAAGACGCCGAATGGGCGAGCCAGGGCAAAGTCGTTCTTCCTTTACTGCAGCAAATGCTGAGCGATCCTTACTTCGCCGCACCTGCGCCCAAAAGTACGGGCCGTGAATACTTTAACTATGGCTGGCTTGAACGCCAGCTTGCGATGTTCCCGGCACTTGCCGGAGAAGATGTGCAGGCCACGCTCACTGAGCTGACGGCAACAACTATCGCCGAGCAGGTGCTCCTGAGCGGCGGCTGTGAACGTCTCATGGTGTGCGGCGGAGGCAGCCGTAACCCGCTGCTAATGGCGCGCCTCGCTGCGCTGCTGCCGGGTACCGAAGTGACGACGACAGACGAAGCCGGAATCAGCGGGGACGATATGGAAGCGCTGGCGTTTGCCTGGCTGGCCTACCGCACAATGTCCGGCCTGCCGGGCAACCTGCCTTCGGTAACCGGTGCCTCAGAGCCAACCATCCTCGGTGCCATTTATCCCGCTAATCCGCGTCATAATCAGAGTTAACTGAAATTATCTTCATCCCGCAGCCGCTAAACTGCTAGCGTTAAGGAGGGCGCAGGCCCTCCAGGGATAACAAGATCTTCAGGATACTCAGATGAAAAAACTGCTCGTTGCCACCGTGCCAATGCTGCTCGCCGGCTGTAGTTACTACAACGCTTTTCTCGAAAAAATGCATACCGATACGCTGGCGTATCAGTGCGATGAAAAACCACTCACCGTGAAGCTGAATAACGACAAACAGCAGGTTAGCTTTGTCTACGATAACCAGATGCTGAACCTGACGCAGGGGCTTTCCGCGTCCGGTGCGCGTTATACCGACGGCGTTTACGTCTTCTGGTCTAAGGGCGACAGCGCCACCGTCTACCGCAAAGACACTATCGTGCTGAATAATTGCCAGCTACAGACGGCCAAACGTTGAGATTTCTCAGGGTGGAGAGCACAATAGCTCCACCCGAGGATAGCCTGATGTAACGCCATGTCTGATAACGACTCTTTGCAACAGATTGCGCATTTGCGCCGCGAATACACCAAAGGTGGCCTGCGCCGCCACGATCTTACCGACACGCCGCTGCCGCTGTTTGAACGCTGGCTGGCTCAGGCCTGCGAAGCCAGGATAGTTGATCCGACCGCGATGGTCGTCGCCACGGTGGATGAAAACGGCCAACCGTATCAACGCATCGTCCTGCTTAAGCATTTTGATGAAAAAGGGCTGGTGTTTTACACCAACCTGGGATCTCGTAAGGCACATCACCTTGAAATGAACCCACGAATTAGCCTGCATTTTCCCTGGCATATGCTGGACAGGCAGGTGATGGTGCAGGGCACCGCCGAGCGTTTGTCCACCCTTGAAGTGTTGAAATACTTCCACAGCCGCCCGAAGGACAGCCAGATAGGCGCCTGGGTATCGAAGCAATCGAGCCGCATATCCGCGCGCGGCGTGCTGGAAAGCAAATTCCTTGAGCTGAAACAGAAGTTCCAGCAGGGCGAAGTGCCGCTGCCGAGTTTTTGGGGCGGCTACCGCGTCAGCATCGACCAGATGGAGTTCTGGCAGGGCGGCGAACACCGTCTGCACGACCGCTTCCTCTACCAGCGTGACGGAACTGCCTGGAAAATAGACCGCCTCGCGCCGTAAAGTCAGGATTTTCAGCTTAAGGGCTGGTGCTAACTGCGCCAGCCCTTTATCCTATGTGCCCTCAAAATGAATTCTTTCGCCAGTGGGCGAAAAGCCGTGTACCGGCAAAGGTGCAGTCGTATTAGAGATGGAGAATTTGATGTCGAACATCAATTTGATCAAACAATTGCAAGAGCGGGGCCTGGTGGCCCAGGTGACGGATGAGGATGCGTTAGCAGAGCGACTGGCGCAAGGGCCAATTGCACTCTATTGCGGCTTCGATCCGACCGCCGACAGCTTGCATTTGGGCCATCTGGTTCCACTGCTGTGCCTGAAACGCTTTCAGGAAGCAGGCCATAAGCCGGTTGCCCTCGTGGGCGGCGCGACCGGTCTTATCGGCGACCCAAGCTTTAAAGCCGTTGAGCGTAAGCTGAACACCGAAGATACCGTGCAGGAGTGGGTGGAAAAAATCCGCCGCCAGGTTGCACCGTTCCTCGACTTTAACTGCGGTGATAATTCTGCCGTCGCCGCAAACAACTACGACTGGTTCGGCAGCATGAACGTGCTGACCTTCCTGCGTGATATCGGCAAACACTTCTCTGTTAACCAGATGATTAACAAAGAAGCGGTAAAACAGCGTCTGAACCGCGACGACGTGGGGATCTCTTTCACCGAGTTCTCTTACAACCTGCTGCAGGGTTACGACTTCGCCTGCCTGAACAAACTGCACGGCGTGGTGCTGCAGATTGGCGGTTCTGACCAGTGGGGTAACATCACCTCCGGTATCGACCTGACCCGTCGTCTGCACCAGCAGCAGGCTTTCGGCCTGACTGTACCGCTGATCACTAAATCTGACGGCACCAAATTCGGTAAAACTGAAGGCGGCGCGGTCTGGCTTGATCCGAAGAAAACCAGCCCGTACAAGTTCTACCAGTTCTGGATCAACACCGCGGATGCCGATGTGTATCGCTTCCTGAAGTTCTTCACCTTTATGGACATTGCAGAGATCAATGCCCTGGAAGAAGAAGACAAAAACAGCGGGGCTGCACCTCGCGCCCAGTACGTGCTGGCCGAGCAGGTCACCCGACTGGTGCACGGTGAAGAAGGTCTGACCGCGGCTAAGCGTATTACCGCCAGCCTGTTTAACGGCAACCTGAGTGAACTGAGCGAAGCAGATTTTGAGCAGCTGGCTCAGGATGGCGTGCCGATGGTTGAAATGGATCGCGGTGCCGACCTGCAACAGGCGCTGGTGGATTCCGAGCTGCAGCCATCCCGTGGCCAGGCGCGTAAAACCATCTCTCAGAACGCAATCACCATCAACGGCGAAAAGCAGTCTGACCCGGAATATACCTTCACCGAAGGCGATATCCTGTTTAACCGTTACACCCTGCTGCGTCGCGGTAAAAAGAACTACTGCCTCGTCTGCTGGAAATAAGTTATCGACATAGAAAAGCACGGCTTATGCCGTGCTTTTTTTTAGCAAGCACAACACCTGGCGATACCCGAGTCGAAAATGAAAAACATTCTTGCCATCCAGTCCCACGTGGTATTTGGTCACGCCGGCAACAGCGCCGCCGAATTCCCGATGCGCCGCCTGGGCGCCAACGTCTGGCCGCTGAACACGGTGCAGTTCTCCAACCACACGCAGTACGGGCAATGGACCGGCACGGTGATGCCCGCCAGCCACCTGAGCGAGATTGTGCAGGGGATTGCGAATATTGGCCAGCTGGAGCGCTGTGATGCGGTGCTGAGCGGGTATCTGGGCTCGGCGGAGCAGGGCGAACATATTCTTTCCATCGTGCGTCAGGTCAAAGCGGCTAACCCGAAGGCAAAATACTTCTGTGATCCGGTGATGGGCCACCCGGAGAAAGGCTGTATCGTGGCGCCTGGCGTGGCGGAATACCATACGCGCTTCGCCATGCCTGCCAGCGATATCATCGCCCCGAACCTGATTGAGCTGGAAATTCTGAGTGGCCACAGCGTAAACAACGTGGACGAAGCTGTGGCGACTGCCCGTGAGCTTATCGCTCAGGGGCCGGAAATTGTGCTGGTGAAGCACCTGGCTCGCGCAGGCTACCAGCAGGACCGCTTTGAAATGCTGCTGGTGACGGCGGATGAAGCCTGGCACATCCATCGCCCGCTGGTAGACTTTGGCGAACGCCAGCCGGTTGGTGTGGGCGACGTGACCAGCGGCCTGCTGCTGGTTAAGCTGCTGCAGGGTGCAACGCTGCGTGAAGCGCTGGAGCATGTGACGGCGGCGGTGTACGACATTATGGTCGTCACCAAACGCATGGCCGAGTACGAACTGCAGCTGGTTGCGGCTCAGGACGGGATTGCCAAACCTGAACACTATTTCACGGCGGTGAAGCTCTGAAATAAAAAACGCCCTCAGGAGAGGGCGTTTTGCTATCCAGGGCTAACTTAAATCCCTTCGGCGGTCAGCGCCGCAGACACAGCCGGACGCGCTTTCATGCGCTCAACGTAGGCTTCGATATTCGACAGCCCCGCCAGATCCAGTTTCAGGCCATAGGCCCAGCGCAGTACGGTGAACAGGTAAGCATCCACCACCGTGAAGCGGGATCCCATCAGCCACTGCTTGTCCTGCAGCGATTCGTTCACATAGTGGAATTTTTTCTCCATCTGCTTGCGAACCACAGCCTTGAACTCTTCGGGAGTCGCCGGGTTGAACAGCGGAGAGAAACCTTTATGCAGCTCGGTTGCCACATAGTTCAGCCACTCCAGCGTATGGTAGCGAGTCATGCTGCCTGCCGGGGCGAGAAGCTGGCGGTCAGGCACTTTATCCGCCAGGTATTGCACGATAGCCACACCTTCAGTCAGCAGGGAGCCGTCATCCAGCACCAGCGCGGGCACCTGCCCTTTAGGGTTAATGGCAAGAAAATCGTCACCGTTTTCGGTGCGTTTGGTCGCAAGGTCAACTTTGACCAGCGAAAAGTCCAGGCCAGATTCACGCAGGATAATATGTGGGGAGAGGGAACAGGCACCGGGCTTGAAATACAGTTTCATGACGAACTCCTTTAGGGCGCTAAGATAACTTATGTTAGTGCGGACGCCGTGAAAAAAAAAGCCGCCAGCTGTGAGGCCGACGGCTAAATAATCATTTTTCCTGGAGAAATTACGCGGTAGCGGTTTCGTTAACCTTTTCGGCTTTGTCTTCGCTCAGCGTCATGCGGTTCAGCTTCGGTGCGGTCAGCAGCATCAGCACGGCAATCACGCCGGTGACGATACCGATCTGCATGAATACACGGCCGTACACTTCCAGAGACTGCAGCGGGTCAGTCACGTTTTCTGGCACCGCCATCAGGCCTGCAACTTTACCGGCGATGATTGCTGCCCCGGCCGTCGTCAGGAACCAGCTGCCCATGATGAAGCCCATCAGGCGCTGTGGTACCAGCTGTGCCACCATAGCGAGGCCCAGGCCGGAAATCATTAACTCACCGATACTCTGCAGCGCATAGCTCAGGATCAGCCAGTTCACGGACACAATACCCGCTTCGTTAGCGAACTTAGCCCCAACCGGCAGCACCAGGAAGGCGAAGGAGCACAGCACCATACCGATAGCGAATTTATGCGGCATTGGCAGGCGGTCGCCCATTTTGTTGTAAATGGCAGCGAGAATCGGGCTACCAATCATGATCCAGAACGGGTTCAGCGCCTGGAACTGCTCGGCTTCGAAAGTGATGCCCAGAATTTCGTGGCCCACGTTACGAATAGCGAAGAAGTTCAGGGAGGTTGGCATTTGGCTGTAAAGCACGAAGAAGACGATAGCTTCAACCATCAGGATGAAGGCCACGATCATCTTACGGCGAGCGGCGCCTTTCATCGCAAAAGCTTCTTTCGCGAAGATAATAACGATACCCAGTGCTACTAAGCCCAGCACGGCGCGAGCAATGCCCTGGTTGTGCAGCAGCCAGGTTGCCACGGCAATCAGCACCACAACGCCTGCGATGGTTGCCATCAGCTTACCAAAGTGTACCGGCGCGAAGTCAGGTTTAGAGCCGTAGTCCTTCACCCACTTCTTACAGAAGATGAAGTTCACCAGCGTAATCAGCATACCCACGAAGCTCAGGGAGAACGCGGTGCTCCAGCCGTAGTGCACAGCCAGCCACGGGGTAGCAAGCATAGAGAAGAAGGAGCCGATGTTGATGGACATGTAGTACATGGTGAATGCACCGTCCAGACGCGGGTCATCTTTCGCATAGCAGGTAGACAGCAGCGAGGAAGGGTTAGCCTTGAACAGGCCGTTACCCACTGCGATGGTTGCCATCCCGATATACACCACGCTCACGTCATGGCCGGAGTAGGCAACGAGCCCGTAACCAATAGCCAGTACAACCGTACCCAGCATGATAACGCGTTTGGTACCGAGGACTTTATCGCCCAGCCAGCCGCCAATCGCGACCAGGCCATATACAAGGGCGCTAAAGGACGAGAACAGCGTGATGGAGTCCGCTTCGGACATGCCCAGCATTTTGACCAGATAAACGGCCATGATGCCTTGCAGGCCGTAATAGCCGAAACGCTCCCAGAGTTCGATAGAGAAAATCAGGTAGAACGATTTAGGTTGCTTAAAGGCGTTTAGACTAACGCTTTCTGCTGGTTCTTTGTTTGCAGTCGACACATATACCTCTTTTTTTACATCCCGCTTTAATTAAGGGGCTTGCTTATGCCTTACCGCATGGGTAAGCATTTTTCTTGTTATTAGGAAGGAAAAACGGGGGGTAATGTTCACTATCCAGGGGTTGCAGGCAAGGGGTTTGTAATAATCTGTTACATATATCCAGGGCGATATAATACGCCAGTAGGTGAATTGTTATTCAGCGTTAAATTTTACTAATTCATTTATTAACGATTTTTTGTCTTTTTTCAAAGCGATTTTTTAACATTGCAGTTGTATGTTCTGCTGTTAAGGCCAAAATGCAGTGTTAATGACCAGTATATTCAATATGTGTGGCCTATTGTATTGCTGTAGATCCATTATTGCTAACGATAGCAAGATGTTAGCGGTCTTTTCGTTACCTTTTTGCAACCTCGAGTTATCAAAGTGATGCAGATCACAAATTTATAGAAATTTCTTATCGCAAAAAAACGATTAACCTGGTGAGCTGATTGATCGGCGAACAATATAAAATCGTCCCGCGTTTTTCCTGGGATAAAAGTGTGTAATCAGAGGGATTTTAAGGCAGGGAAGTACAGAGGAAGCCCGGGACTGGCCCGGGCGCGGCTTTCAGACGTCAACCTTCTCTTTGAATTCGCAGAGATCTTCAATAATGCATGAGCCACAGCGCGGCTTGCGTGCGATACAGGTGTAGCGGCCATGAAGGATCAGCCAGTGATGGCAGTCGACCTTAAATTCTGCCGGAACCACTTTCAGCAGTTTTTCCTCTACCAGCTCAACGTTTTTCCCCGCAGCAAACTGAGTGCGGTTACATACCCGGAAGATATGGGTATCTACGGCAATCGTTGGCCAGCCAAAGGCAGTGTTCAGCACGACGTTGGCGGTTTTGCGGCCTACGCCCGGTAGGGCTTCAAGTGCCGTCCGGTCCTCGGGAACTTCGCCGCCGTGCAGCTCGAGCAGCATGCGGCAGGTTTTGATCACATTCTCCGCTTTGCTGTTAAACAGGCCGATGGTTTTGATGTACTCCTTCACACCATCGACGCCAAGCGCCAGCACCGTCGCCGGGGTGTTAGCGACAGGGTAGAGCTTTGCCGTCGCCTTGTTCACGCTGACGTCGGTTGCCTGAGCGGAAAGCAGCACTGCAATCAACAGCTCAAAAGGGCTGCTGAAGTTGAGTTCGGTTGTCGGGTGAGGATTGTTGTCTCTCAGGCGGGTGAGGATCTCAACGCGCTTGCTGTTATTCATTAAGCCTTCTCTACATTGCCTGCTACGGCGGCGGCGCTTTCGCGGGCGCGACGTGCCTTCATTTTTTCATCAATGAGGTATTTTATCGCCAACAGCATACCCAGGCCAATAAAGGCGCCCGGCGGCAGCATGGCGAGCAGGAAAGGCGTGTCGGTATGGAAGACTTCAATGCGCAGCACTTTTGCCCAGTTGCCAAGCAGGCCGTCCGCGCCATCAAACAGGGTGCCGTTACCGATAATCTCGCGAATGGAGCCTAAAACAAACATCGCGCTGGTTGCGCCCAGTCCGGTGGCAAACCCGTCCAGCGCGGCATAGGGCACGCTGGCTTTTGCCGCATAGGCTTCGGCTCGCCCAACAACGATACAGTTGGTCACGATCAGCGGGATAAAGATCCCCAGCGACTGGTACAGCCCAAATGCGTAAGCGTTGATCAGCATCTGCACGATACTGACCACCGAGGCGATGATCAGCACATATACCGGAATACGAATCTCAGCGGGCACCCAGCGGCGCAGAGCGGAAATTGTCCCGTTGGTCAGCGTCAGTACCAGAGTGGTCGCCAGCCCAAGCCCCAGGGCGTTGGTGGCGGTGGAGGTGACGGCCAGCAGTGGGCAAAGGCCCAGCAGCTGGACCAGCGCTGAGTTATTTTTCCACAGCCCGTTTATCAGGACGCGTTTTGTTTCGCTCATTGTTGCTCTCCACAGGCCGGCAGTTCACTGAGCTGCGCAGGCAGGGTTTCTGCGAACAGGCCAGCGCGCTTAACGGCGTTGACTACCGCACGTGGGGTAATGGTTGCCCCGGTAAATTGCGTGAACTGCCCGCCGTCTTTTTGGACCGCCCAGCTCGGGTCATTGCTGCCCTGAATGCGTTTATTAGCAAAGTGGGTGATCCAGTCGCTAAGACGCAGTTCTATTTTATCTCCAAGCCCCGGCGTTTCGTGGTGTTCGGTCACGCGGGTGCCCAGGATGGTGCCGTTAAAATCGGCGGCAACCAGAATCTGTATAGCACCAGAATAGCCGTCAGGCGCGGTGGCTTCCATCACTACGGCAACCGGCTTGTCGCCTTTACGCGCCACATAAATATGTCGGACGCCTTTGCCCAGCGGGGAATCCTTCACCACCAGGCAGCTGTCCTGAATAGGGTTATCGTAGACGTCATCGGCAATCACCTGATCAAACAGCATTTTTTGCTGCAGCGCCGATTGCTGGGCGATAGTCGGTTTAGTCAGTTCATTCACCAGCGCTGTCAGCCCGGTAAACAAGGCGGCGAACAGCGCCAGGGCTACGCCATGCTTTTGCATCGTTTTAAACATAGCGTCTCCTTAACGGTGGCCGTAGGCGCGAGGGCGGGTGTAGTAGTCGATCAGCGGCACGGTAATATTGCCCAGCAGTACGGCGAATGCTACGCCATCAGGGTAACCGCCGTAAGTGCGGATCAACCAGACCAGCAGACCAACCAACGCCCCGAAAATCAATCGACCACGGTTGGTCGTCGAGGCGGTGACCGGGTCAGTCAGGATAAAGAACGCGCCGAGCATGGTCGCGCCGGAGAACAGATGCACCATTGGCGACAGGCATTTTTCCGGGGCAATAACCCAGCCGAACGTGGAGCAGACGGCCAAAGCCACCAGGAAGCCTGCCGGAATATGCCAGCGAATGGTGCCACGCCACAGCAGGAACAGGCCGCCGGCCAGATACGCCAGGTTAACCCACTGCCAGCCGAGGCCCGCCAGCGCGCCGCCATAGATTGGCGCACTCAGAAGTTGCTCCGCGGAGTGCCCCGCGTGCAGGCCAGTTTTGAAGGTGTCCAGCGGCGTGGCCTGGCTGATGCCGTCCACGCCCATGCGCAGCGTATCCATGGTGCCGCCTGTGGCGGTTGCACCGTGGAAAATCACCTGCAGGCTGTCAACAAAACCCGGTACGTTGGCGGCAATAGATTGCGGCGGCAGCCAGGAGGTCATTTGCACCGGGAAAGCAATCAGCAACACAACGTAACCAATCATCGCCGGGTTAAACGGGTTATTGCCGAGGCCGCCATAAAGCTGCTTGGCAATGATGATCGCAAACACCATCCCGACAACCACCATCCACCACGGCGCGAGAGGCGGGATACTGATCCCCAGCAACAGGCCGGTCAGCAGCGCCGAGTTATCGGCAAGGTGGTTCTGGACGGATTTTTTGCGCAGACGTAGCACCAGCGCTTCGGCGGCCATAGCGCTAACTATCCCCAATACAACCTGAATCAGGGTTCCCCAGCCAAACCAGTACCACTGCATCGCAATGCCGGGCAGGGCTGCGAGACAAACCAGCAGCATAATCCGCGCGGTGCTGCGCTGATTATGGGTGAACGGGGAGCTTGCGATTTTAAAAACCATTTATTCCTCTGGAGACATCTGAGCGGCTTTACGCGCCTGAACGCGGGCAATTGCCGCAGCCACTGCAGCTTTGCGTGGATCTTGTTCTTCTTGTGGGACTGATTGCTCGCTTTCCGCTTTCTGCGCCGCTTTACGAGCTTTAGCGCGAGCAATAGCGGCCTCAACGGCGGCTTTACGCGGATCAACAGCTTCTTGCTCAACGGCAGCTGTTTCGGCGCTTTCTGCATTTTGCGCGGCCTTGCGGGCCTTAGCGCGAGCAATAGCGGCTTCAACGGCGGCTTTACGCGGGTCAACGGCTTCTTGCTCAACGGCAGCGGGCTCAGCGCTTTCTGCGTTTTGTGCTGCTTTGCGAGCTTTGGCACGGGCAATGGCGGCCTCAACAGCGGCTTTACGCGGATCAACGGCTTCTTGCTCAACGGCAGCGGGCTCAGTGCTTTCTGCGTTTTGTGCTGCTTTGCGAGCTTTGGCACGGGCAATGGCGGCTTCAACGGCAGCTTTACGCGGATCGGCTTCAGGGCTGGTCAACGATTCTGCTTGTTGAGCTTTCTCCGCCTGGCGCGCACGCGCTTCAGCTTTACGGGCTTCGCGGGCAGCAATGACTTCGCTGTTGTCCGGCGTACTGCCGGCTTTCACCACGATCGGTTCGTCGCTGGTCTGCGCTTTTTTGTTCTTCACGCGGGCAAGCGCGGCTTGAATAGCGTCATTATCTTTTGCTGTAGGCTGAACGGCGGCATTTTTATGGCGTTCAAGGCGAGCGGCTTTCTCACGCTCCAGCCTTTCCTGACGGGCTTCAAAGCGAGCCTTAGCTTCAACGGTGCGTTTTGCTTCCAGTTCAATCTCACGAATCTCAGCTTTTTCCTGCCGGAAGTACTGCACCAGCGGGATATTGCTCGGACAAACGTAGGCGCAGGCCCCGCACTCGATGCAGTCCGACAGGTTGTAGGTGGTGGCTTTGTCGTGCTGCTGGCCTTTGCTGAACCAGTACAGCTGCTGCGGCAGCAGATCGGCCGGGCAGGAGTCCGCGCACGCGCTACAGCGAATACAGCCTTGTTCTTCTTCCTGTTCGCCCATTTCAGCCGGAGACGGGGCCAGCAGACAGTTAGTGATTTTCACCACCGGGACATCAAGCCACGGCAGGGTAAAGCCCATCAGCGGCCCACCCATAATCACTTTCTGATCCTGCCCCGGGCGGAAGCCCGCAAAACTGAGCAGGTGGCTGACCGGCGTGCCCAGGCGCGCCCAGACGTTGCCGGGCTGAGTTATCGATTCGCCGGTTAAAGTGACGACGCGCTCGGTGAGCGGTTCGCCATCAATCACCGCACGTTTAATGGCATACGCGGTACCGACGTTCTGCATCAGAATGCCAATGTCGGACGAACGGCCCCCGTGGGGCACCTGCTTGCCGGTTAAAATCTGCGTCAGCTGTTTAGCGCCGCCGGACGGATATTTCGTCGGGATGACCCGCAGCTGCATATCGTGGCTATTGGCCAGCACTGCCCGCATCATGGAGATGGCCTGCGGCTTGTTGTCCTCAATGCCAATAAGAATGCGCTGTGGCTTCAGAATATGGGCCAGAATGCGCACGCCTTCGATGATTTGCGCGGCGCAATCCTGCATCAGGCGGTCGTCGGCGGTGATGTAGGGCTCGCATTCGGCGGCGTTCACGATCAGCGTGTCAATTTTATCGCCACCGCCCTGCAGTTTGCTGCCGGTCGGGAACCCCGCCCCGCCCAGCCCGGCCACGCCGAACTGATGAATGCGTTCAATAAGGGCTTCGCGGCTCTGGCAGCGGTAGTCGCTCCAGCCGTCTCGTTCAATCCAGCGGTCTTCACCGTCGGCATCAAGAATGACGCTAAGTTCGGCGAGGGCAGAAGGGTGCGCGGTTGAGTGTGGTTCAATAGCTTTAATGATGCCGGAGGTTGGAGCATGTACCGGCAGCATACGCCCGCGCCCACGGGTCAACGGCTGGCCGCGTAACACATGATCACCAGGTTTGACGCACAGTTCACCTTCCGCGCCGATGTGTTGCTTGAGTGGGATCACGAGCTGAGAGGGAAGCGGAACCTGGCGCAGCGGCGTGCCGTTAGACTGGGTTTTCATCTCCGGTGGATGAATGCCGCCGTCAAAGTCCCAAATTCTGTCTTTTTTAAAGCGATTGAAGATATTAAGCATGGTTATCCGCCGGGATCATACGCACCGGGATGGTCTGCAAATCCCATTTCCAGCTTTCTGTCGTTGGGCTGACGGGGATCAGGTCGATGCAGCGGGTAGGGCAAGGGTCGACGCAAAGGTTACAGCCAGTGCACTGGTCGCTGATCACGGTATGCATGGCGCGGGTCGCGCCTACAATCGCGTCAACGGGGCAGGCCTGAATGCATTTTGTGCAGCCGATGCAGTTTGCTTCGTCGATAACGGCGAGCATGCGCACCGGCTCTGCGGCGGTGGCGTCACCGTCAATCGGCTGGGGCTCAACGTTCAGGGTGCTGGCAATTTTTAGCATTACGGCTTCGCCGCCCGGCGCGCAAAGGTTTATTTTCGCGCCCTGATTGCCAACGGCCTCTGCGTAAGGGCGGCAGCCAGGGTAACCGCACTGGCCACACTGGCTCTGGGGCAGCAGTTCGTCAATACGGTCAACTATTGGGTCTTCTTCTACTTCAAAGCGGCGAGAGGCATAGCCGAGGATCAGGCCGAACAGCAGCCCCATCAGCGTGACCGAAATAATCGCCATCCACAACGTTGTCATCAGAACTTCACCAGACCGCTAAAGCCCATAAATGCAAGGGCCATCAGGCCTGCGGTGACCAGCGCGATAGCGTTGCCGCGAAACGGAGCAGGAATATCTGCTACAACCATGCGCTCGCGAATGGCAGCGAACAGCACCATTACCAGCGAGAAGCCCAGCGCGGCGGAAAAACCGTACACCGCGGACTGCAGGAAGTTATGGCCCAGGTTAATGTTGAGCAATGCCACGCCGAGGACGGCGCAGTTGGTGGTAATAAGCGGCAGGAAGATCCCCAGCAGGCGATAAAGCGCGGGGCTGGTTTTACGCACCACCATTTCGGTGAACTGCACGACAACCGCAATAACCAGGATGAACGCCAGGGTGCGAAGATAGATCAGGTCCAGCGGTACCAGGATAAGCTCGTCGATGATCCACGCAAAAATAGAGGCGAGTGTCATCACGAAGGTGGTTGCCAGCCCCATGCCGATGGCGCTTTCCAGTTTTTTGGAAACCCCCATAAACGGACACAGACCAAGGAACTTCACCAGCACGAAGTTATTGACCAGCACGGTACCTACAAAGAGCAGCAAATAATCTGACATGATTCGACCTGAAACAAAAAAAGCCGCCTATTATCGACGAATCGGCGGGCGGCGACAACGGGCTATCTATAGGGTTATTACGGGTTAATGAAGGTCTGCTTCACTCGCTTCGAACGCTTCAAATAAGGCACCAGTAATGCCGCCGCAAGCAGAGAAGGCAGCAGCAGCTGAACCGCGACCTTGTCGCTGACCGGCGAAAACGCAAAGGATTTAATCGCCAGCAGCACGGTGAACAGCAGCCACAGAATGTAATGGCGGACCACATTCTGGCGGCGTTTAAAGAACGCAATGGTTAGCCAGAGGGTATAAGCCCACATCGCCATCGCGCAGCCGACGGATAAGCTGAACAACAGCGTTGTTTTTGCGTCAGCGTTGGCCAGCGCCTCGCGGGCTGCCGGGGATAAAATCATCATCAGGAAACTTAACAGCGCCACCGAGCTGCTGAGCAACGACATCAGTAGCCAGGCCAAAGGGGCAAGGAGCCAGCCGGCAATGCGCGGGGGTTGGGGCGTCGTCATGTGTCCTCCCGATTTTAAATAAGGTGAATAAAGCGGGAGGATTATAAGGGATTTTGCCGCTAATGCTACCGGCAGCGGCTATACAACGTAACGCCAGACCGTTTTCGGCACGCATCCGAGGTCGAAAAGGCGCCCGCCGGAGGCCAGTTCGGCTCTGCGGTGATCGGCCGCGCGATACATATTCATGATTTCCTGGCTGTCGGTCAGGGTGTAATTCAGGTGATCAAATAGCTTTTCCAGATTTTCCTGTGAGCTTATTTTGCGGAATTTCATCAGGTAGTCCAGGGCACTAAGAGGTGTTGCATTTTCCATGGCGGGTATCAATTAATCACGGTCGGCGGATTGAGAGGCGATGATAATCGCAAACGCGGTCGCGGCTTAGCGCTATTATTACTCGACGGAACAATTAGGAGTTTTCTTTGCAATGGCCAGGAATATCGCACCCTGGACTACATAAAATCTCCTTAATTTTAATTTACCCTGGCCGTTCGGGCTAAATGAAGACTGTTATTTAAAGCCATAATAACTGTCAGGACTATTAGCAATAATGGCGGTCTTATGCCCGGGAAATGCGCAATCCAGAAACTTGCGGTTGTCGCCCACCGGGGGATAAGGTGAAATGCCGGAGTTCATTAAAGAGAGGAAAACACATGAGTGATACCATCCGCGTCGGGCTTATCGGTTACGGTTATGCCAGTAAGACTTTTCATGCGCCGCTGATTTCCGGTACGCCAGGAATGATCCTCGCCGCAGTTTCCAGTAGCGATGCTGAAAAAGTGCACGCCGACTGGCCGGGGATGACGGTCGTGTCCGATCCTCAGCACCTGTTTAAAGATCCCGCCATCGATCTTATTGTCATTCCTACCCCGAATGACACCCACTTCCCGCTGGCCAAAGCGGCGCTCGAAGCCGGAAAACACGTCGTCGTTGATAAGCCTTTCACCGTCACGCTGTCCCAGGCTCGGGAGCTGGATGCGCTGGCTAAAAAACTCGGCCTGCTGCTGTCCGTGTTCCACAACCGACGCTGGGATAGCGATTTCCTGACGGTGAAAAATCTGCTGGCGGAAGGCACACTCGGCGAAGTGGCTTATTTTGAGTCCCATTTTGACCGCTACCGCCCGCAGGTGCGTAACCGCTGGCGTGAACAGGCGGGCGTCGGCAGCGGTATTTGGTACGATCTTGGGCCGCATCTGCTTGACCAGGCCATTAGTTTGTTCGGGTTGCCTGTCAGTCTGACCGTCGACCTCGCGCAGCTTCGTACCGGGGCGCAGGCGACAGACTACTTCCATGCCGTGCTGGCTTACCCGCAGCGTCGTGTCGTGCTGCACGGTACGCTACTGGCAGCGGCGGAAACGGCGCGCTACATCGTGCATGGCACGCGCGGGAGCTACATTAAATACGGCCTTGATCCGCAGGAAGATCGTCTGAAAGCGGGCGAACGCTTGCCGCAGGAAGATTGGGGTTACGACATGCGTGACGGCGTGCTGACCCTGGCTCAGGGCGATCTAATGGACGAGCAGACGCTGCTGACCGTGCCGGGTAACTATCCGGCTTATTACGCGGGAGTGCGCGATGCTCTGGTTGGTAAAGGGGAGAATCCTGTCCCGGCAGCCCAGGCGATTCAGGTCATGGAGCTGATTGAGTTGGGCATCGAGTCCGCGAAAAAACGTGCGACGCTGAATCTTGCCTGAGACTGGCCCTCACCGCGAACGGTGAGGGTTTACCGTTAATGCAGATTATTAAAGTTGTAGGTGAAGGTCAGGCTGAAGCGGACATCGCGGCGGCTGCTGTCGCTGGGTAAATCAGCCAGCGGCCTGGCCGCCTCAACGGAAACAGAGTAGTGACGGCTGTCGCCTACCGTTACCCCGGTGGCAATAGAGGCCAGGCGCTGGTGACGGAAGCCCGGCTGGTTGAACCAGGTCTGGGCGGTGTCGGCCACGACGTAAGGCTGCACCGTGTTAATCCACACGCCGTTATCGAGGTTATGGAGGTAACGCATTTCAACCTGCCCGCCGTAGCCGTAATCCCCGCTGGCCTCGCCGTCAGGATATCCCCGGCCAAAGCGCTGTGCGCCGAAGCTTACGCGCTCGGCTTCTGGCAAATTATTGTTCGACCAGTCCCCCTCCAGCGACGTACTCAACCGCCATTTGGGCATAACCAGCCAGGCGGCATCGACGTTTCCCTTCCAGCGCGTGAAGTTGAGATTAGTGTTTAATCCTGGCGTGACGCTCGCCCCAAAGGCATCAATACCTTTCCGCAGAGTCAGGCGGGTGCTCCAGTTGGTGGTGTCGTACTCGCGGTAGCCCCAGGCTGAAAATTCTGCCGCCGGGTAGCGAGCGCGCTGGCTGACGCCGGGCAAATCAATGGTATTGCCGAAGCCGCTGGCGCGCAGCGCATAATCGTCGCGCTTATCGACATAATCCAGCCCGCCGCTGACCGAAAACTGCTTCTTGCGCTCAAGCAGCAGCGGGTAGCTGAAGGCTATCCCCCCGGTGTACTGGGTGGTTTTTTCCTTTGCGTCGATAGAAATGTTCTGCGGCAAATAAAGCAGCGGCGTGTAATCAGTGGGATTTTCACGATAGAAGCTGCCTTTCAACTGCATCAGCAGGCCGTTATCGGTGAGGTATTGCTGATAGTTGGCCCCAAAGTAGGTCTTTTTCGTGCTGCTATCCAGCGGCACCAGCGTCGCCAGCCCTAGCTGATCGCCGTAGCTTGTGAGGTTGCTGAGCGTGCCGTTAATCAGCGCCAGGTTTGAGCCTTTGCGCGTGTCTACCGTGGAGGAAATATCCCAGATATGCGGCTGAGTGGCGTCAACATTCATATCCGCCGCGCCGTAAATGTTATTGGGTAACGCGGCGTTGGCTTCCACTTTTGTCGCTGGCGTGCGCTGCATCAGCAGGCTGTAGCGGTCAAACGTCGCCTGACTGAGGGGTTTTTCATTCATCATCAACGCCGACAGACGGCTTAAGCGTTCGCCCGTGCTCGCGTTATCGCTTTTGATGTTGCTGTGCGCGATATAGCCTTCAACCAACACAATGCGCACCGTGCCGTCGTGGAAATTGTCGCTCGGCAGGTAAGCGTAGGACAGCGGCAGGCCATCCTGCTGGTAGCGCTGGGTAATGCCGTTGGTTAACGTTATCAACTGGGCCAGCGGGACCGTTTTGCCGACCAGCGGCATAAACGGCTGAGCCAGCGAGTCAAGTTTATAGCGCGTGCCGCCAATAAACTGCAGATGTTTCACCGTAACCGGCGTCTGCGGGGTTAGCTGCGGTGCGGGCAGCGGCGTTTTCACCTCCGGCTGTTTTTGTGGCGCAACCGGAATAGCGAGAGAACGGGCGGCTTTAGCGGGGTTATTGGGGTCGATAAGCGTGGGTGACATATCGGCGTAGCTGATACTCAGCGTGGCGCCGTACAGCAACACGATACCCAGACGAGTGTCCATGATGATCTCCCTTAACTGCGCAGCGAAGAATATGCTGTGAAAAAAGTGCTCCCGCCGTTACCACGGGAGCACATGTGCTATAGCGAGCACTATTTGGTTTTCAAAAGACCGTTGACCGCGCCGGTAAGCCCGACTTGCTGGCCTGAACTTGTATCACTGCCTGTCGCACTGGCGCTGACATTGGTGGTTAGCGAAGAGGTCAGGCCGCTCACTGTGGTGCCAAGGCCGGTCACCAGACCATTCCCCCCCACGCCGAGCGAGCCAGAAGCCCCCGCTGAAACGGAGCCTGAGCTGCCGCTGGTTTGTACTGGTTTCACCAGCGCGCCGCTGTCAGTCACCACCTGGCCGGTATTCTGAACAACCTGCCCCAGGCCACCGAGAGACGAGTTACTGCCGCTGATGTTAGTCCCCAGGCCGCTGACGGCTCCCCCTGTGGTGGTCAGCAGATTACTGACTGGTGTACCCAGCCCGGTCGCCCCGCCCACGGCTTGTGTTGCTTTCTGTGTATCTGAAAGGGTGGTGTTAACCAGCCCCGTTGCGCCAGTTGTCAGGTTTGATACGCCAGGGCTTTGCACCGTTTGAGTCAGGGCATTCCCTGTGCCTGTCACAACCTGTCCCGCAGTATTGACCAGGCCACCTGCTGCGCCGGTTACCCCGCCGACTGGCGTATTGGCCGTTGAGCTTGCCAGATTAGTTCCGACTGCTGAGACCGTTGTGCCGAGACCGGATACGGCATTAGTGGCGCCGGTCACAGTGGTGCCCACCCCGTTAGGGTTGTTAGCATTGCCAAGACCGTTTACTACACCGTTGCCGACGGTTGAAATGGCGCTGCCGGTGCCATTCACGGCCACGGCAACGGTGGAGGTCACAGGATTATTTACCGGCAACTGAGAAGCCACGCCGCTGACCGTGCTGCCAACCCCACCAACAACGCCGCCAGCATCCTTGATGACATTATTACCGGCGCTGTTGGAGACGGTTGTGCCGCCGCCAGTTCCTCCGCCACCAGTACCGCCACCAGTACCGCCACCAGTACCGCCGCCGGAGCCACCACCCGTCCCTGTGCCGCCACCCGAACCCGTTCCTCCTCCGGAACCGTCACCGCCAGAACCCGTTCCTCCTCCGGAACCGTCACCGCCAGAACCCGAGCCGCTCCCGCCGTTGCTTGCGGTGTCTGTGCCTGTGGTGCCGGCAGACCCGGCCGTTTTCGCCGTATTGTGCGAACTCCCGCCGCCGCCGCTACAGGCCGACAGGGAGAAGGCAAGAAGTACCGCCATCGCAATAGCGCTGAGGCGGCCAATGTTATTTGAGCGCATAGCAATACTCCACTATTAGCACGCCGGACGGCGTATTAATAAGTGTATGGCGTATTTTAATCACTGCCACATCACAGCTCATATAATATGAATTTAAATTTCTAAATGGGATTTTTGTCTTATTTTCGCACTTTTGCGTTGAGGGTCTTTCTTATTAATTTGATGTTTATCATGTGGTTATATTTTTACCAAAGGGTAAAGATATTTTCATGGAAGTTGGCTTGATTTACCCGGAAATCTCTCCTTTAAATAATTTTAAATTAAGCCGGGCTGTATTCATATTTTAGTTTTAGTTACGCTAAATACCTCGCGTTCGGCTTCTGGATAAAAAACGGCGTTGCTAGCGCATATTTTTTTGGAAGTTTGCAAAATTGTTAACTCGCCAGCGCGGCCAATTTGTTGCAAAGTAACAGCCAAAATAATGTCTGGCAGGCAGAGGAACAGGATGGGTTGGCTACAAAAACTAAAAATCGATAATTTTTTACTGATCATGATTGGCGTGGTGATCGTGGCGTCGCTGTTCCCGTGCGAAGGGATAGTGAAAACCGGGTTTGAATACCTGACGACGTTTGCCATCGCGTTACTCTTCTTTATGCATGGGGCAAAACTCTCCCGCGATGCCATTGTGGCGGGGATGGGGCACTGGAAACTTCACCTTGTGGTATTTCTCAGTACCTTTGCGCTGTTCCCGCTGCTGGGGCTGGCGATGGGCTTTCTCTCTCCGGCGATTCTGAGCCAGCCGCTGTATATGGGCTTCCTCTATCTTTGTGCGCTGCCTGCGACGGTGCAGTCGGCCATCGCCTTTACTTCGGTTGCTGGGGGTAACGTCGCGGCGGCGGTGTGCAGTGCTTCAGCGTCCAGCATCCTGGGGATCTTCCTCTCGCCTGTTCTCGTCGGAGCGCTGATGCAGACTCAGGAGGGCTCAACCGACACGCTGCATGCCATTGGCAAAATCATTATGCAGCTGATGGTGCCGTTTGTTATCGGGCATCTTTCCCGGCCGCTGATTGGCAAATGGGTCGATCGCCATAAAAAGCTCATTGGCCTGACCGACAGATCGTCCATTTTACTGGTCGTCTATGTCGCGTTTAGCGAGGCGGTAGTCGAAGGGATTTGGCATCAGGTCAACGGTTTCTCGCTGCTGATGGTGCTGGTCTGCTCACTGGTGCTGCTGGCCATTGTGCTGGTGGTGAATACGCTGGCGGCGCGCCTGTTGGGCTTTAATACGGCTGACGAGATTACTATCGTGTTTTGTGGGTCGAAGAAAAGCCTGGCTAACGGCGTACCGATGGCCAATGTGTTGTTCCCGGCGAGTGCGGTGGGGATGATGGTACTGCCGCTGATGATTTTCCACCAAATCCAGCTGATGGTTTGCGCCGTTCTGGCTCAGCGCTATGCCCGCAAAACGGCCGAATAAAAACGGCAGCTGGAATCCGCGTCCTGACGCCAGCTGCCGGGGAGATTACGCCGCCTTAACCTTAGCGATAAGCGCCTGTTTCTCGGCTTCGCTCAGGAACGCAATCTTCAGGCCATTCTCCTGCGCGGTGCGAATGTGCGCCGCGCTGAGGCCGGCCTGAGGTGCCGCGACGGTATACTCATGAATAATATCGATGCCCTGAACCGCCGGGTCATCGGTATTGATCGTCGCCAGCACGCCGTGATCCAGGAAAGCAATAAGCGGGTGTTTGTCCAGGGCCGCAACGGTGCTGGTCTGAATATTTGAGGTCAGGCAGGACTCAATGCCGATTTTATGCTCGGCCAGGAAATCCATCAGCGCCGGATCTTCAACCGCTTTTACGCCGTGGCCGATACGCTCCGCGCCCAGCTCGCGAATAGCCTGCCAGATACTTTCTGGTCCGGCTGCTTCACCGGCATGAACGGTAATCCGCCAGCCAGCGTCCCGCGCACGATTAAAGTGATTCAGGAACAGACTCCCCGGGAAGCCGAGTTCGTCGCCGGCTAAGTCCAGCGCGGTGATGCTGTCGCGGTGGGC
Source organism: Cedecea sp. NFIX57 (assembly GCF_900177785.1). Classification (NCBI taxonomy): domain Bacteria; kingdom Pseudomonadati; phylum Pseudomonadota; class Gammaproteobacteria; order Enterobacterales; family Enterobacteriaceae; genus Cedecea; species Cedecea sp. NFIX57. The sequence continues at coordinate 73,627 of NZ_FXAS01000017.1, read as the reverse complement.
GAGCAGGGCGTTCAGTTCCGCTTCACAGGCGGCTTCACCAAAGGTACGGCTCATAATGCCGATCAGACGGGCTTCAACGCCAAAGTCGCGACAGCCCTGGCGAACACCTTCAATCACCGCTTCAACCACGCCGACGACCGGCAGGTTGTGGCTCATCGCCATATAGCCAGGGGAGAAACGCAGCTCCACATAGTGCAGGCTGTTGCGGGCGGCGTCTTCAATGTTTTCCCAGGCGACGCGGCGGCATGCCTCGAGATCGCCCAGCACTTTAACGCCCCAGTCCAGCTTCTGCAGGAAGCTAACCAGGTCCGGTGCAGTTTCAACGACCTGAACGTGGGGACGCAGGGTTTCGAGGGTGTTGGCAGGCAAAGATAAATTAAACTGGCGGCCGAGATCGAGGATGGTTTGCGCACGAATATTGCCATCAAGATGGCGGTGCAAATCGGTTAACGGCAGGGTGGTATCAATCATGGTCGCACTCTTTTTTTGATTAAAGTGCGGCGTATTATAAAAAGAAATGGGGGGCAATTGCTACGGCTGTCAGCATTTTGTTGCGCAAACGTCCCTGTCGCGCTTTTGCTGAGGAAAATTACTGCAGCGTCAGCTTGTAGCCCAGATGGCTGGCCTCAAAGCCAAGGTTGTCATAAAAGCGGTGCGCATCCGTCCGCGTTTTGTCCGTTGTGAGCTGTACGAGATGACAGCCTCTTTCTTTGCACTGCTGGACGGCCCAATCCACCATCTGTTTCCCAAACCCCGTCCCTCTCTGCGAACGCGCAATGCGTACCGCTTCAATCTGGCCGCGCCACGCGCCTTTGCGCGCTAAGCCCTGAATAAAGGTCAGTTGTAACGTCCCGATGACCTCATCTCCGGATACGGCCACGGCAAGTAGCTGATTCGGGTCGGCATCGATGGCATGAAAAGCTTCAATGTAGCGCTGATCTAAGGGAAGGCTGGGATCTTCTCTCAGACGGCCCAGGATGTCGTCGGCTAGCAGGGTGATAATGGCGGGAACATCGGCAAGCTGCGCTTTGCGAAACAGTATTTCGGTCATTGGCTGGTTTCCATCAGGAGGAGGGAGAAACGCTTAAGCCTGAAAATACTATCACAGCCAGCTTTTGGGGCTGGCTGTTTTTGGGGTTTATAAAAAGTTGTTTGTAAGCATATTTAAATAAAAAAGATCTTTTTATTCGCCTGTTTCACCGACGGCTGCCAATCCATATTTAATCGCGCAGGTAGCGATAAACGTCGGCATAAACTGGTCAATCAAAAAACGTGGATTGGGCTGCTTATCTTCATAAAAACCGGACAGGACGAAACCCGCCTCAAGCTGCCCGCCGATCTGTTCTGCCAGTGAATGGCCGAAGACGAACGCTTCTCCCCGAGCCTGTTTCGCGGCCAGCTCGTCGGCTGTTAGATCATTAACGTCAGAATAGGGCAGGCTGAATCTTGGGCGGATAACGCCCTGTTCGGCATAGTTGGCTGCACGATCGCCAATAAAAACGACCGGATTAAAAAAGCTGGATAACAGCTTTCCGCCTCTCGCTAAAACCCGATAACAGCCGCGCCAGACGGGGCGAATATCCGGCACGTACTGGTTGGATATCGGGTGGATAATGTAGTCAAAGCTTTCATCCGCGAAACGGGACAGATCGCGCATATCGCCCTGGACAAATGTCAGCGTCAGATTGTCCCGTTGCGCAACAAAGCGGTCTTTATTGAGCTGTTCTTGCGATAAATCATATACGGTGACTTCCGCCCCGGCAGCGGCCAGTACCGGCGCCTGCTGGCCTCCGGCAGACGCCAGGCAGAGAATGCGTTTTCCCTGCACGTTCGGTAGCCAACTGTCAGGGAGCTTGCCTGGCGTTAAATGAATCTGCCACTCGCCTCGGCGAGCTTGCTCAATTATGTCGGTGCTGACAGGCTGTGACCATTCGCACTGCTGGCGGGCAAGGGCATCCCATGCGGCGCGGTTGTGCTCGAGTAAGTCGGAAGAGTGGGTAAGTGTATCAGGCATCTTGTTTTCCTCTGGGGAGTGAAAGCAGGGCCAGGGAATAGCGAACGGCGGCAAGATGTGTGGCAAAAAACACAGACGAAATTGCAACAATAAACAGCAATGCGTATTCACACTGGCATAAGTCAGGCAGCGAGCGCATTAGTTGTTCATTTCGTTGCAAACCTCGGGGAGAAAGAGTGGGTGATTAACTTTAGTTTCTGCCTGGAAGAGGGTCAACCACCATTTGAGGTAGTACAAAAAGCGCGGGTTCCCCCGCGCCCTGTGACTCAGGCCTGAGCCATGTTTTTTGGCTCGATCAGGCGGCGCAGCAGCGGGATCAGCAGCAGTAAAATAACGCCGGTAGCGACGGAGCCCCAGCCAAGCTGACTAAAGACTTTGCTATAGCCAGGGTCGGTCAGTATCGGCGTGCTGCCGCTGTTTTGCGGCATACGGCCGGAAACATAGCCCGCCAGCACGGAGGCCACGCCCGTAACCATCATCCAGCAGCCCATCATCAGGCCCTGCAGGTTGGCCGGGGCCAGTTTGCCGATCATCGAGTAGCCCACCGGGGAAATCAGCAGCTCGCCGATGCTCTGCAGAATGTAGCTCAGCACAATCCATTTCAGCGCCACCATGCCGTCCGCGCCGGCGAGGGAAATGCCCAGCGGCAGCACCAGCATGCCAACACCCATGCAGAACAGCGAAGAGGCAAACTGAGCGGGTATGTCGATGCGCACGCCGCGATCGCGCAGGCGTTTGAACAGCCAGGCCATCAGCGGGCCGCCGATCACGATGACTATAGTGTTGATGTTTTGCAGCCACTGCGGAGAGACTTCCCAGCCGAAAGCGTTCAGGGTGACGTTATGCTCGGCGAACAACGTCAGCCCCATTGGTGCCAGCTGGTACAGCGACCAAAATACCAGCGAGCCCGCTGCCAGCAACAAGTAGGCTACCATGCGGCGACGTTCGTGCTTGCGAGGGTGGCGGGCGGTCATGACGCAGAGCGACAGGAAGACCAGCGCGCCCAGCACGATAACAAATGTGCTGCTGAATTCGGTGTGCCCCAGCAGCAGGCGCAGGACGGGAACCAGAAGAATGAGGATCAGCAGGCCAAAAGCCATGCGCAGGTAAAACCCTCTCCCTTTGACGTGCTGCAGCGGGGTGCTGATATCGGCCAGCACCGGCCAGCGGAGTAAGGTAATGACTATGGCGGCGACGTTGCCGAGGGTAGCAAACAGGAACAGCGCCCGGTAGCTTTCTGTCAACTGGTAGTAGCCCGCCACGGTAAAGCCGATAAAGAAGCCCAGGTTCATCCCGGCGTAGTTCCACAGGAAGGCGGCTTCTCGGCGATCGTCATCCGGCGCGAAACGCTGGGTCAGCATCATGTTCAGGCAGGTGACGTTCAGCCCGCTGCCGCTCAGGAACATCGCCAGCCCCCACCACAGGCCCGTCAGGCCCGCGTCGGCAATCAGATAGCAGCCCGCGACCTGCAGCAGCATCCCCAGCACAAACAGGTTCCGGTTGCTCAGATAGCGGCCCCCGAGGCAGCCGCCAAACAGGTGCAGCCCGTAGTTGAATGCCCCGAAGATCCCCATCATGGCATCGGCCTCGCCTTCGCTAAAGCCCAGCCGCTTCGTAACGTAAAGCACCAGCGTGGAGTAAAGCACCGCAAAGCCCAGGGTGGCGAACATCTGAATAAAGAACAGCGCGCCCGAGCCGGGAGGAATGGCCTGATGCGAAGCGTGGCCGGAAGATAAACTCATATTGTCTCTCTCAACAACAAAAAGACCCGGGAAGCAGGGCGTCATCGGGTCTTAATTTCTATGACTATGATGAGGGAGCATTTTCGTCGTTTTTAGTGGTTTTATGCAAAGCTGAACGACTAAATATTCACATTAAATAATTTCAAAATTTTACAAACCAAAAAGATAACCAGACGAAAGTGCTTAAAAATCACTCCGAGTCGGGGCTGCGGGGAAATTCAAGGTGGCCGGTCACCTCACCCCAGGTTGCGCCGACTGGCGAGAGAAATAGCGGATGCTGAGCGCAGTAAACCGGGTTGATCATGCCCTCCAGCGTGCCGTCCTCGCGGCGAATATCCCAGCGAACCCATGCATGTTTTGTCATATCTGCATGGATATCTTGCGGAGCATTTTCCAGGGGATATTCAGCCAGAATGCCCGCTTCCGATACGACCTGAAGCGTGTAGCGCTGTTCTCTATCTTTTACCGCCACGGTCAAGGCGATCTGTTTGCCATCGGCGGCGTCACCCGGCAGCAGCGCGCCGTCATTCAGGCTGAACGTCAGGCCGCAGCGGCGCTCAAAGTAACAATGTCCTTTTTTGATGGCCGCCAGGATAGCCTCTCCGCTAAGCGCCTCGGCATAAACCCAGGTTGCCGGGTCGCCGTACATGGACGGCTCGGTAGCCTGCGGATAGCGCTCGTGGGGTTGCATGTGGCAGTCGCTGCCGCCGACGGCATAAATTCGGTGTCCCGCGTTCCACAGCGTGGTGAAGATCTCGACCACCTGCTCGTTCGCGGTGGTGGCGTTTTTCCAGGTCGGGTCGTTGAGCACTTCCAGCACGTCGATATCCGCCATCGGCATGTCGTTATAGAGCCAGCTCCACGGGTGCAGCATGGCGTGGTTTACGCTCAGCACGCTTTCTGGCCGCTTGAGCGCAATGCCCTGAGTCAGTAGGCCGCGGCTGCTGTAATCTGCATTGAGCATATTCAGCGTTGCAGCGGGGCCGTGAACGTTCAGGTGGCCTTTGTCGGCGGTAACTTCAATACTTGGCAGCAACAAAACGCTGTCGTGGCGCGGCAGGCAGGCGTGGGACAAGTTGTGCTCGGTCAGGAAGAAGAAATCTAATCCCTGTGAAGCCATGATATCCAGCGCCTCAGGCAGCGTGTTGTTGCCGTCGGACAGCGTGGTATGGCCGTGCAGGTCCCCGCGATACCAGCCGGGACGATCGCTCAGCGCTCGCTGATAGTCAAAAATGACCTGGTGATCCGGGCGCAGCACGTCTTGTTTTTCAAAATCAACGGGAGCGGCCAGTGCGTCAAAGCTGATGTTCAGTTGATAACTCATGGGCTGCGGAGAGCGGCTTTCACCGATGACGTTATAGATATGCAACTGCCATTCTCCGGTGGGCAGTTCGCCCGGCAAGGCGCCCACCGAAGCCCAGTCTGTGCAGACTGTCAGCACCTTTTCCGGTTTTTGCAGCATCACCGAAGCACGAAGCTGCTGGCGGCTGTCGTAAAGGTAGCAGTAGAGGTGCCCGGTACGCAGCGTCGTGCCCGTCAGGCTAATCGCCGGGGTATTGTCTGCCACAGGGAAGGTGTGAACGGCATGACCGAAGGGAATTTCACCGGAAAAAACGTGCATGATTTGCTCCTGTTCTTAATTGTCACGAGATTAAGGGGAGCGGGTGAAGATTGTGTGTCGGTTGGGTGTCGGAAAGATGACGAAGTGATGAATGCAGCAGGAGAAGAAGGGGAGCGGGCTCCCCTTTAAGGACTATTTCAGTGAACGGAGCCCATTGATAAGCCGCTCGACGCCAGCCTCAAGTTTGACGCGTGGGCACCCGGCGTTAAGACGCACAAAACCGTTGCCTTCCAGGCCGTAGGTGTAGCCAGGCATGATGGCGACTTTCTGCTCTTCAATAAGCACCTTCTGCAGTGCTCTGTCGTCGAGCCCTAGCGGACGTAAATCAACCCAGGCCAGGTAGGTTGACTGCGGCGGCTGCCAGTTAAGTTCAGGAAATGCCTGGTTCAGCCTGTCGGCGACGAACTGCAAATTGCTTTGCAAGTAGTCTCGCAGTGCGTCAAGCCAGGGTTGACCTTCCCGGTAGGCGGCGATATGAGCCACAACCGCCAGCACGGCCGGAGAGGAGAGGCCATCCTGCCCTTTGAGCACGTTCAGGTACTGCTGGCGGTCGTCCTCATTATTTATCAGGCCATAAGCACCGGTGAGCGCGGGGATATTGAAGCTTTTGGAGCCGGACGTGAGCAACGCCCAGCCGCCGTGGCCAACTTCGCACCACGGAATGTGACGGTTATTGCCCCACACCATATCCATATGGATCTCATCGCTGATAACCCGCACGCCGTGGCGTTCGCAGAGTCCAGCCATGGTGGTCAGCTCTTCCCGCGTCCAGACTTTGCCTGTCGGGTTATGCGGGCTGCAAAGCAGCATGATTTTACATTCAGGCCGGGCGAGCAGGGTTTCCAGCTCCGCCATATCGCAGTGCCAGCCTTCCGCTGATTTTTGCAGCGGCGCGCTCAGAACCTGACGCTGATTGCCTTCAATTGCTTTGTAGAACGCATCGTACGCCGGGGTGTGAATCAGCACGCCGTCGCCCGGCTGTGACCACTGCCGTATAAGCTGCGAAACCATGTAAATCACCGAAGGCCCGTAGACCACGCTTTCCGGGTCGATGGTGCTGCCGAAACGCTGTTGATACCAGTGGGCGATAGCGGAGAGAAAATCGTCGTTCTTCCAGCGACTGTAGCCGAGCACGCCGTGGGCCAATCTTTTTTGCAGAGCATCAAGAATGCAGGGCGCGGTAGGGAAATCCATGTCGGAGATGGTGAAGGGCAGCAGGTCGGCGGCGCCGAAGCGGTCGGCCACGTAATCCCACTGGGTGCACCAGGTGCCGTGGCGGTCAACCGGCACAGAAAAATCAAACATAAAACCTCACAGCTTTTAACCACAAAGAGGGAAAACCGCGCTTTCCCTCTTTGTCTGATAATGAAGAGCGCCGGGGCGCTCCTGGATAAATTAAGCCTCGACGGTGCGCATCAGGCCGACCATCTCATCTTTTACCGACTGAACCTGTGGCCCGATAACCACCTGCAGGTTGTGTTCGTTGAGCTTCACCACGCCGATGGCGCGGTTGGCCTTCAGCGCCGCGGTATCCACCAGCGACATGTCTTTAACCGACAGACGCAGGCGGGTGATGCAGTTATCCAGCGTTGAAATGTTATCGCTGCCGCCCAGTGCCGCCAGAATCGCTGGCACGTTGTAGCCAGATTTGCCCGTGTGGCCGCCAACTGGTTTTTCTGCGGTGGTGGTTTCAATATCGCGCCCTGGGGTTTTGATATTGAAGCGGGTGATAGCGAATCGGAAGATGGCATAGTAGCCAGCAAACCATACCGCAGCCACAACCGGCACCATATACCATTTGGTGGACAGGCCGTGCAGCACGCCGAAGACGAAGAAGTCGATAATGTTGCCGTCGGTGTTGCCGATAGTCACGCCCAGTACGGACATCATGGTGAAGCCAATCCCGGTCAGCACGGCGTGAATGAGGTACAGCACCGGGGCGACGAACAGGAACAGGAACTCGATAGGTTCGGTAGTACCGCCGACGACGCAGGCGATCACGCCGGAGATCAACAGCCCTTTAATCTTGTGGCGGTTTTCCGGGCGAGCGCAGTGGTACATCGCCAGCGCGGCACCTGGCAGGCCGCCGAGGAACGCTGGCATTTTACCCTGGGACAGGAACTGCGTTGCGCTCTCAGAGAAGCCGTGGGTAGTCGGGCAGCTCAGCTGCGCCTGGAAGATAGTCAGCGCGCCGCTTACGGTGTGGCCGCAAACGTCCATCGTGCCACCCGCTTCGGTGAAGCGAATCAGAGCCACCAGGATGTGCTGCAGACCGAACGGCAGCAGCAGACGCTCCCCGGTACCGAAGATCATTGGCCCAAAGATACCTGCGCTGTGGATCATGTAGCCCAGGGCGTTGATCCCGGCGGCAAAAACTGGCCAGATCAGCGGAATAACCAGGCCAACCAGCCCCATCACCAGGGTGGTAATGATCGGTACAAAGCGGGTGCCGCCGAAGAACGCTAACGCGTCCGGCAGGCGGATATTGTGGAAACGCTCGTGCAGCAAATAAACAATAATCCCGGCAATAACCGCGCCGAGAATACCGGTATCAATAGACTGCACGCCGAGCACGCTTTGAATGTTGTTGGCTTTGAGGATTGCCGCATCGGTCGTCGGCAGGATGCCTTTGGCGGTCAGCCAGAAGTTAACCGCCAGGTTCATTACCATATAGCCAACGAAACCGGCGAAGGCGGCCACGCCTTTATTCTCGCGCGCCAGGCCCAGCGGGATGGCGATACAGAACATCACCGGCAGGAAGCTGAACGCGAATGAGCCCATTTTGCTCATCCAGGTAAAGATCAGCTGTAAGACCGGATTACCCAGCCACGGGATTTCGGTCACAACGTCATGGCTGCTCAGCGAACTGCCGATCCCCAGCATGATGCCGCAGAATGACAGCAGCGCGACCGGCAACATAAAAGTCTTGCCGAGGTTCTGGAAAAACTCCCAAAGCGATTTTTTTTGTGGTGTATTAGCCGCCATCACGACTCCTTGACCCGGTTAAAATGAGGTGTTGTGTAAGTAAAGTTTGAAAATGATAAAACGTTTTACCCAATTTTATCGTGAGGACGATCGCAGAATTACCGCGCATAATGAAGTTGAATATGCCAGCATAAGTAAAACGTTTTATCTTTATATTTATCGATTCACGGAGGATCTGACTTAACGATGTCGACGCTGACCAAAAGAATCACTATCAACGAGGTTGCCGAGGCCGCAGGTGTCTCGGTGACCACGGTATCGCTGGTGCTTAGCGGCAAGGGCAGGATCTCCACCGCCACCGGTCAGCGGGTGAATGAGGCTATCGAAAAGTTAGGCTTTGTGCGTAATCGCCAGGCGGCTTCGCTACGCGGCGGGCAGAGCGGGGTGATTGGCCTGATTGTCCGCGACCTCTGTAATCCTTTTTATGCGGAGTTGACCGCCGGGTTAACGGAAGCGCTGGAGCAGCAGGGCCAGCTTCTGTTTCTTACCCAGAGCGGAAGCCAGGGGCAGCACATGCAGCGCTGTTTCGACACGCTGGTGGCCCAGGGCGTGGACGGCATTATTATTGCCGGGGCGGCAGGCCAGGGGGCGGACCTGCGGGATATGGCAGTACAGAATAAGGTGCCGCTGGTGTTTGCCTCGCGGGCAAGTTATCTGGACGAGGTTGATATTATCCGCCCGGATAATATGCAGGCGGCGCAAATGGTGACCGAGCATCTGATTAAACGCGGGCATCAGCGTATTGCCTGGCTCGGCGGGCGTAGCTCGTCGTTAACGCGGGCGGAGCGGCTGGGCGGGTTTTGCGCCACCCTGATGCAGCATGGACTGCCTTTCCATAGCGACTGGATCCTCGAGTGCGAGCCGAGCCAGAAGCAGGCGGCGGATGCCATCACGGAACTGCTGCACAACTTTCCGACCATCAGCGCCGTGGTTTGCCACAACAGTACAGTGGCGATGGGGGCATGGTTCGGCCTGACCCGTGCAGGCTGGCAGATGGGTGGCGGCAGCGTGGACAGTTATTACGACCGGCACATCGCGCTGGCAGGCTTTGCTGAAGTCACAGAAGATGACCTGGACGACGTGCCGATGACCTGGGTGACGACGCCTGCAAGGGAAATTGGTCGCAGCGCGGCGCAGCGCATTCTCCAGCGGGCCCAGGAAAGCGACGTCGTGTACAGCAACCAGATCATGCCGGCGCGGTTAATCACTATTAAAAACTAACTTTTGCAGGGATCACATGAGCGACTTTCCTACACTTACCGGCCAGCGTGTCAAGCTTAGACCCCTGGAACTGAGCGATGCTCCACTGCTGGTTGAGGCCGCCTCTGACGGTGAGCTGTGGAACTTGCCGTTTACCGTTGTGCCGTCCGCACAGACGGTAAACGACTACATCCAGCATGCACTCAATGGGCGGCAGGCAGGGACAATTTTGCCGTTCGTGACGATAGATATTGAGTCTGGAAACGTGATTGGCTGCACGCGGTTTTGGAAAATAGATATGAAAAACCGCAAGCTTGAAATTGGCAGTACGTGGCTTGCCACCCGCTGGCAGCGCACATGGGCCAATACCGAAGCCAAATTTCTGATGCTGCAATATGCGTTTGAGACGCTGGATTGTGTGCGGGTGCAGTTCACCACGGATGTGATCAACGAAAAATCTCGCCGCGCCATTCTGAGATTAGGCGCGAAGCAGGAAGGAATAGTCAGACACGAGCGGATTATGCCGGATGGCCGAAAGCGTGACTCGGTGAGATTTAGCATTATTGACGATGAATGGCCGGAGATTCGGGACTCGCTTGCGGCGCTGCTGGCTGGCAGAAACTAAAAAACCCGCCATCTGGCGGGTTTTTGTATGGCTTACTGCTGAGGTGCCGGGTCGGCGTCCGGAGATGAATCATCCCCCGGCGCTTCGTCCTGCGGCTGCGGTACGGCATCGCTGTCGTTATCCTGCAGCGCCGGGCCACCCATACCCGCTGGCAGGGCGAACATGCTGAACAACTCACCCAGCGACATCTGCTCGCCGTTCAGCGAGGCTTTTCCGCTGCCGTATTGCAGGCTGGTGGTGATGTTATCGCCGTCAACCTTGGTGATGCGGAACATCTGGCCCATGGCGGCGAGGCCTTTGATCTGCTGGCCGGCGAGTTTGTCCGACTCTTCCGGACTGTAGCCTTCCAGCTGTGCCACCTGGGACATCAGCCCTGTAGCCATTGGCATAGGGATCACCAGCTTCGCGTCGAGAGATTTCACGTAGCGATCCAGCTGCTCTTCCGGCGTATTGGCCGGGCCGGTTGCGCCCTGAGGATCTTTCATGAACAGGGACAGGTTAAAGGTCGATTCGCCTTTCGCGTTCTTCCAGCTCAGCGGGGCAACGGTAATGATAGGGTTGCCCTTCAGCAGCAGCGGCAGGTTAGCGCTAATCAGCTCCACGGATTTTTGCTGGTAGAGCTCAGGGTTTTGCTGCAGCGCCGGGTCGGCCATTAGCTGCTGTACGCCAGCGTTGTACTTCTGGGTAAAGTCGCGTAGTGCGGCGGCATCAATATTGCCGAGCTTAAGCGTCAGCTTGCCGCTGCCCATGTTCTGGTTCTGGACTTTCAGCGCATCCAGGCTGTAGTCGAACTGGCCGGTAAAGTGCTTTTTGTCGTCCTGCACGTCAGATTTTGCGTTCAGGTTGAAGCCTTCGACAACGGCAATTTCTTTGCCGTCCACAACCATAGATAGCTTGTCGATAGTCGCTTTCTGTGAGCCTACGCGCTGGTCAAACAGGCTGCGTTTGCTGTCTCCGTCGGTTTTGATCCCGTTGAAAGAGAGCTGCACGCGCTGGCCGTATTCGTTGACGGTGTTCACAAGGCCGCTGTCGGCCGAGCCGGAAAGGGCGATTTCATTTCCTGCGCCGTCCACGTCGGCGGTGAACTTGCCGCCGCTGAAGCTGAACTTGTCTTCACCCTCGGTGGCATCAATGGCCGCCAGCGCGATATCCGAAGACGTTGCGCCGCTGTAGCCGACGCGAGTTTCCACGCCGATAAGCGGCTTATCTTTGGTCAGCGTGAAAAGATGTTTGGTCACGTCGTTATTCACCAGTTCGGTGTGGATCGACGCCATGCTCGGTATCAGGTTGAATTTCTTCAGCTGCGCGAACGGGAAAGGACCATGATCGATGGTTTCGTTGAATAACACGCTTTGTTCTGGCGTGAGCAGGGCATTTTTCGTCCCGGCAGCCTGCTTAACCACCAGCTGTACCGAACTGTGGAAAAGCCCACGTTTGTAGTCCTGGTAGCTCAGCACAATCCCCGATTCCGGTGCTGAATTTTTGATTTCAGCATTGGCGTTATCAATCATTTCGGCCATACGACCTTCGAGCTGTTTACCCGTAAACCACGCTCCGCCGGTCCATACCACGCCCAGCGCAACAATTACCCCAACCGCAACCAGAGATTTTTTCATCGTGTCATTATCCATGTATAGAAGCCGGTAGCCGTCCCCCACCGGGCGAAAGAAAAACGCCTGTTATCAGGCGTTTTCGTCAACATGCTTACTAGCTTAGCAATACGCGCTAAAAAGATCAGTAAGTTAAAGTTTATTAAACACTCGTGCTACCCGGCCAACGCCGCTGACGGCAATTGGCGACTCGGCGGCGCTAATAAACGCAGACTCACCCGGCTTCAGCACCAGACGCTGGGCGTCTTTGGTTAGCACGGCTTCACCTTCAACGCAGAACACAATGGCTGCGCTTTGCTGTGCCAGCGCGGCTTCCTGCGTACTCAGGTCGTGCAGGGAAAAGGCAAAGTCATCCACAGGAATAGCGAAGTCCAGCTCGCTGCCGGTTTTCTGCGGCTGGGTCAGCAGTTGGTTGGCCGGTTTTGGCTCGAACTTAACGTTAGCCACCAGTTCAGGAATATCAATGTACTTCGGCGTTAATCCGGCACGCAGCACGTTGTCAGAGTTGGCCATCACTTCCAGCGCCACACCGTTCAGGTAGGCATGTGGGGTTTCGGCGAACAGGAACATTGCCTCGCCGGGCTCAAGCTTAACCACGTTCAGCAGCAGCGGGGAGAAGAGGCCGCTGTCGTCCGGGTAGAATTCGGAAATCACGCGAATGGTTTCCCACGGCTCACCCTGCTGATTATTCAGGGCAGCTTTCAGCACGCCGAGCGCCAGGGCTTTTTCTTCGCCCTGCATATTCAGCAGGCCGGCAAACAGCTGCGCCAGACTTTCGGCCCCGGGCTGCTGGAGGAAATGCGCAATCAGCGGATGAGCGCCAGATACCGGCTGCAGTAGCGACACAATGTCAGAGAATTCGCGGAAAGCGTTCATCGCGAGGAACGGCGTCAGGGCAAAGACCAGTTCAGGTTTGTGGTTAGGATCTTTGTAGTTACGTTCTGCGGCATCAAGCGGAATACCCGCTGCATTTTCTTTCGCAAAGCCGATTTCAGACGCTTTTTTGTTCGGGTGAACCTGAATGGAGAGGGGCTGGGCGGCACAAAGGACTTTGAACAGGAAAGGCAGCTCGCCAAAACGCCCGGCAACGGCTTTCCCCAACAGCGCTTGCTTGTCGGCGTCAATCACATCGCGCAATGCGTGCGGTTGCCCGTTGGCATCGAGCACTTTTGAGCTACTCTTTGGGTGAGCGCCCATCCACAGTTCGGCCATGGGCTTATGCTGCGGGTTGGCGATGCCGTACAGTTCCGTTAGCGCCGTTTCACTTCCCCAGGTATAATTTTGTACCGCATTGATCAATTTTTGCATCTCAGGTCCCTGTCATCATTGAGTCGAAGTTTCAGTTATTAAACCAATTATCCGCCGCGAAGTAACCAGGGCAACAAAAAGTCGTATTAGTCTCAGTTTCTGTTAAAAAATTGTGTAGCATGTTATGACTTGTTTTTGGAACGCAGCGTAAGATCCTGCGCTGAAATATAAAAATTAACGTTACTGTTGTCGCAAGTGAGAGAAATATGTCGAATAAACCCTTCCATTACCAGGAGCCTTTCCCGCTCCAAAAAGACCCGACCGAATATTACCTCCTGAGCTCCGACTATGTTTCCGTCGCCGAGTTTGACGGCCAGCAAATCCTCAAGGTTGATCCTCAGGCCCTGACGCTGCTGGCCCAACATGCCTTCCACGACGCTTCGTTTATGCTGCGCCCGGCGCACCAGCAGCAGGTGGCGGATATCCTGAGTGACCCGGAAGCCAGCGAGAACGATAAATACGTTGCGCTGCAGTTCCTGCGTAACTCAGACATTGCCGCCAAGGGCATTCTGCCGACCTGCCAGGACACCGGCACCGCTATCATCATGGGTAAAAAAGGCCAGCGCGTCTGGACCGGCGGCGGCGACGAAGAAGCGCTGTCTCGCGGCGTCTACAACACCTTTATTGAAGATAACCTGCGCTATTCCCAGAACGCCGCGCTGGATATGTACAAAGAGGTGAACACGGGTACCAACCTGCCAGCGCAGATTGATCTCTACAGCGTGGACGGCGACGAGTACAAATTCCTGTGCATCGCCAAAGGCGGCGGTTCTGCCAATAAAACTTACCTCTATCAGGAAACCAAAGCGCTGATCACCCCGGCGAAGCTGAAAGATTACCTGGTTGAGAAAATGCGTACGTTAGGTACCGCGGCCTGCCCGCCGTATCACGTGGCGTTTGTTATCGGCGGAACGTCTGCCGAAGCGACGCTGAAAACCGTGAAGCTGGCGTCAACCAAGTACTACGACGGCCTGCCGACGGAAGGCAACGAATACGGTCAGGCGTTCCGCGACGTGCAGCTGGAAGAAGAACTGCTGAAAGAAGCGCAGAATCTTGGTCTGGGCGCGCAGTTCGGCGGCAAATACTTCGCGCATGATATCCGCGTTGTTCGTCTGCCGCGTCACGGCGCATCCTGCCCGGTTGGGATGGGCGTGTCCTGTTCCGCCGACCGCAACATCAAAGCCAAAATCAACAAAGACGGCATCTGGCTTGAAAAACTGGAGCACAATCCGGGCAAATACATCCCGGAAGAGCTGCGTCAGGCAGGCGAGGGCGAGGCGGTGAAAGTGAACCTGAATCGCCCGATGAAAGAGATCCTTGCTCAGCTGTCCGACTTCCCGGTGTCCACTCGTCTGTCGTTAACCGGCACCATTATTGTGGCGCGTGACATCGCCCACGCTAAACTGAAAGAACGTCTCGATAACGGGGAAGATCTGCCGCAGTACGTGAAAGATCACCCGATTTATTACGCAGGCCCGGCCAAAACGCCTGACGGCTACGCATCCGGATCATTAGGGCCGACGACGGCGGGCCGCATGGACTCCTACGTGGATCAGCTGCAGGCCAACGGCGGCAGCATGATCATGCTGGCCAAAGGCAACCGCAGCCAGCAGGTGACCGACGCCTGTCACAAACACGGTGGATTCTACCTGGGCAGCATCGGTGGCCCGGCGGCCGTGCTGGCGCAAAACAGCATCAAGAGTCTGGAGTGTGTGGAGTACCCGGAACTGGGTATGGAAGCCATCTGGAAAATCGAAGTGGAAGACTTCCCGGCGTTTATCCTTGTGGATGACAAAGGCAACGACTTCTTCCAGAAAATTCAGGCCTCACAGTGCTCTCGATGCGTTAAGTAATACTCAAGCCGCCGCCTATAGTGGCGGCTTTTTTTATCGCAAAGGAGAAAGGCATGACATCCAGTCGCAGTGAAAAAGACTCAATGGGCCCGATCGACGTCCCGGCAGATAAACTGTGGGGGGCACAGACCCAGCGTTCACTTGAGCACTTCCGCATTTCTACCGAGAAAATGCCCACCGAGCTGATTCGGGCGCTGGCGCTCACCAAGCGCGCGGCGGCAAAGGTCAACGTTGACCTCGGCCTGCTGCCCGCAGAGCGCGGCACGGCTATTATCGCGGCCGCCGATGAAGTGCTGGCAGGAAAGCACCCCGGTGAGTTCCCGCTGGCTATCTGGCAGACCGGCTCCGGCACCCAAAGCAACATGAACATGAATGAAGTGCTGGCGAACCGCGCCAGTGAAATTCTGGGTGGCGTGCGCGGGATGGAGCGACTGGTGCACCCGAACGACGACGTGAACAAAAGTCAGAGTTCGAACGACGTTTTCCCGACCGCCATGCACGTGGCGGCCATTATCGCGGTTCGCGAGCACCTGTTGCCGCAGTTAAACGTGCTCAAACAAACGCTGGCCAAAAAGGCCGATGCGTTTAAGGATATCGTCAAAATCGGCCGTACCCACCTGCAGGACGCCACGCCGCTGACGCTGGGGCAGGAGATCTCCGGCTGGGTGGCTATGCTTGAGCATAACCTGAAGCATATCGACCATAGCTTGCCGCATCTGGCGGAGCTCGCATTGGGCGGCACGGCGGTGGGTACCGGGCTGAACACGCATCCTGAATATGCGGTGCGAGTGGCAAAAGAGTTGGCTGACTTCACGAAGCAGCCGTTTGTGACGGCGCCAAACAAATTTGAAGCATTAGCCACCTGCGATGCCCTGGTTCACGCGCATGGCGCGCTGAAAGGGCTGGCCTCGGCGATGATGAAAATTGCCAACGACGTTCGCTGGCTAGCTTCCGGCCCACGTTGTGGGATTGGCGAGCTGTCGATTCCTGAGAACGAACCGGGCAGCTCCATCATGCCGGGGAAGGTGAACCCGACCCAGTGCGAAGCCGTCACCATGCTTTGCTGCCAGGTGCTGGGCAACGACGTGGCGGTGAACATCGGCGGTGCGTCCGGTAACTTCGAGCTGAACGTTTATCGCCCGATGGTTATCCATAACTTCCTGCAGTCCGTTCGCCTGCTGGCTGACGGCATGGAAAGCTTCAACGAGCACTGTGCGGTGGGCATCGAGCCTAATCGCGAGCGTATCAGCCAGTTGCTGAACGAGTCGCTGATGCTGGTGACCGCGCTCAATACCCATATCGGCTATGACAAAGCGGCAGAAATTGCCAAAAAAGCCCACAAAGAGGGGCTGACCCTTAAAGCATCGGCGCTGAAACTCGGTTATCTGACCGAGGAAGAGTTCGACGCCTGGGTTCGCCCTGAGGATATGGTCGGCAGCATGAAGTCGTAATTTTACGCTTCGCAGTAAAGGTGCAGCCGCGGGATAATCAGTCTCAGCGGCTGCGCTTTAGGCTTATAGCGATGCTGAATATTTTCGGCATCGTAGTTCAGCAACTCTCCTGTGTCGGGAGGCGTTTCGCCACTCTCCTGCTTACACAAAACAATCAGCGGAGAAGGGCAGGCATATTGCACCTGTTTCTGCTGTGCCTGATACCACACGCGGGCCACAGGTTGTACCTTGACCGGCCGTTTGATTTTTAGCCGTATACTTTCCGGCAGCCTTTGAACATCATCGATTTCCTGCGCTACGCGCTCGGCCCACTGTTCTTTCGTCCACGGCGGCACGGCTCGCCCGGCATTCAGGCTTTTTTCTAACATCTCAAGCACCTGCTGGCGGCTAAGGTTTTTGACAATCTGTTTATTCGCCCAGCCAAAACGTACCGTGTCCGGCGTTTCGAGCAGGGTGATGGCGCGGTAGGCGTTCAGGGTGAGCAGGCCGGGAATATGGTGGTGAACCCATTCAAAACGCTGGGCGGAGGGAAGCTCCGACTCGACGCTGATAATCTGCTCGAGCGCGTGTTTCAGCCTGTTGATATCTTCCAGAAGCTCGAACGTTTGTTGATATTGCTCTGCGTTAACCGAATAACAGAGCACGCCGGGTAAACGCACGGCGGCCTTGGTGCTGGTTTTTTCCGACTGCTGCTGGATAAACAGCCGGGTAAAGTGGGCAACTGCAGCCTGATGCGCTTCCTGCCCGACGTACTGGGTGACTTCAATCTTAGAGAGCGGATCGTGCTCTTTGCTTTTTTCTATTTCCGGCAGCGTAAAGACGCGTCCGCTGAGCAGCCGGAGCTGACCGAGCTGTGCCTTGAGCATCGCCAGGTGCTGTTGCAGCTCCCTGCAGGTGGACGTTAAGCGTTCAATAAGATCGTAGCGGGGCATAGCGACTCACATTAGTTACAACATACTAATTAACTGTAGCAATGGGTAACCACATCAGCAATAGCGTCGTTTGTGTTCACCAGGGAAAAACAGGCCCGATAGCACGCTCGGGCCGGAGAATTCAGGAGAGATAGGTGGTGTTTATCGGCCATGCAAAACGGAAGCTGGCACCGCCCAAAGGGCTGCTTTCAATGGTGACGTGTCCACCCATCGCCACGGCAATAGAGTGGACTATCGCCAGGCCAAGCCCGCAGCCGCCGGTTGCTCTGTCCCGACTGGGGTCGAGGCGAACAAAAGGCTCGAATACGCGGTCGCGCTCTTCTTCCGGGATACCGGGACCGTCATCTTCAACCTGTAGATAGGCAATATCGTCTTCTCTCCACAGGCTGATACGAAGCTGCTGCTCACTGTAACGCAGCGCGTTATTGATCAGGTTATCCGTGACTCGTTCCATGAGACGCAGATCCAGCGCGCCATAGTCAATGGCGGTGACGGTATCTGTTTCTAGCGTAATCCGGCGCTGACGGTGAATGAGCTGTACGTCGGCAATATGCGTTTCCATCCAGTTGGCAAATTTGACGTGCGCCAGATGAAGTTCAGTCTGCGGACGGTCGAGGCGGGCGTATGTCAGTAGCTCGTCAATCAACGCCTCTAACTGGCCAATATCCCGATTGAGCGCCAGAGATTCCTCTTCGCTGAGGTTGTCGCTCATTTCAAGGCGGTAACGCAGACGAACGAGTGGGGTACGAAGCTCGTGTGCAATCCCGTCAATCAGTTGCTTCTTACTGGCAATCAGGGCATTGATGTTATCGGCCATTTGGTTGAAGGCAATGCCAAGTCGTTCAAAGCTTGAGGCGTTATCAAAATGAATGTGCTCATCCAGGTGCCCTTTACCAAATCGCTGGGCGGCGCTTTCCAGTTTGAGCATGTCCTGCCAGTGTGGGCGCATCCAGATAAACACCGGGAAGGCGAGTGAGATGGCGATAAAGGCAATCAGGCCAATATCCAGCAGTCGCATCTGGTGCAGATAAAAGAGGTAGGGGATCGGGCCGACGGCCAGCACGTAGTGGCTGCGGGGTATCCGCTGGATAAACGTATATTCTTCGTCCAGTGCCACGATCTCGCCTTCACGCAGGTGGCGAGCGGCAACATCATCGAGTTTGAACTTGCTCATCGGCTCAATATTGAGCTTAAAAGAGAGATTCAGGTCGAGATCGTTGATGGTCTTATTCCAGTCCCGTGGCGGAATTTCACGTAGCTCGCTGCGCATCAGGTACAGCGAGCTTTTCATTAAATCATCCAGCGACTGGCGGCCCGCCCGCTCGGCGGTGAACTTATACACCAGCCCGACCAGCATGGTCATCACCAGGAAGCAGACAAACAGCAGAAGATAAAACTGTACAAACAGCTTTTTCATTAAATTTTACCATTAAATCAATTGGTTGATTGTGTCGCCTTCATCCCTGCAGGCGCTATGGTGCATTATATCTTCCCGGCCGCTGATTGCATTATCCAACGTGATTTTGTGTTTCATCGCTTTGCCAGTAAGGGATAGGGTACGGATAAATAAAGTGCTATTTTTTTAGGATTTTTCTTGTATTAAATCTATCTCTATCTAAAATTAATACGATTTATCATAAGCCACTTCACAATAAATTTATTATAGCTGTTCGTTCATAAGGAATATGAAAATGACCAAGAAATGGGGTTTCGCTGTTATCGCGGTTCTGGTTGCTGCTGGCGTGGTTATGGTTTCTGGCTTTACTTCTTCCGTGCCTCCTTACGTTTCCGCTGCACAAGACCGGGTCGAATCCTATCTTTCCTATAGTTTCGGGCCGCAGCATTGCTCAAGTAACAAACAGCAGAGTGGGGAGTGGGATATTCTCTGCATTACTCAGGATGGTTCGAGCCAATTTGCTTACAGCGTCAATGATGCAAGTGATAAAGCCTATGGCTTCACGCTTACCGCGTTGAATGACAGGGCCAGGCAAACACAGAACGTCGATCTACTGACTTATCTTGAAATAAAATCTCTATAAATTAAGTGATTATCTAAAACCCGCGTCGGCGGGTATTTTTATCTCTAACGCGATTATTAAGCTTCGCTTTCCCAGGCATGAGGGGCAAATAAATAGCCTTTGTTGCGAACGGTTTTGATACGGAAAGGCTCTGTCGCATTATCGAGTAACTTTTTACGCAGACGGGAGATAGCCACATCCACGCTGCGATCCATTCCATCGTAGGTCACGCCGCGCAGATTTTTTAACAGGGCATCGCGATCCATTATCTGTCCAGCATGCGTTGCCAACTCCCACAGGAGATCGAAATCCGCGGTAGACAGCACGACATTGTCATCCCCCAGCGTCACCTGGCGGTTCAGCGGGTCAATGCACAGCGTGCCAAAGCGGATAGCTTTATGCGGTTTAAGGTTACTGGTGGTTGTCTCGACCGTTTGTTGCGCTGAAACGCGCTGGCGCAGATGCAGACGAAGCCGTGCCAGGAGGACGGCAGGCGGCGTCGTTTTCAAAATATAGTCATTAGCACCCATCTCAAGTGAGAGGATGTGGTTCATATCACTGTCTAATGACGTCAGCAGTACAATCGGGCCATCCCACTGCGGGCGAAGATCGCGACATAGCGTCATGCCATCTTTTCCTGGCAGCATAATATCCAGTAGTACCAGGTCAGGCTGCTGTTGCTGGATAACGGCCTCGGCGCGATCGCCGCGGGTTTCGACAATAACGTCAATGTCATGTTTCCCGAGATAAGCGGCTATCAGGCCACCAACCTCAGGATCGTCTTCCACGTAAACTATTTTGCTCATAATCCGCCGCGTCGGCTTTTAAAATTTGAACATACAATGATGCAATAGATTACACCATTAATGGTTGGTAAACAGCGTTAGCGTAGGTGTCGTCCGCCGTCTACTGCATGGCTTCTGCCGGTGACATAGCGGCTGGTCAACAGATACTCAACCAGACTCACAATTTCCTGTTCGCCGGGGGCGATTTTCATCAGCGATTTGTTCAGCGAGCGCTGGCGATAGTCAGCATCATCCCCGTCGTTAAACATAATCAGCGCTGGCGCGATGGCGTTGACCTTAACTTCCGGGGCCAACTTTAGCGCAAAAGAGAGCGTCATATTTTCAAGTGCCGCCTTACTGGCGGCGTAGGCGATATGTTTGTCGCTGCCGCGTGCCGCGACGTAATCGGTCAGATGGATAATATCGCTGCCGGCCTGCCCGTGC
This sequence comes from Cedecea sp. NFIX57, assembly GCF_900177785.1. NCBI lineage: Bacteria > Pseudomonadati > Pseudomonadota > Gammaproteobacteria > Enterobacterales > Enterobacteriaceae > Cedecea > Cedecea sp. NFIX57. Next base: position 53,039 of record NZ_FXAS01000017.1, on the reverse strand, counting down.
CCGCGAAGTAAGTCTTCCAGTTCATGATTAAGTAAATAAGGTGCTGCCACATGAACCTGCATCATTGCCTGCAGTGTATCGCCTGGCGCAGTCTCGCGGGTTTCCGGCTTCCATTCGCTGGCATTATGGATGATGGCCCGCAGAGCAGGCGTGTGCGACTTCACTCGTTGAGCGAATTCAAGGATGCCTTCGTTTGTTGAAAAGTCGGCGTACAGGCATGTGACGCCAGCCTGTTCGAGTTTATCGACAGCAGGATGGCGCGTGCGGTAACTGACAATTAACGGCTGAGATTTAGCCAGAAAATGCTGAGCCAGTGCCAGGCCGATACGCTGGCCTGCACCGGTGATAAGAATGGGTCGGTTAATAGCTTGGCTCCCCTGATCCAGAATCGCTGCCGGGGAAGCATTCGTTACCCCACCAGCAGCCACGTTGCCGGAAATGCTGCCAGCAGCATTAGACAAATCATTGTACGCTCTTTTAAATTTAGCGACTTTTCGTGCGTATGGGTACGGCGTGCGTAAATAAAGACTAATAATCCAGGCGCATACAGCACGACTGAAAGCAGCAGATGCATCGGGCCCGACGCGTAAAGTAGCCACAAACCGTAAAGACAGGCGCCAACACCAATCGCCTTGTGCAGAGGACGGGTAGCAATTTTTAGTAGATAAGCGCCGACCAGGAAATAAGGCACCAGAATCATTTCTGAGGCAATGGTCAGCAGCGTGTTGTAGTCCGAGCCGGTCAGCCAGATCAGCACGAGGCATACCTGCACGCTGATGTTTGTCAGCCAAAGGGAAGCCGACGGTGCGTTGTTTTTATTCTGCCGGGCGAACATTTTGGGGAAGGCTTTATGGGTTGCCGCCAGCAGTGGCACCTCTGCAGCCATAATTGTCCAACTCAGATAGGCGCCGCACACGGAAACAATCAGTCCGGCCGCAATAATCACTTCGCCCCATGGCCCCATCATTTCGACCATCAGCCCCGCCATTGACGGATTGCGCATTGCGGCGAGTTCTGGACGAGCGACGACACCGAGAGAAAGCAAGGTGACCAGTAAATAGACACTTAGTGCGGCAATAACGGCCAGCAGCGTGGCTCTGCCAACGTCTTTTTTATTTCTTGCACGCGCGGATACCACGACGGCACCTTCCACGCCGATAAAGACCCAAAGGGTAATCAGCATGGTGTTTTTCACCTGTTCCCAGACAGGAACGCCGAGTTCAATACCGGTAAAATCGAGAGAGAAAGTGGAGAGCTTAAAGGCAATGATCGCCAGTACCACGAACATCCCCAAAGGCAGGAGCTTCGCAAGGGTTGCGACCAGGTTAATGCTGGCCGCAGTTTGTACGCCTCGCAGTACCAGCCAATGCACCATCCATAACAATATGGAAGCGCCGACGATGGATTGCCAGGTATTGCCATCGCCGAAAAAGCGTAGTTCAGGGGTGTCAGTAAAGAAACTCAGTGCCGAGAACACAATGACAAGATAAGAAACGTTGGCGATCACCGCGCACAGCCAGTAACCCCAGGCTGAGAAAAAGCCGATAAGCTCGCCGAAACCCTCGCGCGCGTAAGTAAATATCCCGCCGTCTAAATCGGGGCGTAGTCGGGTGAGTACCAGCATCGCCAAAGCCAGCAAGAGAATACCTACGCCAGTGATCGTCCAGCCGATCAGCAACGCAGCCGGACTCGCAACGCTCGCCATGTTCTGCGGCAGGCTAAATACACCCGCACCGAGCATGGAGCTTAATACCAGCGCGGTTAGCGCGGCGAGACCAAGTTTCTTTTCCATAGGTATCCTGTTGAGGTCTGAAGTGAACCAGCATAATTATTTTGCTTTTACGCATAAAAATGGAGGATCACGCTAAGGCGCGGGATTTTACGGAGTGTGTACACTGCTTGCAATGCGTGTGGTGCGATAAAATGATTTGGGCGCAAAAAAAAGGCAGCTTTCGCTGCCTTTTGGGATGTGGTGTATCTTATTTAAACAGGTCTGCGCTGATGGTGATGTTGCCACCACGTTCCTGCCACTGGCGAGTAATGTGGTAGAACTTAGCCCCTTTCTTCGCGGCACGTTTCGCAACCTGATAGGAGATCTCCGTCATGTTGCCGTAGTTACCGGTGAACTGAACGCTATCGAACGGAACCATTTGCGCTGCAGTGATTTTATTCACTTCTTCAATTTTGGTGCCGTCTGGCAGCGTAACGGTGTAACGGCCACCTTTAGATGACTGGGTTTCAAAGAAGCGGCCAACATCACTGGACGGCGCTTCAGAAGAGGCAATACCCGGAATTTCTACCTGCTTAGCGGCAGCGCCACCGGCGGCCAACGCGGCTTTACCTGCTTCAGAGTTAGCCGGCAGTAAATCCGGGCTTTGCACCACGCGTTGTTTAGCATCAGCTTTATAAATGAATGCTGTTACGCGCTGGTTGCCGCCCTGGTTCGCGTCAACCTGACGAACGATAAAGAACGAAGCGGCACCTTTGTCACGCGCAGCTTTGGTGATGGCGTCATTCACTTCCGGTTGGCTGCGATAGAAGCCCTGGACGGTGACGGTATCGAAAGGCTCAAGTTTGAATGCCTGATCTTTCGGCAATTCAACAACGCCATTAATGACGCGATTTTTTACTGCATCGGCTTTTGGTGCATCAGCTTTGTAGACATCTGCGACAACGCGGGCGTTGCCACTTTCGCCGATGAAGTTTGTGTCCAGAACGTAGAATGATGCAACGCCCATGTCATCGGCACGGCGAGAAACGGCAGCCACGGCATCGCCGATAGAGTTGAAGCGTCCCGTGACGGTAATACGCTCGTACGGCTTGAGAGCAGCAGCTTGATCTGGCGTCAATTCAGTCGCCGCCTGAGCGGACAGTGAGGTGACAGAAATAAGAGCTGACGCCAGAAGGGTGTTCTTGAGATTCATAAAAATAATCCTTCGCCTTGCGCAAAATGAATACAGATACTTCTCTGATAAAGACCGATTAGTCGCCGATTATGGCTGGAAATAACGTCCTTGTCTGCGCCATTTTTCACGCCTTGTGCCTTCCCGGGGCGGAATAGCAGCAGCAAACGTTATTAAGTTAAAAAAAGAGACGTTCACCGGTAAAACTGATAAATCTTATGACTTATTTGGTTAATATGTTGTTAAAAATGAGTTTTATAGCGGCGCAGAATCATGTCATACCGCCTCGCTTAAGCGTATTATCAGGCCTCCGCGTGTAAATAGAGATTAAAATGACTGCCTGAGTGTGTGATGGCTGAATTTTTGCGATAAAAATACAAATACCCGGATGCGGATGTAGATCACAATCGTTATTTTCAGTAGGTTATAAAAAGTTTGTTACAGATGTATTTTTTGTTGAAGTGGTAATGGAACAGATATCTGCCTGCATATACGGGCGGATGCTTGCGTCTGGCCATGGCAAGGTCTGGCAAACCATCATCAAAAACAGATGGAAGGGAATACTATGCGTATTGGTGTACCAAGAGAGCGGTTGGCCAATGAAACCCGTGTAGCCGCCACGCCGAAAACGGTAGAGCAGCTGATTAAACTGGGGTTCAGTGTCGCCGTTGAAAACGATGCGGGTAAACTGGCAAGTTTTGACGACGAAGCGTTTGAGCGCGCGGGGGCGATCGTTGCCAACAGCGCTGATGTTTGGCAGTCGGACATTATTCTTAAAGTTAATGCGCCGCTGGATGACGAAATTGCGCTTGCTCGTGAAGGTTCGACGCTGGTCAGTTTTATCTGGCCGGCGCAAAACCCGGAGCTACTGGAAAAGCTGGCGACGCGTAACATCACCGTCATGGCGATGGATTCCGTGCCGCGTATTTCACGTGCGCAATCCCTCGATGCGCTGAGCTCCATGGCTAACATTGCTGGTTATCGTGCGATTGTCGAAGCTGCACATGAGTTTGGCCGCTTCTTTACCGGGCAAATCACCGCTGCCGGTAAAGTCCCGCCAGCCAAAGTGATGGTTATCGGTGCGGGTGTTGCGGGCCTGGCAGCCATTGGCGCGGCCAACAGCCTCGGGGCCATTGTTCGTGCGTTTGATACCCGCCCGGAAGTAAAAGAGCAGGTGCAAAGCATGGGCGCCGAATTCCTCGAGCTGGACTTTAAAGAAGAAGCCGGCGGCGGGGATGGCTATGCGAAGGTGATGTCCGAAGCCTTTATCAAAGCCGAAATGGCGCTGTTTGCGGCTCAGGCGAAAGAGGTGGATATCATCGTCACTACGGCACTGATCCCAGGCAAACCTGCGCCGAAGCTGATTACCCGTGAAATGGTAGATACCATGCAGCCGGGCAGCGTGATTGTCGATCTTGCGGCACAAAACGGCGGCAACTGTGAATACACCGTTGCGAATCAGGTTACCGTGACGCCTGACGGCGTGAAAATCATTGGTTATACCGATCTGCCGGGTCGTTTGCCGACCCAGTCTTCCCAGCTTTACGGCACTAACCTCGTAAACCTGCTTAAACTGCTGTGCAAAGAAAAAGACGGCAATATCACCGTTGATTTTGATGATGTGGTGGTGCGCGGCGTGACCGTTATCCGCGAAGGTGAAGTGACCTGGCCTGCGCCGCCAATTCAGGTGTCCGCTCAGCCTCAGGCCGCAGCAAAACCAGCGGCAGCTCCGGTCGAAGAGAAAAAACCAACGTCGCCATGGTTTAAATATGGCCTGATGGCACTGGCCATCATTCTGTTTGGCTGGTTTGCCAGCGTGGCACCAAAAGAGTTCCTTGGCCACTTTACCGTCTTTGCGCTGGCCTGCGTAGTGGGTTACTACGTGGTGTGGAATGTCTCCCATGCTCTGCATACGCCGCTGATGTCGGTAACTAACGCCATTTCGGGGATAATCGTGGTGGGTGCGCTGTTACAAATTGGTCACGGTGGCTGGGTTAGCTTCCTGAGCTTCATTGCGGTACTGATCGCCAGTATCAATATTTTTGGTGGTTTCACCGTCACTCAGCGCATGCTGAAAATGTTCCGGAAGAACTAAGGGGTAACACATGTCTGGTGGATTAGTGACAGCTGCATACATTGTTGCCGCGATTCTGTTTATTTTTAGCCTGGCTGGCCTGTCAAAACACGAAACCTCAAAGCAGGGCAACCTGTTTGGTATTGCGGGGATGGCGATTGCGCTGGTGGCGACCATTTTTGGTCCGGAAACCGGTAACGTGGTGTGGATTATCATCGCAATGGTGATCGGTGGGGCGATTGGTATTCACCTGGCGAAGAAAGTCGAAATGACTGAAATGCCGGAGCTGGTTGCTGTGCTGCACAGCTTTGTGGGCCTGGCGGCGGTTCTGGTTGGCTTTAACAGCTACCTTGATCACGGCCCGGGCCTTGAGCCGATCATGGAGAATATACATTTAACGGAAGTCTTCATCGGGATCTTTATCGGGGCCGTCACTTTTACTGGCTCTATTGTCGCCTTCGGCAAGCTGCGCGGTAAAATTTCGTCTAAACCGTTGATGCTGCCAAATCGTCATAAGCTCAATCTGGCGGCACTGGTGGTTTCCTTTGCGCTGCTGCTGGTGTTTGTGCGTACTGAAAGCGTGGGGATGCAGGTTCTTGCTGTGCTGGTGATGACGATCATTGCGCTGGCCTTTGGCTGGCACCTGGTGGCTTCCATCGGTGGGGCAGACATGCCGGTTGTGGTGTCAATGCTTAACTCGTATTCCGGTTGGGCTGCCGCGGCTGCGGGCTTCATGCTCAGTAACGATCTGCTTATCGTCACGGGGGCGCTGGTAGGTTCTTCTGGTGCTATCCTGTCTTACATCATGTGTAAGGCGATGAACCGTTCGTTTATCAGCGTTATCGCTGGTGGTTTTGGGACCGACGGTTCTTCAACTGGCGAAACGGAAGAAGCGGGTGAACACCGTGAGATCAGCGCGGAAGAAACCGCAGAGATGCTGAAGAACTCCACGTCGGTTATTATCACTCCAGGCTACGGTATGGCGGTGGCTCAGGCGCAGTATCCGGTGGCGGAAATTACCGAAAAACTGCGTGCCCGCGGAGTCAAAGTGCGTTTTGGTATTCATCCTGTCGCAGGGCGTCTGCCGGGCCATATGAACGTACTGCTGGCTGAAGCCCGTGTGCCGTATGACGTCGTGCTGGAAATGGACGAGATCAATGATGATTTCGCCGATACCGATACCGTGCTGGTTATCGGGGCTAACGATACTGTTAACCCGGCCGCTCAGGACGATCCGCGCAGCCCAATCGCCGGTATGCCGGTGCTGGAAGTGTGGAAAGCGCAGAACGTGATTGTGTTTAAACGCTCAATGAATACCGGTTACGCAGGTGTGCAAAACCCGCTGTTCTTTAAAGAGAACACCCAGATGCTGTTTGGCGATGCCAAAGCCAGCGTGGAAGCGATTCTGAAAGCGCTATAAGCGTCAGCTATCTTGTGAAAGCCGTCCTAAGGGGCGGCTTTTTTTTGTCTGCCCTGAGCAAAGGGCTATCCCGGCCGTAATCAACAATGCGCTTATCACATGAAAAGCATGTAGAGGGACATTCAAAAAGAGGATGCTGAACGCGCCGCCGCTAAGTGGAATCAGGTGTGAATAGATCTCTCCACGTGTTGCGCCAATGGCCAAAATTCCTTTATTCCAGAGCAGATATGACAGCCATGAGGGGAAAATAACCAGGTAGGCCAGCCCGGATAAGAAACGAGTATTCAGGTAAGGGCCACTCAGTGAATGTGGCTGATGAACGAGCGTAAAAATAAAGAGCGGAATCAGCACCAGCGCGCCAATCACAGCGCTGACGGCCACAAAGGCATTGCCGCCGATGGTTTGGGGCTTGAGCCGTAAAAATGCACAATACAGCGCCCAACTTGCCGCCGAGCCCATCGTCCAGGCATCCCCCTTGTTCAGGTTTTTTAGTGTGTCGATATGCAGCAAATCACCCTGCATCACCAGATAGAGCACCCCTGCTGAGCTGAGCAGAACGCCCAGGATGTTTCGCCGTGAGATGGTCTCTTTGAACACCAGTTTATTGATGAGCAGCACCAGCGCCGGCGTGGTCGACAGGTAAATGGCAGCGTTAAGCGAGGAGGTATACTGCAGGCCTATATACAGCGTCACCGGAAACAGCACCTGACCACAAAGTGCCAGAAAAAAGACAGTTCCCCGGGCTTTTACCATTTCCGGCCACTGGTTTTTAACCTGCACCCGGTAAAGAGCCATCAACAGCAGGGCGGTCGCTAACCAGCGGGCTTCGGAGAGAATAATCGGATCAACCTGAGTCACCAGCAAATGCCCGACAACGTAGTTGCCCCCCCAAAACAGGGCGGCGAGACTGAGTAATAAATACGGCATAGAGAAATTTCCATCTTTGGGAGCTGACAGGATGTTGTGGATATCGCTTCTATCTATACTTACGATAAGACATGCGGCCAGCTTGATACATTAAAGTGGATACAGGCGCCTGATGGCTTGATTTTTAAGGCATGTAGTGCTTGCCTGTCGACACGAAAAGGATAAGGACGAGCGAGCTGCAAAGCTAATTCATCTTTTTTATTTAAAGGTATCGTTTTTATCTATGAAGTTTACTCTGCGGCAACTGGAATTTTTCATCGCTTTAGCACGCACGAAACAGGTTTCTAAAGCGGCGACCTACTGCCATATTTCGCAGTCCTCAATGACGGTGGCCATGCGAAATCTGGAAGAAGCGCTGAACAGTCAGCTTTTTCTGCGCCAGCCTAAGGGCGTGCAGCTTACACCGTCCGGCGAGCGCTTCCTGCTTCATGCCCGCAAAATTATCAGCGACAGTCAGCATGCTATCGAGGATTTGCAATTCCAGCCTGAGCTGGCTGCGGGAGAGATAACAATTGGCATCGCCAGGACGCTTTCGGCCTATTTACTGCCGGCAATTATCAGTGAAGTCGAACAGCACTTTCCCCTGATGGTCATTCGCTTTGTTGAAAACGAGCCAGCCAGACTCATCGAACAACTCCGGTACGGAACTCTGGCGTTTTCCCTGGTGCTTACGTCGAACATTAGTCACGACGCGGGACTGAACGTTGAGACATTTATTCGTTCGCAGCGCCGTCTATGGGTTGCTCAGGGGCATCCGCTGCTCAGCCAGCCGGGTGTGAAACTGACCGATATTGCAGGCGTGCCGTTTATCATGCTGGATACAGATAAATACCCGGACGTCATTTGCCAGCATTGGCAGGCGAAAGGAGGGCAGCCAAATGTTGTTTTTACTACCACGTCTTTTGAAACCGTGCGCAGTCTGGTAGCAAAGGGAAGGGGCGTAACTATTTTATCCGACCTGGTCTATCGTCCCTGGTCTCTTGAGGGGCTTCGGGTGATGAGAAAAACGATAGAAGATAGCTCAACTTACATGGATGTGGGTGCTGTAGCCCTGAAGGAAAAACCTCTGGCGGAAAATGACCGAATGGTGCTCGATTACCTGCGGGGTATTATTATCCGCCTCGATGATAACGCCTGATTTGCAAATAAAAATCCCGCCGGTAATCAGCGGGATTTTTCGCTTAAACGCAGAGCAATATCAGTCGTCTTCCGGGTCATCCATCTCAACCGGCGTCTGGTAATCGTCCGGTTTTATCACCAGCAAATCACAGCGCAAATGGTCGATAACCTGCTCCGCGGTATTGCCCAGGAACGCGGCGGAAAGCCCCGTGCGCCCAACGGTGCCGAGCACTACAATCCCGGCCTCAAGATGTTCTGCTAAGTCAGGGATTACCTCTTCCGGCAGGCCTTTCTCGACGTGCGTCATTTTTTCGTCAATGCCATATTTTTGTCGCAGAGCCTTCATGGCCACAAGATGCTGGCCGCGAATGGCGTCGTTATATACGCTTGGGTCAAAATCAGGTAACTCAATGGCAATATTGATTGGCGTGACCGGATAGGCTCCGATCAGGTGAACTTCGGTGTGGTTAACATCATCCGCTAGCTTCAGCGTCTCTCTCACCAGTTTTTCATTCAGCGCGTTGTGGTAAAGCTCTTCGCTGGCAAGATTCACTGCCACCAGCGCTTTGCCGCCTTCCGGCCACGGCTGATCTTTAACCATCCACACCGGGCAGGGGCATTTACGCAACAGGTGCCAGTCGGTGGGCGTGAAGATCACGGCTTCCAGCTTGTCATGCTGGTGCGCCATTTTCAGCAGCAGGTCGTGTCCGCCAGCGATCACTTCCTGGATGATGGCTTCGAACGGGCGGTTATGCCACACCACCTTAATATCAATAGGAATACCGGCTTCGATGTAGTAGTGCGCCTGCTGTTTAATCCAGGCCGTTCGCTGGCTGATAACCCCTTTGCGCATAGCGGTGCGTTCATCAGGTGACAGAAGCGTGGTCATTTCGTAGGAAAAATCATAGATAGGCAGGAAGGCTTTGATCCTGCCGCCAATCCGTTGATGCAAATAAACAGCACGCCGCAGGGCAGGTTGATCGTCCTGGTTGGGATCAATCGCGACTAGCATGTTTTGGTAGTTTGCCATACAGGTCTCCTTACAACTGCTTAACCACAGTCTGTGAAGTAAGATTAACCCATAAGAAAGGAATGAAACAGGTGGAGAGCCCTTGCCGGATCAATAAAAGGGATAAAAGCCGATCCGGCAAAGGAGAAGGTTATCAGGCAACGTTACGCGACTGGCCCGCAAGGTCTGATAACAGATCGATATTCTCGATAGTGATGTACTTGCCTTTTACCGCCAGCATACCGTTTTTCTGGAAGCGTCCCAGCAGGCGGCTGATGGTTTCTACCGTCAGACCCAGATAGTTACCGATATCGCCACGGGTCATGGTCAGGCGGAACTCACGCGGTGAGAAGCCACGCTGCGCAAAGCGGCGAGAAAGATTGTAGATAAACGCCGCCAGGCGTTCTTCGGCATTCTTTTTCGACAGCAGTAAAATCATGTCCTGATCGCCTTTAATTTCGCCGCTCATCAGGCGCATCATCTGCTGGCGCAGGCTCGGCATTTTGCCAGACAAATCGTCGAGCGTTTCAAACGGGATTTCACAAACCATCGACGTTTCGAGCGCCTGAGCGAAGCTCGGGTGATGCCCTGTGCCAATGGCGTCAAAGCCGACCAGGTCACCCGCGAGGTGGAAACCGGTGATTTGCTCATCGCCTTGCTCGGTAATGGTGTAGCTTTTGATGGTGCCGGAGCGGATAGCGTACAGCGATTTCAGTTCATCTCCTGCTTTAAACAGGGTTTGTCCCTTTTGAATCGGCTTTTTACGCTCGATGATATTATCAAGCTGATCGAGTTCATGCTCATTAAGCGTGAAGGGGATGCATAATTGACTGATGCTGCAATCCTGGCAATGGATAGCACAACCGCCAGACTGAATTCGTCGAATAATACGCTTTTCAGGGATCATAGATATGCTCGGACCGTAATTGATATTGGTCAATTTTAACATCTTTTTCGCGATCAGGTAAGTCTGGCAGAACGTTATTCGGACAATAATAAAGGTAGGAGGTTTTAAAAGGGCCTTCATCTTGTTGAATTCCCTAAAACATTAAAATGCAGCTACTCTGTTTTGGAATAAATAGCCGCACTTTTGGCACCATTACAGTAATAAATAACCTTCATGACGCAGTAGCCACTCTTTCCGCGCCACGCCGCCTGCGTAGCCTGTCATTGTGCCGTTTCGGCCAATGACACGATGGCACGGCACCACGATGCTGACCGGGTTTGAGCCGTTCGCGGCACCGACCGCGCGCGCGGCTCCAGCGCGGCCAAGCTGTTCTGCCAGTTCGCCATAATGCATCACACGCCCGCAGGGAATATCACGCAGAGCCTGCCAAACCTGACGCTGGAAATCCGTGCCTGCCGTCGCCGTGGGCAGAGTATCAATCACCGCCAGATCGCCGGCAAAATAGTCACTCAGCTTGCCGCTAAGGTTCCCCGGGTTGCGGCTGCTAACGCGTTGAAATCCTTGTTTCCCATAGTGAATGTTCAGCAGCTGTTCCATGCGGTCGCTGTGTTCTTCCCATTCCACGGCCCGAAGCCTGAACTGCTCGTCGCACAGGATCCACAGCGGACCAAGCGGGGTGTCAATCTTATCTTCCAGTATTGTCAGCACGGTATTACTCCGTTTTTAGTCGGGCCTGAGCGAATGCGCGGCCCATTTTGAGGCTGAAAAGATAACATAGCCCCAATGACGCCATCCAGACCTCAAAAGGATTATCACCACATCTAAATTCCCAGTCGAAGACTGAAAAATAATGGCCGGGCGCGGAGAAAAAAGTTTGATAATTTTCCTGACTCATCACCCGAAATAGTTAGCGTCTGGCTGTCTGATTGCGGCAGTGATTATTTTCTCGGGGAAGGGAATAATAATTTCTTTTACGGCCATTTGATTTACGTTTTTTTAACGCAAATGCAAACTTTATATTCTCATTTTAAAGAACCAGTGACATAAATAATTTGCCAACTATTCTGGAATATCTCCCACGGCTGTCCCGTTGAGCCTCAGGCAGGGCGGGGTTATAGTAGCGGCAGCTAACTCAGGAGGATTGACCGTGAACCTTGACGACAAATCGCTGTTTCTTGACGCCATGGAGGATGTCAAACCGCTGAAAAACTGTGCGGACAGCCAGTGGATCAAACCTCAGAAAGAGAACATTGGCGTAAAGCCAGACACCTCTCAGTTGGACAACTTTCTCACTACCGATTTTCTGGACATCATCCCCCTCGACACGCCGCTGGAGTTCAAGCGTGAGGGCCTGCAGAGTGGCGTGCTGGACAAACTCCGTCTCGGAAAATACAGCCAGCAGGCAAGTCTTAATCTGCTCCGCCAGCCCGTGGAGCGCTGCCGGCAGATGTTGTTTGCCTACATTATGCAGGCTAAGCAGGATGGCCTGCGTAATCTGCTGATCGTGCACGGCAAAGGGCGAGAAGATAAATCCCACGCCAACGTGGTGCGTAGCTTCCTTGGTCGCTGGCTGGCCGAGTTTGACGAAGTCCAGGCTTTTTGCGCGGCGATGCCGCACCACGGCGGCAGCGGGGCCTGCTATGTGGCGTTAAAAAAATCAGAGCAGGCCAAACTGGAAACCTGGGAAAAGCACGCCAAACGAAGCCGTTGAGCAGCGAAATGGCGGCAACTTCACTCAGGACGGCATTGATTTACGAATCGAGGACAGCAAAATTTGCGCGGCCGTTGAGAGCTGAGTGTCCACCCGCGTCAGAATACCAATAGGCTCTCCAACGCCTGGGATCGGGACAGGAAGAGCGGTCAGAGTGCCCTGGCGTAAATCGTCCTTCACCGCGCCGGAAGGTACAAACCAGACATAGTTGTAGTCGACGGTCAGCTGGCGGGATAGCGAAGCCGAAAGCGTTTCGATGCAGGTTGAAGGCAGCTTGCAGCCCTGTGACGCGAGCAAAGATTCCGCGTTATCGCGCGGCACCGTGCCCTGCGGGGAAACCACCGCAGGCCATTCCATCACCCGGCTAAGGGTAATATTTTCATGCAGCAGCGGGTGGTTAGGGCGAACAACCAGCTTGAGAGACTCAAGGAACAGCAGTTCATAGTTCAGGCCCGTCATCAGCTCAGGATCGGACATGCGCCCGATGCCTAAATCCAGTTCCCCGGACTTAAGCCCCGCCAGCAGCATGGTGTTATTCATGGTGCCAACCTGCAGGGTGACGTCGCTCTGTTGCCTATGAAACTCGCCGATGACCGCCGGTAAAATACCCAGCGCGGCGGTAGGCAGGGCGCCAATCCGTATCACATCAGAAGGCCGGTCTTCCCGGCGGACAAACGACTGCCCGGCATGATTCAGGGCATCCAGCACTTTTACCGCATGGGTTAAAAACTGTTCTCCGGTGAGCGTTAGCTGAGCGCCTAACCGCCCGCGTTCGAACAGGCGTGTACCGGTAAGCTGCTCCAGCTCATTAAGGGTTTTGGAGAGCGCCGGCTGGCTCAGGTTAAGAGTTTCAGCCGCGCGACCCAGTGTTCCCTGCTGAGCGACGGCCACGAAAGTATGTAAATGGCGCAAGCGAATGCGCTGACTGAAGAGACCATTTTTTTCCATAAGCAATGTTAAAAACAGTCCGGCGGCGCTGACAAGCCTCGGTGTTGAATTTTGATAACTTCATTGCAAAATATTATTAACATTTTGTTATGGCCAGGGTCATAACCGCTTTAAATCAGAGAAGATTTTTTCGACAACAGGCGCTATTTTGCTGAAAAGTGGCGCCGGTCTGCAGATTTTAACGCGGCCTGTTTTAGTTAATTTTTTGTTAATTTATACTCTTTGTGGCAGGCATTCTGCATAACGCTGCGTTATGTAATGTGCTGAAAAAATTACTTTTTAGGTGCTGCAAAGCAGATCACAAAATGGAAATTCTTCCTGATAAGTGATCCACCAGGTTCTACGCTTTCAGCACTATCCACTGGAGGCATGACATCATGGCGAACACCCTCACGGCCGATGAGATTCGGGACAAATTTTCGCAAGCTATGTCGGCGATGTACCAGCAAGAAGTTCCGCAGTACGGCACGCTGTTAGAACTGGTGGCGGATGTAAACCTGGCCGTACTGGAACACGATCCTGAGCTGCACCAACAGCTGGAAAATGCCGACGAGCTGGCAAGATTAAACGTAGAGCGCCACGGCGCGATTCGAGTCGGTAAGGCCGAAGAACTGGCGGTGCTGAAGCGAATTTTCGCGGTGATGGGCATGCATCCGGTGGGCTACTACGATCTTTCGCAGGCCGGCGTGCCGGTGCATTCCACCGCTTTTCGTCCGATTGACGACCAGGCGTTGGCGCGTAATCCCTTCCGCGTGTTTACCTCTTTATTGCGGCTTGAGCTTATCGACAACCCGACGCTAAGGGCGCGTGCTGCCGCCATTCTCGATAAACGCGACATTTTCACTCCTCGCTGCCGCGAAATGCTAGATCTCTACGACAGGCAGGGCGGATTCAGCGAGGCCGAAGCAAACACCTTTGTGGCCGAAGCGTTGGAAACCTTTCGCTGGCATCAGCATGCCACGGTTGACGCCGACACATACCGCGCCCTACACGACGAACATCGCCTGATTGCCGACGTGGTTTGCTTCCGTGGCTGCCACATTAACCATCTCACGCCGCGCACGCTGGATATCGACCGCGTTCAGGCGCTGATGCCGGAGCGGGGCATTTCGCCCAAAGCCATTATTGAAGGTCCGCCTCGCCGTGAACGGCCTATTCTGCTGCGGCAGACCAGTTTTAAAGCGCTTGAAGAGCCGATTCTGTTTGCCGGTGAGCATCACGGCACGCACACCGCCCGTTTTGGTGAGATTGAACAACGCGGCGTGGCGCTGACGCCCAAAGGCCGTGCGCTGTATGATGAACTCCTGCTGGAGGCGGGTAACGGCACGGACAACCTAAGTCACCAGCAGCATTTGCAGGAAGTGTTCAGCCGCTTCCCTGACAGCGACGCGCTGCTTCGCCGTCAGGGGCTGGCCTATTTTCGCTACCGCCTGACGCCGGTGGGTGACATGCACCGCCAGTCCATCAAACCGGGTGACGATCCGCAGTTGCTGATTGAGCGCGGCTGGCTCATCGCCCAGCCTATCATCTATGAGGATTTCCTGCCGGTTAGTGCGGCGGGCATCTTCCAGTCAAATTTAGGCAGTGACGGAGGGCAGCGGCAGCACGGGCATTCCAGCCGTAGCGAGTTCGAAACGGCGCTTGGCGCGGCGGTGGCCGATGAATTCAGCCTTTATCAACAGGCGGAAGATCGCAGCAAACGGCGTTGCGGTTTATTGTAAACGCGTTACCCTGCTGGAATGTCAGTCACAAGGAACAGCAGATGGAACACGTTGTTAACGTCGCTCAGGGTCAACTGAGCGGCGTCCTTCAGGGGGATATTGCGGTGTATCGCGGTATTCCCTTTGCCATGCCCCCCACTGGAAACCTGCGCTGGCGAGCGCCTCAGCCGCCAGAAAACTGGCAAGATATTCGCGTCGCCGATACTTTCGCTCCGGCCTGCTGGCAAAGTCTGGAATACTGTAAAGCCGTCGGCGGCGGCGATCCTGGCCAGTTCTCAGAAGACTGCCTTTACCTCAATATCTGGACGCCCGCCCGGCGAACGGGCAAACCTTTGCCGGTGATGGTCTGGCTGCACGGTGGCGGTTATACCATCGGGGCCGGTTCTTTACCTCCGTATGATGGCACCGCGCTGGCCTCGCGGGGCGTGGTGTTAGTCACGGTGAACTACCGGCTCGGGCATCTGGGCTTTTTTGCTCATCCCGCGCTGGATGAAGAGAACCCCGATGGGCCGATACACAACTTTGCCTTGCTCGATCAGATAGCCGCGCTGAAATGGGTGCAGGACAACATCGCCGCTTTTGGGGGAGATGCTGCCAACGTTACACTGTTTGGCGAGTCAGCAGGCGCTCGCAGCGTGCTTTCTTTGCTGGCGTCGCCTTTAGCCAGCGGTTTGTTCCACAAAGGGATTATACAAAGCGCCTATACGCTGCCGGATGTTGATCGCCGTAAAGCGTTGAAGCGCGGCGTGGCGGTGGCGGAACATTTTGGGCTGAAGAATGCGAACGCTGAAGCGCTACGTTCCCTTCCCGCCAGTGAGCTATGGGCGCTGGAAGCCCCGCTAAATATCGGGCCAACGCCCGTCAGCGGTGACATTGTTCTGCCTGAACCGATGCTGGACACGTTTTTTGCCGGACGGCAGCACCGCATGCCGCTGATGGTGGGCAGCAACAGTGATGAGGCGAGCGTGCTGAGCTACTTCGGGATAGATCCCGCGGGGCAGGTTGAGCTTCTGCGCCGGGAAAAGCGTTTTGGCCTGGGGCTTATCAAGCTGCTGTATCCCGGCGTTAAAGGCGATGCTGAGCTGGGGCGTCAGGTGTGTCGGGACATGGCGTTTACCACGCTGGGGTTTGTGGTAATGCAGGCGCAGCAGCGTGCAGGCCAGCCCTGCTGGCGGTATTATTTTGACTACGTGGCGGAGGCCGAGCGTGAAACCTACGCCAACGGCACCTGGCACGGTAACGAAGTGGCTTATGTCTTTAACACGCTGCAGCTTTCCCCGCCGGCCAGCGAATATGTGACCGAACGAGATCTGCAGTTTGCCGCTCAAATTGGCGATTATTGGGTTAGCTTCGCCCGCAGCGCCGGGGCGCACAGCAAAGCGTTACCTGGGCCGTTAAGCTGGCCTGCCAGCACCAAAGGGCGGGACCGCACGCTGCGGCTGGGCGTTCATCTGCGGGCGCAGTTTAAGGTCGAAAATCGCTTTATGCGGCTGAGAATGCAGTTATTTAAGCGAGTGATGAAACACCACGTCAGTCTGGACTG
The DNA here is from genome assembly GCF_900177785.1 of Cedecea sp. NFIX57. NCBI lineage: Bacteria > Pseudomonadati > Pseudomonadota > Gammaproteobacteria > Enterobacterales > Enterobacteriaceae > Cedecea > Cedecea sp. NFIX57. The sequence goes on along the minus strand of NZ_FXAS01000017.1, from coordinate 36,757 downwards.
AGTAACGCATTGCAAAATGCTTCCAGCCCGGCGGCGCCTTCGCTGCCGGGTTTCACCGCCAGTCGATAACTGGCCCCGGTTTTTACGCTCCCGGCAAAAGGCCGCACTAACCGCCCGGTACGAAGATCTTCGGCCACCAGCGTTTCGTCTGCGATGGCTATCCCAAACCCCTGAATGGCGGCGCTGATCGCCAGATCCATGGTGTCGAAATGCTGATTTTTCTGCATCATCTGCCACGGTGGCGAAGGGGTATTTGAAAGCCATAATGACCAGTCGGTGCGATCGCGAGTCGGGTGCAAAAAGGTTAGTCGCTCCCAGTTGCTTGTCTCCGGCGGCAACAGTGCCTGACTGATAACCGGCGTCAGCCTTTCTTCAAACAGCAGCGCGCCGCTTTTGGCCTGCTGACCAAACACAATGGCGGCATCAAACGGCTCATTTTTGAAATTGACGCTGTGCTCTACCGTGGTCGTCAGCGCGACCTGAATCTCCGGCATACGTTGCTCAAGCTGAATCAGTTTCGGCACCAGCCAGCGCATGGCGCAGGTGGGGGCTTTAAGACGAATAATTTCAGGCTTATGGCAGGCTCGGTCGGCCACATCCAGCAACGTGTTGAAGGCGCTCTGGAGATCGGGGAGCAGGGCGCTGCCCTGCGGCGTGAGGCGTAATCCGCGTGCATGGCGCTCAAAAAGCGCGAACCCCAGCCACTGCTCCAGCGCCGCAATTTTACGGCTGACGGCGCCCTGGGTCAGGCAAAGTTCTTTTGCCGCCCTGGTGAGATTCAGGTGCCTGGCCGTGACCAGAAAAGCATCGAGGGTATTAAGGGGAAAATTACGCCGGGTCATGATGCTCTCCGCTGAGCTATGCATTTTTTGCATGGCTATTATGACAACAATTCGATTGTCGTGGCAATCGCCGCAAGATTGAATAGTTATGCAAATCGCATCATGTTCAGGAGCCGCTATGGCCATACAAACCCCGGTACAACAACGTTCAAAATTGCCGGACGTCGGAACCACGATTTTTACGGTGATCGGCCAGCTTTCCGCGCAGCACAAGGCGATAAATCTTTCTCAAGGTGCCCCCAATTTCCCCTGCGATCCGAAACTGGTCGCTGGGGTCACCAAAGCCATGCAGGAAGGGCATAACCAGTACGCCCCAATGACCGGCCTGGCGTCCCTGAAACAGCTGATTGCCGACAAAGTGGCGAGCCTTTACGGGACCGTGTATGACCCTGCCGATGAGGTGCTGGTCACCGCCAGCGCCAGCGAAGGGCTTTATTCTGCCATCGGCGGCCTGGTACATCCCGGCGATGAAGTTATCTACTTTGAGCCTTCTTTCGACAGCTACGCGCCGATTGTCCGCCTGCAGGGCGCCAAACCGGTGGCGCTCAAGCTAAGCCTGCCGGATTTCACCGTTGACTGGGACGAAGTGCAGGCGGCGATTACGCCACGCACGCGGATGATCATCGTGAACACGCCGCATAACCCAAGCGGGCAGGTGTTCAGTGCCCATGACCTGGAAATGCTGGCGGCGGTAACTCGCGACACCGACATTGTGATCCTGTCCGATGAAGTGTATGAACACATCGTCTTTGACGGCAAAAAACACCACGGCATGGCGACGCACCCGCAGCTTGCCGAGCGCAGCGTGATTGTGTCGTCATTCGGTAAAACCTTCCACGTCACAGGCTGGCGGGTCGGGTATTGCCTGGCTCCGGCGGCGCTGATGGATGAAATCTGCAAGGTGCATCAGTTCCTGATGTTCTCCGCCGACACGCCGATGCAGTATGCCTTCGCCGACTATATGAGCGACCCGCAAACTTATCTTTCACTGGCGGCGTTTTATCAGCGCAAGCGTGATTTAATGCAGTCTTTGCTGGCTGATTCGCCGTTTGAACTGTTGCCGAGCGGTGGGTCATTCTTCCTGTTGGCTCGCTTCGGGCACTTCAGCGATGAGTCCGACAGTGAGATGGTGAAGCGGTTAATCACCGACTACGGTGTGGCGACCATTCCGCTGTCCGCGTTTTATACCGACGGTACTGACAATAAAATTATCCGGCTCTCATTTGCCAAAGATGAAGCCACATTACGGGCGGGCGCTGAGGCGCTGGGCCAGGTTAAGCCACGCTGATAAGGGGTCATGATGAAAAAAGTGTATGCGCTAAGTTTGCTGCTTGGGCTGTGTTCTTCGTTTTCTGCGCTGGCCGCCGGCGAACTGCGCTATGGCCTTGAGGCTGAATATCCGCCGTTCGAAAGCCGCAACAGCGCGGGCGAGCTGGAAGGGTTTGACGTCGAACTGGGCAAAGCCATTTGCCAGGCGGCCAGCCTGAAATGTACCTGGGTTGAAACGTCGTTTGATTCACTGATCCCGGGGCTGGTGGCGAAGAAGTTTGACGCCATCAACTCGGCAATGAACATCACCGAGCAGCGCCGAAAAAGTATTGATTTTACGCAGCCAATCTACCGTATTCCGTCTCAGCTAGTGGGTAAAGAAGGCAGCGGCCTTGAAGCCACGGCGGAAGGGCTGAAAGGAAAAACCATCGGCGTGCTCCAGGGCTCCATTCAGGAAACCTATGCCAAAGAGCACTGGGAAAAGCAGGGCGTGAATGTCGTGTCGTACAAAGACCAGAATATGGCCTGGGCTGACTTGCTGAATGGCCGTATTGATGCCTCGCTGGTGATGTCCGCGGCGGGCCAGGCTGGCTTCCTCAGCACGCCGCAGGGCAAGGGCTTTGGCTTTATCGGCAAACCGGTCAGCGACGACACTATCCTCGGCAGCGGGATTGGCTTTGGCCTGCGGAAAGGTGACGCTGTCACGAAAAAAGAACTGGATGCTGCCATCGATAAGGTGAAAGCCGACGGCACCGTGACGAAGCTCGCGCAGAAGTTCTTCCCTGGCATCGACGTTAGCGTGAAGTAATGTTTATCAGGGCTCGTCGGCACACTGGCTGACGGGTCTTTAACGCTTTTTTCGCCAGGCAATGGCGAATTTTTCGGTGATATCTGGTTTCCTGAAAAAAAAACTTCGTTCCTCCCCCAAACGCCTTCTCCGCCCATTGGATTCACTGTGAATTTTGTCTAGAGTGTGCGGTCGTACAGGTAGCAGTCTCTTGCCGCTGTTCTTCCCGTAAGGAGGAACAAAACACATCGACACATAAGGACGATTTCTCAGGCATGAATCGCAGACGTTTTATCCAGGCCTCTATGGCTCTCGCCGCTGCCTGCGGCACGCCAACCCTTGCCACGCTGTTCTCCCGAAGCGCCTTTGCCGCCGAATCCGGCATCGCTGACGGGCATTCAACCGCCTTCGATTTTGCGGTGCTTCAGGGCATGGCGCACGACCTGTCGAAAAAACCATGGGGTGGTGCACCGCGCGCGCTGCCCAATACCCTGGCTAACCTGACGCCTCAGGCTTATAACGCCATTCAATACGACGCCGATCATTCGCTGTGGAACAACATCGAAAACCGCCAGCTTGACGTGCAGTTCTTCCACGTTGGCATGGGGTTCCGCCGCCGCGTCAGAATGTTCTCGCTGGATTCCGCCACCCATCAGGCGCGCGAAATCCACTTCCGCCCGGAATTGTTTAACTACAACAATGCTGGCGTAGACACCAAACAGCTCGAAGGCCAGACGGATCTCGGCTTTGCCGGCCTTAAAGTCTTTAAGGCACCGGAGCTGGCGCGTCGTGACGTGGTGTCCTTCCTCGGGGCGAGCTATTTCCGTGCCGTGGACAGCACATATCAGTACGGCCTTTCCGCCCGTGGCCTCGCGGTAGACACCTTCACCGACACACCGGAAGAGTTCCCGGACTTCACCTCGTTCTGGTTTGAAACGCCGAAAGCCTCCGACACGACTTTTGTGGTCTATGCCTTACTCGACAGCCCGAGCGTGACCGGCGCGTACAAATTTATTATCAGCTGTGAAGCCGAGCGCGTGGTGATGGAGGTGGACAACCACCTTTATGCCCGTAAAGACGTCAAGCAACTGGGCATCGCGCCGATGACCAGCATGTTTGCCTGCGGCACCAATGAACGCCGGACCTGCGACACTATTCACCCGCAAATTCACGATTCCGACCGCCTGGCCATGTGGCGCGGTAACGGCGAATGGATTTGCCGTCCGCTGAATAACCCGCAGAAACTTCAGTTCAACGCCTTTATGGACGAGAACCCGAAAGGCTTTGGCTTGCTGCAGCTGGATCACGACTTTGCCAGCTACCAGGACATCATGGGCTGGTACAACAAGCGTCCGAGCCTGTGGGTGGAGCCGCGTAACAAGTGGGGTAAAGGCACCGTTGGCCTGATGGAAATTCCGACCACCGGCGAAACGCTCGACAATATTGTCTGCTTCTGGCAGCCGGAAAAACCGGTCAAAGCAGGGGATGAGTTCGAGTTCAAATATCGCCTCTACTGGAGCGGTCTGCCGCCGGTGACAACGGACCTGGCTCGCGTTTACGCCACCCGCACCGGGATGGGCAGCTTCCCGGAAGGCTGGGCACCGGGTGAACACTTCCCGGAAAAATGGTCCCGCCGCTTTGCTATCGACTTTATCGGGGGCGATTTGAAAGCCGCCGCACCGAAGGGCATTGAGCCGGTGATTACGCTCTCCAACGGCGAAGCGAAGCAGGTAGAGATCCTCTACGTTGAACCGTTTGACGGCTACCGCATTCTGTTTGACTGGTACCCGACCAATGATTCCACCGACCCGGTCGAGATGCGCATGTTCCTGCGCTGCCAGGGCAAAGCCATCAGTGAAACCTGGCTTTACCAGTACTTCCCGCCGCCGCCGGACAAACGTAAATACGTTGACGACCGCGAAATGCGTTAATCCTCCAGCCCCGCCGCGTAAAAGCTGCGGGGCTTTTTTTATCTATTTTTCAGCTGCCTGGTCAGCGCCCCGATGATGTAGCTGTTCAGCGACATTTGTTGCTCGGCGGCGGCGATGGCCAGATGTTCCCCAAAGGATTCAGGATAGCGGAGGGTGAATGTTTTCATTTTTTCTTCTTTTTCAAAAGGCTCAATGCCCGCTGTGCTGCAATCTTCCAGATAGCACTGCAAAGACGTTTCACCTTCACGAATCAGCCCTGACGCGCTATCAGCGACAAAATCACAATATCCCGTCAGGCCGAGAAACTTTCCGCGAAAGAGATTAATTTCGGAGACCCAGGTGATTAACGCCGGTTGCCCGCAAATGATCATGATATTTGGCAGTGGTTCTGCAGTGGTCATGGTGTGACTCCGATACTCTCAAACCATTCTTTCAGGTTGGTAATAGCCCCTTTGTCGGTTTAAGGGGAGGGATGGGGGCGATGAAAGTGGGCAATACTGCCGTTAAGCTGGAAACGTATACGAGAGCCGCGGCCGGGGCTGACATCTCCGCCAAGTGCAAGTATCAGTCTTTCTACATCCTGCCATTTCACCCCAGACGGCACGGGCTTGGTGAAAATTTGAATTAGCGTCTGACGATGTTTGTTTCTTAGATAGTCCTTTCCATACCCCATGATTCCTTCCATGATTCAACGTGCATTGTCATCGTAGTATATCGTGTTTTGACTTCAATATTTGAAGTCATTTTCGCGATATATTCCATATTTTGATGAAAATGCATGCAATGGTTTTTCAACGACATTGGTTTTTGGCATTGATTTTACATTTAACCATAGTGAATTTTTATGCATTTATTTTTGACTACCATAAATCAGAGTCAACATACTGGGGAAAAGTGACATATGATGACTGTCACCTTCTAACAAAAGCAGGAGTCACGAGTGGAACAGCAGCAGGCCTGGCAGGATGAAGTGATTGCGGTTAATGATGACATCGAGCTGCATTCGGTGCACGAGCGGTTCGTGAAGGACGTTTTTTCCCTGGTGCAGCGTAACAAGAGCTGGCTGCAAAAGGCGATGAACTGGCCGCAGTATGTTGTTTCCGAGGATGACACCCGCAAAACGCTGCAGGGGAACTATGTTCTCCACCATAAGGGCTACGCGAAGATGTTTATGATCCTCTATCGCGGTGAGCTGGCGGGCGTTTTTTCTTTTAACCAGATAGTCCCGACCGACAAAACGGCCTACATCGGCTACTGGCTAAGCGAGGATCGGCAGGGCAAAGGGATCATTTCCGCCGTGATTGAGGCCGCGATCGGCAAATATGCGGGGGAAGGGACGGTACGCCGGTTTGTTATCAAATGCATCGTCACCAACGAGGCCAGCAACCGGGTGGCTCAACGCAACGGCTTTGCCCTTGAAGGCTGCCTGAAGCAGGCTGAATTTCTGAATGACGAGTTCCACGATCAGAATATTTACGGGCGCATTATTGATTAAAAAATGCCATAAAACGGCGTGCGGGTAATTCGCTGCGCGCCGTTAATATCCTTCATGCCGCGAAGATGAATCAGTTCGCCGCCAAAGCCTTCCACTGCAGCCTCGTCATAAATCTGCACGTTGTTTTCGATAAGCACGTTACCCATCACTTTCGCCTCGCCATACACTTGTACATTGTTGTCCAGCAGAACCGGGCCGCCGATAAGTGCCGCATTACCGTAAACCTGGACGCGGTGCTTGAGTACGCAATCCCCTTCAATAAGGGCGTTGCCGTAAACTTGAGAGGAGTAGCGGATGGTCGGGATTTGGCTGTCGCCGCTGCCGGCGATGATACGTGCATTGCCTGAAATCTGCGCGCAGTCGCAAATCCAGACATTGTTCTCTGCATTGCCTTCAATGACTGCATTATCGAAAATGGCTGAGCGGTGTTCGACAAAGGCATTGTTCACGCGGGCGTGGCCGTAGATTTGTGCCTGATGGACGATGCGTGAGGCCAGCACCGTGGCGTTTCCGTAGATTTGCAGCCGCATTTCTGTATCTTCGGTCAGCCCCAGCACGGCAATCACCTGGCTCTGCTGCAACACGCGGGCCGAGCCGGAAACAGAGCATTCGCCGCTGATGCGGGAATCCTCGACCTGCGCGGTGCCTCCCACTTTTGCGTGATGACAGATTTCAGACTCGCCGAGAATTTTTGCATCATCTTCAACACGTGCGCCGTTCCAGGCGAGAGCGCCAGGCTCAAGCCAGCAGGTTCCCTCGTGGCTCAGGTTCGCTTCTTCTTCAATCCAGCCTCCGCATTGCCCGGCCACGACGCTACCAAAAGCGCGAAGCGCCTCAATTTGCCAGAGCCGAACTTGCCGCTGTTCGCCCTCGTGCGGATAATCATGAAGCCGTGAAACCTCAGTGAGCCGATATTTTTTCATGGTGGATTCTCGCAGTGCACTGCTGATAAACGTAGCAGGTAATTCACCGGCGTAGCGTTTGGCGGCGTAATCGCATAAAATGCATTTAAAATACATTTTAAAAAATAAACAAAATGAATAAACCGACCGCCGGCAGCTTTATCAATCTCCCCGCAGGCTACTTTGGCATGGTGCTGGGCACCATCGGCATGGGGTTCGCGTGGCGATATGCCGCCACGATATGGCCAGTGCCGTCGTTTGTTGGTGAGACGCTGGTGGCGCTTGCTGCAGGTATCTGGTTGCTGCTGGCGTTAGCGTTTCTGACGCGCCTGGTGCTCTACCCGCACAGCGTGATTGCAGAAATTCATCATCCTTTGATGAGCAGCTTTGTGAGCCTGTTCCCGGCGACAACCATGCTGGTAGCCATCGGCGTGGCGCCTTATCTGCGCCCGCTCGCCGCAGTGATGTTTGGTTTTGGTGCCGTGGTACAGCTTTGTTATGCCGCATGGCAATCCGCCGGATTATGGCGGGGCACGCACCCGCAGGATGCCACGACGCCGGGGCTGTATTTGCCCACCGTTGCCAATAACTTTATCAGCGCGATGGCCTGTGGTGCGTTGGGTTATCACGACCTGGGGATCTTGTTCCTCGGGGCCGGTGTGTTTTCCTGGCTCAGCCTGGAACCGGCGATTTTGCACCGCATGCGCAGCGCCGGGGAACTGCCCACGCCGGTGCGCACCTCGCTGGGCATTCAGCTTGCCCCAGCACTGGTGGCCTGTAGCGCTTACCTGGCCGTGAACGGCGGCGTGACGGATTTCTTTGCCAAAATGCTGTTTGGCTACGGCCTGCTGCAATTGCTCTTCATGCTGCGCTTAATGCCCTGGTACCTTGCGCAGCCGTTCAATGCCTCCTTCTGGAGCTTCTCATTCGGCATTTCTGCGCTGGCCACCACGGCACTCCACCTGAGTGCTGGCAGCGGGGACGGGCTGTTTCACGTCATTGCCGTGCCGCTTTTTATTTTTACTAATGTGATTATCGGCCTGCTGCTGGTGCGTACTTTTATCCTGCTGATGCAGGGGAAACTGATTTTGCGCACCGCGCGGCCTGAAAAAAAGGATCTGTCATGACCGAGAAGTCTGAAAGCTACTACAGCGAAAAATACGGCTTAACCGCCACACACTCTGACGTGCTGAACGCCGTGAAGTACGTTGCCCCTGGCAAAACGCTGGATCTTGGCTGCGGCGGCGGGCGCAACAGTCTGTACCTGAACCAGAAAGGGTTCGACGTCACCGCCTGGGATAAAAACCCGATGAGCATCGCCAGGCTGAATCAGATTATCGAGACGGAAGGGCTGAAAAATATTGCCACCGCCGAGGTTGACCTGAACCAGTTGAGCTTTGACGGCGAGTACGATTTTATTCTCTCCACCGTGGTGATGATGTTCCTCGAACGCAGCACGATCCCAGGACTTATCGCCAATATGCAGCGCTGCACCAAACCCGGAGGCTACAATCTGATTGTGGCGGCCATGGATACCGAGGATTTCCCGTGCACGGTCGGCTTCCCGTTTGCTTTTAAAGAGGGCGAACTGCGGAACTACTACGAAGGGTGGGAACTGGTTAAGTACAACGAGGACGTGGGGCAGTTGCACAAGACCGATGAGAACGGCAACCGCATCAAGCTGCGTTTTGCCACGATGCTGGCGCGTAAGAAGTAATAATTAACCCTCACCCCGGCCCTCTCCCTGGAAGGGAGAGGGGGAACAATCGCGTGCTCTGCGCTAATTCCCTCTCCCCTTTGGGGAGAGGGTTAGGGTGAGGGGAAAATTACTTCGCCGCCAACAGGCAAAGCTTCAACGCCACATTGTAAGAAGCCTCAAACGCCCGCAGCGGTAAAAACTCAAATCGCGAATGGAAATTGTGCGCACCGGTAAAGAAGTTCGGCGTCAGCAACCCTTTAGCCGAAAGCGCTGCGCCATCCGTGCCCCCGCGCATTGGAATGACCTTTGGTTCAATCCCCAGCTCATCCAGGGCGGCAAAAATCAAATCAATGGCCCGGCGATCGTCGGTAATGGCGTTACTGATGTTGCTGTAAGTATCGCTGAGGCTGAACTCCACGCGTGCGGTCGGGTATTGCGCGGCAATCTTCTGCGCCACTTCGCCAATCTGCTGTTTGCGGCGTTCAAAGTTGGCCAAATCGAAGTCGCGAATATTTGCCTTCAGCAGCGCTTCGCTTTGTGAAGCCTGCATCCCGTTAAACCACACGTAACCCTCGCGGCCTTCGGTATGTTCTGGCGTTTGTTGGCGGTCAAAGTGGCTGATGTAGTCCATCGCCATCAGCAGCGGATTAACCAGCACGCCTTTGGAGGACATTGGATGGCTGGTGACGCCGGTGAATTTAAGCTCTGCGTGGGCAGCGTTGAAGTTTTCATACACTACTTCGCCCAGCTCACAGCAGTCGATAGTCCACGCGAAGTCCACGTCAAAACGCGCCAGATCCAGCGCTTTGGCGCCACACAGGCCAATTTCTTCATCCGGGACGAAGGCCACCACGATGTCGCCGTGCTGGTGCTCCGGCGTCAGGTTTTCCAACAGCGTCATCACCACCGTGACGGCGGCCTTGTTGTCCGCGCCCAGCACGCTGGTGCCGTCGCTGAAGATAATCTCTTCCCCAGGATAAGCGTTGATTTCAGGGTGTTCTGACGTGCGCAGCCAGATGTTCTCTTTGGCATTCAGGCATAAATCTTCCCCCGTGAAGCGCAGGATCTGCGGATGAATATCCGGGGAAAGGCCAACATCAACGGTATCAATGTGCGTAATGAACCCCACGCGCGGTGCACCGGCCACGTTACCTTTCTTCACGGCGGTTACCGTGGCGTGCTCATCAATCACAATATTTTCTAGGCCCAGCGTTCGCAGTTCTTCCGCGAGCAGGCTGGCCATTTCGTGTTGCCCTGGGGTGCTGGGCAGGCTGCTGACTCGCGGATCGCTTTGGCTGGTCACCGCCAGATAACGAAAGAAGCGTTGGGTGAGCTGCTCGCTCAGCGACGAAGACATAGTGTTTCCTTATTGTTCGATGTTGTTTGTTGGCAATGTAAATTTAATGTTATTTATTAAGGCGCTTTGCACAAGCTTTATTCATTCAGGGTCAGGACAAACACCACAGGAAGACAGCGATGAAAACAAAGATTACAACGCTTGCACTTGCCCTAGCGGCGCTCTCCATCAGTACCAGCGTGGCGGCCAGCACGCTGGTTTATTGCTCCGAAGGCTCACCGGAAAACTTCAACCCGCAGCTCTACACCTCGGGCACCAGCGTGGATGCCAGCGCGGTGCCGGTTTATAACCGGCTGGTGGATTTTAAAGTCGGCACCACGGAACTGCAGCCCAGCCTGGCGGAAAGCTGGGACGTCAGCGAAGACGGAAAAGTCTATACCTTCCATCTGCGTAAAGGCGTTAAGTTCCAGAGCAACAAATACTTCAAGCCCACCAGAGACTTCAACGCGGATGACGTGATTTTCTCATTTATGCGCCAGAAAGATCCGAAGCATCCGTATCACAATGTCTCCAACGGCAACTATTCCAATTTTGAAAGCCTGGAGTTTGGCAAGCTGATCACGGCGATTGATAAAGTGGATGACAACACGGTGCGCTTCACCCTGGCGCACCCGGAAGCGCCGTTTGTCGCGGATTTGGGCTGGTATTTTGCCTCGATTCTCTCTGCCGAATACGCCGATGTCATGATGAAGGCCGGCACGCCGGAGCGCGTGGATTCCGACCCTATCGGCACCGGGCCATTTGAGCTGAAGCAATATCAGAAAGACTCCCGCATTCTCTATACCGCTTTCCCGGATTACTGGCAGGGCAAATCAAAAATCGACCGCCTGGTGTTCTCCATCACCCCGGATGCGTCGATTCGCTATGCCAAACTTGAGAAAAATGAATGCCAGGTGATGCCGTTCCCGAACCCGGCGGATCTGCCGCGAATGAAGGAAAACAAAGATATAACCCTGATGCAAAAAGCGGGGCTGAACACCGGTTTCCTTGCCTTTAACACTCAGAAGCCGCCGCTGGATAACGTGAAAGTGCGCCAGGCGCTGGCGATGGCGATTAACAAACCGGCCATCATCGAAGCGGTGTTCCACGGCACGGGTATCGAGGCGAAAAATTTGCTGCCGCCGGGAGTGTGGAGCGCGGACGACAAGCTCAAAGATTACGATTACGATCCTGAAAAAGCGAAGGCGCTGCTCAAAGAAGCCGGGTTTGCCAATGGCATGAGCATTGACCTGTGGGCGATGCCGGTTCAGCGTCCGTATAACCCTAACGCTAAACGTATGGCAGAAATGATTCAGGCTGACTGGGCGAAAGTTGGCGTAACGGCGAAAATCGTCACCTACGAATGGGGCGAGTACCTCAAGCGAGTGAAGGGCGGTGAGCACCAGGCGGCGCTGATGGGCTGGACGACGGCCACCGGTGACCCGGACAACTTCTTCGGGCCGCTGTTTACCTGCACGTCGGCCAACGGCGGTTCTAACTCCTCCAAATGGTGCTACCAGCCGTTTGATAAGCTGATCCTTGAAGCCCGCGCCGAGGGGAACCACGATAAGCGAGTCGAACTCTACAAAGAAGCGCAGCAAATGATGCATGACCAGATGCCTGCGGTGATGATTGCCCACTCCACGATTTTCGAGCCGGTGCGTAAAGAGGTGACCGGGTATGAAATTGACCCGTTCGGTAAGCATATTTTTTATCAGGTGGATGTGAAGAAGTAAGTGGGCTGAAGGTCCCTCGTCCTTTAAGGGCGAGGGAATAAACAAGATTGCATGTCGTTTCCCCCTCTCCCTTTTGGGGAGAGGGCCGGGGTGAGGGGCTTTACCCACTCGGCCCCAAATAAACCGCTACACCGTACTGCGTTCACTCACCGCCTCAACCGGCGCAACTGTCGCCGCCTGATTCGCCTGTTGCTCCTCGCGGAACTTCAGGTTATCCCAGACCCGGAAGAACGGGTAATACATCACCAGCGAGATAGCCAGGTTCACAATCTGCAGAATTGAGCCGGAAACATGGCCGCCCGTCGCTAAATAGCCGCTAACGATAATAGGCGTCGTGAACGGCAGCGCAATCCCCGCAGGCGGCGCCACCAGGCCGGTTGCCATCGCCGTGTAGGAGACAATCACCAGCACCACTGGGGTCAGAATAAACGGCACCACCAGGTACGGGTTCATCACCAGCGGAATACCAAACACCATCGGTTCGCTGATGTTAAACAGGCTGCCCGGCGCGGCAATTTTACCCAGTTGCTTCATCTGCACGCTGCGGCTGCGGATCAGCATAAAGATCACCAGGCCTAACAGCGCGCCGGTGCCGCCAGGGGCAATCCACAGGTCGTAGAACTGTTGGGTAATGATGTGCGGGATAGGCAGGCCGTTCTGGAATGCTGCCAGGTTCTCGGACATGTTGGTCAGCCAGACCGGGCGGATAAACACCAGCACGATGGTGTCACCGTGCAGGCCGAGCGTCCACAGAATGCCAATCAGGATCACCGACACAATCATTCCCGGTAACGAGCCGCCAATGTGGCTCATCGGGATGCCGACCAGATCGGTGATCATGGTGTTGATGTCACCAAACGGCGTGGCTTCCACCAGCAGGCGAAGCGCCAGCACTACCGCCAGCACGCAGAAACCCGGCACTAGCGCGAGGAACGATTTTGCTACCGCTGGCGGCACACCCTCTGGCATGCGGATTACCAGATTACGGTTGCTGATAAACCGGTAAATTTCGGTAGAAAGCAGGGCGATCAGAATCGCGACAAACAGTCCCTGACTGCCAATTTGCCCCATCGGCAGCACGCCCTTCACGAACTCAGCTGGCCCCCCGGACGGTGGGGTAAACATAATGTTCTGCGGGATGGTCATGATAAAGGCGACCAGCGACACGGCCCCGGCGGTAAGCGGGTCGATGGTGCGGTATTTTTCGGCAAGACGATAGGCGATCCCGAAACTTGAAATAATCGCCATGATGTCATAGGTCGCTTTGACCGGATAAAGCAGCTTGGTCTGCCACGTGGCACCAAACAGATCGGTCATTAGCTGGGGGTAACCCGGCACCGGCAGATAAGCGAAAATCAGGAAGAAAGAGCCAATCAGCATGAACGGCATGTTCAGAATGATCCCGTCGCGGACGGAAAGCACGTGCTTTTGCCCGGCGATTTTCAGCGCCACGGGCAGCACATATTTTTCAAGAAACGATTTCTTTGCGGACACGGTTACCCCTGTCCCGGCGCATGGCCGGGCATTATTGTTATTGATTTCTGTTGTGGGGTGGGCGTACAGCGTCACCCACCGGTAAGCGGCGCTAATTAAACTGCGGCAGCCACGCCTTGTTGCTTGCAAGCACTTCGTCGAGCAACGCCTGAGCGATATTCACGTCAGCCACCAGCGGGTTCGCTATCAGCGCCAGGAGTGCCTGCTGCTTATCGCCGTGAACCGCCGCTTCAATCGTCAGTCGTTCAAAGTCTTTCACCTGTTGAGTCAGGCCATTCATCAGGGGAGGAAGTTTGCCGAAGGCCAGCGGATGAGCCCCCAGCGCATCGATCACGCAGTTGGTTTCGATCACCGCGTCGTCCGGTAGCCCCTGAATAGCGCCGTTGTTGGCGGTATTCACCACCATCTGTTTGCCGAGGTTGTTGTGCAGGGCGTCGATAAGCTCCAGGGCCACTTCCGAATAGAACGAGCCGCCGCGCTGGCTCAACTGCTCCGGCTTTTTGTCGAGCTGCGGGTTGGCGTACAGCTCAAACAATTCGGCCTCGACTTTCATCACCTGTTCGGCGCGGGTGCCTTTCCCGTTAGCTGCATCAGCCAGCTCGTCTTTGAGCATGGTGCGGGTTTGCCAGAAGTAACGATGGTACGGGCAAGGGATCGCTTTCAGGGCACGCAGCAGGGCGGGCGGCCACGGAATCGCTTTAATGTTGTTCATCGACAACTGCTCGCCGTCGCACAACATCTCAATGACTTCGGCTGTCGCGTCACGGCTATCGGCAATCACCTCGTGCACCCATACCATGTGGTTGAGCCCGGCGAAGCGCAGCGTGACTTTGTCGTAAGGCAGTTGAAGCATGTCAGCGATGGTGTGGTGCATGGTCACCGGCACGTTGCACAGGCCAACAATGTTGGCGGAGCTGTAGCGGGAAACCGCCTCGGTGACGATCCCTGCCGGGTTGGTGAAATTAATAATCCACGCGTTCGGGGCCAGGCGCTCAACGCGTTTAGCGATGTCCAGCATCACCGGAATAGTCCGCAGCGCTTTGGCAAAACCGCCGACGCCGGTGGTCTCCTGGCCCAGTAGCTCGTGGCTGAGGCCCAGGCGTTCGTCGGCGGCACGGGCGGGCAGTTGCCCCACGCGAAGCTGGGTCAGCACAAAGCTGGAACCCGCAATCGCGGCGTCTGGTTCGTAATGCACCGTCACTTTGACCTGCTCCAGCCCTTTGCTGTCGAACATGCGGCGAGCCAGCGCGGCGATGATTTCAACCTTCTGGCGGCCCGCTTCTACATCCACCAGCGCCAGCTCCGTCATCGGCAGGGCGGCATGGCGCAGAATCAGGCCTTCAATCAGTTCCGGGGTGTAGCTGCTTCCCCCGCCCACAACGGTAATTTTCATTGGTTTCTCCAGGTTATCAGGCCATCAGAGTTATGGCTTTATCCAGTACGCGGTCGCCGCGCATGGTGCCGTAATCCATCATGTCGATCACCGCGACTGGTTTGCCGAGCGGGGCTGAAAGCTCGGAAAGGCGGGCCAGTTCGAACTGTACCTGAGGGCCGAGCAGCACCACGTCGGCGCTCTGGAGGTGGCTTTCAATTTCGGCCACAGAGACAGCGTCAATTTGAACGTCCAGGGCGCGTTTCGTGGCCTCGGCGCGCATTTTCTGCACCAGCATGCTGGTGGACATCCCCGCGGCACAACACAACATGATCTTTTTCATTACCTTTATCCTTCAAATTGAAAACGTGTTTCAAACAACAGCGCGTTTATTCAGCATGTATGAAAATTATTTTCATGACCGTGATCTGCGTTGGATTATTGGTTTCCCGAATGTTAAAGGAATAACAAGGCTTTTACGGAAGGGGACGAAACTGCGGCAAGGCAACGCGGCAAAGTTAATTGAAAAATAATTTCAACGCATTATGATGATTTATCCGCCTGCGACGCAGACACAAGGAACCTTTCAGCGATGGATATTGTTTACCACCTGGTCCATGGTTTAGCCGACTCTTCTCCCCAGGAAACGCGGCTGGCCCGCTTTTTTCTGGAGAATTTCTTCCAGCTACCGGATGCCACCATGGAGCAGCTGGCGGCGCGCGCGGGTGTCAGTCAGGCTACGCTCCAGCAGTTCGCACGCACTATTGGCTGCAGCGATATGAATGATTTCCTCGGCCAGGTTCGCCACCAGCAGCACGACAGCCGGGTACAGGATTTGCTGGCAGCGCCGTCCCAAATGTTGGGAGATGCCGCCTGGGTGGATAACGACACGCTGCAGTTTCTCGCCAACCGGGGAGGCGTGGCTAAAGATGTTCTGGAGCGTTTTTCTCATTCCATCGGACGGGAGACTGAGGGCGACATTATCAGCCGGATCCGTCAGCGGCTGGCGGAGTTCAGCCAGCAGGAAGCGAGAGTTGCGCAGGCTATTTTGCACGATCCGGGCTTTGCGTCGTCGGCAACAATCGACCAGCTTGCCCAGGCTGCGGGCGTCAGTCCGGCTACCATCACACGCTTTGCCAGAGCCGCAGGCTGCGACGATATTCGCGATTTACGCATGAAGCTGGCTCAGGCCAGCACCGCCATACCGGGCAGTGAGCTGCCTGCTGCCTGGCAGCAGCGGTTAAACGGCATTCAGCAGGCGCTAACTCAGCAACTGGAAACGCTCCCGGAAGCCAATGTTTCGCGCGCTGTTTCGCTGTTGAAGCAAGCGAAAGCGATTCATATTTTCAGCGCAGGCACGGCAGACACGCCTTTTGCCAGCCTTTTGCAGTACCGGCTGCTGACGCAGGGCCAGCCCGCCAGCGTCTGTTATGACCCGGCACTGATGAGTTTCACCGCCTCCATGTTGAATCGCGAGCAGGCGATGATCGTCTTTGCCAGCTCGACGCCGGACAGCGCGCTGCTGGCGGCGGTGCAGCAGGCCCGGCGGCAGGGCGCAGCCATCATTATGGTGACGAAAGATCCCGCCAGCGTGGCCCATACCGGAGATGTCTGGCTGCCACCCGGTGAAGGGCATTATGGCGCGTTATTGATTGTTGACCTGCTTTGCGATGGTCTTGCTGCTCCCGACGATGAGCGCAAGATCTGAGTTTTGACATCAAGGTGGCTTAACCCCCACACAATGTATCGTTTTTTGCTATACCTGAATGGCTTATCCCCACAAACAGGATCAAACGATGCGTAGCAAAACGTATTTTAAAGTGGCTTGTCTGGCAGGTTTATTCGCGCTGGCGGGGTGTGCTTCAAAAACTACCGCGCCGGAAAAATACTCTGGTTTTTTAAAAGATTATTCCGGTTTGCAGGAGACAAAATCGGCAACCGGTAAAACGGTTATGCGTTGGGTTGACCCGAACTTCAAACCCGGTAACTACGACAGCCTGGTCTACAATCCGGTGGTCTACTATCCGACGCCAAGGCCCACGACCCAAATAGGTCAGAACACGCTGGATGGCCTGCTGGCGTACACCAACACCAAGCTAAAAGCCGCGGCGGCACAGCGGAAACCGTTGGTCACGACGCCAGGCCCGCACAGCCTTATTTTCCGGGGCGCGATAACTGGCGTCGACAGCACCAAAGAAGGGCTGCAGTTCTATGAAGTGATCCCGATTGCGATGGTCGTTGCGGGCACGCAAATGGCCACCGGCCACCGCACCATGAATACCGATCTCTATTTCGAAGGTGAACTGATTGATGCGGCGACCAATAAGCCCGTTTTACGTGTGGTGCGTAAGGGCGAAGGGAAAGTGCTCAGCAACGAAAATGCCAAAGTCACCGTCGATACCCTGAAACAGGTGGTAGATGATTTGGCCACCGATGCCACGATGTTTGACGTGCCGAATAAATAACGTTGAGCGTGCCAACTGAAACCGCAGCCCGGTAAGCGCTGCGGTTTTTTTATTACGCCAGTTTTCTCCGCCATGGCAGCCACTGTTCCGGCTTAGCGAACATCACCAGGTTGCCCAGCAGAATCATCACCAGCCCCAGCACGGCGTTAGCGTGCCAGACGTACCCTTCGTAGAGCGTGGACAGCGTCAGCGCCACCAGCGGGAAGAGCAGCGTACTGTAGGCGGCCTGGCTCGCCCCGATGCGGCCTACCAGCGTGAAATAGGCACCAAAGGCTATCACCGAACCAAAAATCGCCAGGTAAAGCAGCGAGCTAATGTAGCGCACGGTGAAATCCGGCATAAACGACTCGCCGCTTGCCAGCGCGACTATGCCCATAATCGCGGTGCCGTAAAACATCGCATAGGTATTGGTCGACAGCGTTTCCAGGCCCCGACTTTGATGGCGGGCGCTGATCATATTTCCCAGCGAAAAACCAAAGGTGCCGAGCGCGCTAAGGCCGATACCGATCAGTAGCGAAGGTGCCATTTGTGTGGCTGCAAGGTCGTGCCAGAACAAGGCTACGATGCCGGCAATGCCCAGCGCGGCGGCGGGTAATACGCGGGGAGACGGTTTCTTGCGGAAGAACAGAAAATTGTTGAAGGCGTTGAACAGCACCGCCATCGAGAAGATTACCGACTCCAGGCCGGAGCTGATATAGGCCGCCGCATGGTAGAAGCAGAAGAAGTTGAAGCCAAAAACACAGGCACCCTGCAGGACGCAAAACAGGTGGTCTTTGAGTCCGATGCGCTTCAGGCGACCCAGAGCAAGCAGCACCACGAGCATCACCACTGCTGCCACGGCAAAACGCCAGAAAATAGACACGGGGACGGAAACAACGCCCTGTTGCATATAAATGGCTATCCAGGTTGTTCCCCAAATCACCACCACCAGAATATAAAGTACAGCGTTCATTGTTGTTCTCGTCAGTCAAAACCAGATGACAAGTCTCCATTTTTTCTGACTCTGCGACTTTCATCGGGGCAGGCAACTTGCATATTCTTGCGGTTTTTTTTCACGGCGGCAGTGGCGACGGCGGCGCGCAGTCCTTACACTAGCCATTATGTTCCAGAAGCCGACTCCCGCTATGACCGCGCCATACCACGCCTTTGAAAACCTGCAGCAGCACAAAGCCCGCCTGAACGGCAGCGTTCAGCTTGGTTCAGGGATTCAGCTTGCCGCCTGGTCCAACGGAAATGACTGCATTACACAGCGCTGCGATCACCACACGCTGAGCCTGTACGTGACTGAAGGGTACGAAACGTACCAAAAGACGGCTTCGGGCTGGCGCAACGGCGGCGGCCCGGATCGCTTCTGTATCATGCCGGAAGACAGCGAATCAACGTGGGACGTACGGGATGACTTCTCGTTTGTGCACCTGTACTGCACCGACGAGCATCTGAAAGACATTGCCGCGCAGATTTGGGACCGCAGTCCGGCGGCCATCAACCTTGATGAAAAAACCTTTGCCGACGACCCGCGCATAACTCAGCTTTATCGCCATTTCCTGCTGAGCAACGACTGGCAGCAGCGAGCAAATCACCTGACGTTAAGCACGGCTTCTACGCTGCTGTTGACGCATCTGGTGCAGCATTACAGTAGCGTACAGTGGAAACTGCCGACGGTGCGCGGCGGGCTGGCCCCTGCGGTACTGCGCAATGCACAGGCGTATATCGAACAGAATCTGAGTGAGGCGTTGACCCTTGGCGAGCTTGCCCGGCTGGCGGATCTCAGCGAATACCACTTTGCACGTATGTTTAAACAGTCCACCGGCCTGGCGCCTCATCAGTACGTTATGCAGCGCAGAATGGCGAAGGCGGAAACCCTGGTGCGCCAGGGGAAACTGCCGCTGACGGAGATCGCGATGGCCTGCGGGTTCAGTTCACCCAGCCACTTCAGCAACCGCTTTAAAAGCGTCTTCGGCGCTACGCCGTCGCAGCTACGCGCGCTTCAGCCTTAAAAGCGCGGTGTAGCAAATCCCCCCGGCGATCACGCCCCAAAATGCAGAGCTGACGCCCAGCAGATTGACCCCGGATGCGGTGACCAAAAACGTCACAATGGCGGCGTCCCTGTCGCGCTCGTGGTTCAGTGCCTGGTGCAGGCTTCCGGCAATGGTGCCCAACAGGGCTAGTCCGGCAAGGGTATGGATCCAGGCGAGCGGCAGCGCCGTCAACAGCGTTGAAATCGCCCCGCCAAACGCCCCTGCGAGTAAATAAAACACCCCAGCAGCTGCGGCGGCAAGCCAGCGTTTGTCTTTGTCCGGATGCGCTTCCGCGCTCTGGCAAATGGCGGCGGTAATGGCGGCAATGCAAACCGAAAACACCCCGAACGGCGCCAGCAACAGGGCGATTAACGCCGTCACGACGATCAGCGGTGAAACCGGGACTTTGTAGCCGGAAGCCGCCAGCGTGGCGACGCCTGGGGCATTTTGTGAGGCCATCGTTACCAGGAAGAAGGGCACGCCGATGCCCAGCAGGCTGGCGAGGCTAAACGAGGGGGGAATGAATTCAGGCACAACGACAGCAACCGGGACGTTCCCGGCGTGAAGTTCGCCGCTGATAAAGCAAATCAGTAAGCCAACCAACATAGCGACAACCACGGCATAGCGCGGAGCAAACACTTTTGCCAGCAGCCAGCCGGCCAGCATACTGATGCACAGTAAAAAGTGACCCTGTAACGATGTGAACGTGTCGAGGCCAAACCGCAGCAAAACCCCGGCCAGCATGGCGGCGGAGAGCGTAGGGGGGATCAGGCGCATCAGCCTGGCGAACAGCCCGGTGACGCCGCAAATCAGGATCAGCAGCGAAGCGAAAATAAAAATGCCCACCGCCTCGTTCAGGCTGTAGCCCGGCAGACTGGTGGCCAGCAGCGCCGCGCCCGGCGTTGACCAGGCCGTCAGGAGAGGCGCGCGATACCACAGCGTTAACCCCAGCGTGCTGATCCCCATGGCGATACCCAGCATCGTCAACCAGCCGGCGATTTGGTGCGGGCTGGCACCTGCGGCATCTGCGGCCTGCCAGATAATGGCAGCAGAACTGGCATAGCCAACCAGGACGGCAACAAAACCGGCCAGAACAGTGGGGAACGGCGGGAGATAAAGACGCATATTTGACTCGCTGTGCGTTATAACGTCCGGGGAATATAGCATCGTGCGTTATAGCGTACAAGGCGCTATACTTCGCCCTCAACGGGAGGAGAGAATGGACATAGCGCAACATCTGGCGAGCACCCTGAAAAGCCTGCGTCAGGCCAGAGGCTGGAGTCTGACCTTCGCGGCGGAACAAACCGGCGTCTCTAAAGCCATGCTCGGGCAAATCGAACGCAACGAATCCAGCCCGACTGTCGCCACATTATGGAAAATTGCCACCGGCTTTAACGTGCCGTTTTCGGTGTTCCTTGAAGCCGGTTCCACGCCCGTTCGCCCGGTCTTTGACCCGCAGCAGCGGGAAATGGTGGTGGTGCCGATTTTTCCTTACGATCCGCACCTGCGTTTTGACCACTTTTCTATTCGCCTCGCCCCCGGCGCGCTCAGCGAGTCGTCGGCACACGATAGCGGCGTTATCGAGCATGTGGTGGTGATAAGCGGTGCACTGGATATGAATATTGATGGACTCTGGCAGACGTTGCTGGCCGGAGAAGGCTTAAAATTTCACGGCGATCGCCCCCACGCTTACCGTAATCCAGGCGCCGATGAGACGCATTTTCATTCGCTGATTCACTATCCGGCGACGACGGCATAATCCCTCTATTTTTGCGCGGGGGAAGTGACTACAATAGCCGCCTTTCGCCATTACAGAACACGACAAATTTTATGCGCCTGCACGCAAATCAACTTGAATTACTCAGCCCTGCCCGTGATACCGCCATCGCCCGCGAAGCCATTCTCCATGGCGCGGATGCGGTTTACATCGGTGGGCCTGGCTTTGGCGCTCGCCATAACGCCGGTAACAGCCTGCAAGACCTGGCCGAACTGGTGCCGTTTGCCCACCGCTACGGGGCGAAGATTTTTGTTACCCTGAACACCATTCTGCATGATGACGAACTGGAGCCCGCGCGCTCGATGATCGTCGACCTGTACGAAGCCGGGGTTGATGCGCTGATCGTGCAGGATATGGGCGTGCTGGAAATGGATCTGCCGCCGATTGAGCTGCACGCCAGTACCCAGTGCGACATTCGCAGCGTCGAAAAAGCGAAGTTTCTGTCCGATGCGGGTTTCTCGCAAATCGTGCTGGCGCGCGAGCTGAACCTGCAGCAAATTGCCGCTATTCACCAGAATGTTGATGCGACAATTGAGTTCTTTATTCACGGCGCGCTGTGCGTGGCCTATTCCGGGCAGTGTAATATTTCCCACGCCCAGACAGGGCGCAGCGCTAACCGCGGCGACTGCTCTCAGGCCTGCCGCCTGCCGTACACGCTGAAAGACGACCAGGGCCGCGTCGTGGCCTATGAAAAACACCTGCTGTCGATGAAAGACAACGATCAGAGCGCCAACCTGGCGGCGCTGGTCGAGGCGGGCGTGCGCTCCTTCAAAATTGAAGGGCGTTACAAAGACATGAGCTACGTGAAAAACATCACCGCGTACTACCGCCAGCTGCTGGACGAGCTGATGGAAGGGCGCAGCGATCTGACCCGCGCATCTTCCGGCGTGACATCGCACTACTTTATTCCGTCCCCGGATAAAACATTCCACCGTGGCAGCACAGACTACTTCGTGAACGAGCGCAAAATCGACATCGGCGCGTTTGACTCGCCGAAATTCGTTGGCCTGCCGGTGGGTGAAGTGCTGAAGGTAAGCAAAGATCACCTCGACGTCACCACCACCGACACGTTGACTAACGGTGACGGCCTGAACGTGCTGATCAAGCGTGAAATTGTCGGTTTCCGCGCCAATACGGTAGAAAAAACCGGGAAAAATCAGTATCGCGTCTGGCCAAACGAAATGCCGGAAACGCTGAAAAAGGTGCGCCCTAACCACCCGCTGAACCGTAACCTGGACCACAACTGGCAGCAGGCGCTGCTTAAAACCTCCAGTGAACGTCGCGTGGCGGTGGATATCGAGCTTACCGGCAGCCAGCAGCAACTGGTGATGAAAGCCACCAGCGAAGAGGGCGTCAGCGTCAGTCAAACGCTGGTCGGCCAGTTTGATGTCGCCAATAATCCGCAGAAAGCCTTCGACAGCCTGCGTGACGGCCTGACCAAGCTGGGCCAGACCATGTACTCCGCGCGGAAAGTGAACATTTTGCTGGAAGAGGCGTTGTTCGTGCCAAACGCCCTGCTTAACCAGCTGCGCCGTGATGCCATTGACGCCCTGACGGAAGCGCGCCTGCAAAACTACCAGCGTGGAACCCGTAAAGCGGTCAGCGTGCCGCCGCCGGTCTACCCGGACAGCCATTTAAGCTTCCTGGCGAACGTTTATAACCATAAAGCTCGTGAATTTTATCACCGCTACGGCGTTCAGCTGATCGATGCTGCCTATGAAGCGCATGAAGAGAAGGGCGAAGTGCCGGTGATGATCACCAAACACTGCCTGCGCTTTGCATTCAACCTTTGCCCGAAACAGGCGAAAGGGAATATCAAGAGCTGGAAAGCGACCCCGATGCAGCTGGTGCACGGCGACGAGGTGTTGACGCTGAAATTTGACTGCCGACCTTGCGAAATGCACGTCATCGGCAAAATGAAGAACCACATTCTGAAGATGCCGCTGCCGGGAAGCGTGGTGGCATCCATCAGCCCGGATGATTTGATGAAAACGCTGCCGGGCAGAGCGAAGCGTTAATTTCCCTGCTTATTATTTAAAACCGTCTATCGCAGGCGGTTTTTTTTTAATCACTGGTAAGGGATTAATTATTATTTGTCACATACGGAATTATTCCGCTATTAAACAAAAAAAAGATTAAAGCGTGACATTCAGGTGACAAATTTTGTCCTTGTCAGCCATTTTTTCAGCCAGTGATGCTTAACTTCACGATTTTTCGTTATATCTCATTTTCTTAATACTGTTCTAAGATTTCTTTGTTAAATTCTTTTCATTGATAAGTTGTTTAGCTAAACAGGCCGTACTTCCTGAGTGTTGTGCTTTTATTTAATTAGCCTGATTCATTATCCCGTCAGCTTTTGGCGTTTAGCGATTTAATAAGGAATCCACGTAATGAGTGATTTTCTGCCTTTTTCACGCCCGGCGTTAGGTGCGGAAGAAATTGCAGCGGTAACGGAAGTCATGCAATCCGGCTGGATCACCACCGGGCCGAAAAACCAGGCGCTTGAGAAGGCATTTTGTGACTTAACCGGCAACAAACACGCGATTGCGGTAAGTTCCGCAACGGGTGGGATGCACGTTACCCTGATGGCACTGGGGCTGCAGGCAGGTGATGAGGTGATTACACCTTCACTGACGTGGGTT
Source organism: Cedecea sp. NFIX57 (assembly GCF_900177785.1). Lineage (NCBI taxonomy): Bacteria > Pseudomonadati > Pseudomonadota > Gammaproteobacteria > Enterobacterales > Enterobacteriaceae > Cedecea > Cedecea sp. NFIX57. The sequence goes on along the minus strand of NZ_FXAS01000017.1, from coordinate 12,992 downwards.
TCCACGCTCAATATGATTGTGCTGTTGGGCGCCGAACCGGTGATGATTGATGTCGATCGTGACACGCTGATGGTCACGCCAGAAGCCATTGAAGCGGCCATTACCCCACGAACTAAAGCCATTATCCCGGTGCATTACGCGGGTGCTCCAGCTGACATCGACGCTATCCGTGCTATCGGCGAACGTCACGGTATTCCGGTGATTGAAGATGCTGCTCATGCGGCCGGCACCGAATATAAGGGCAAGCACGTTGGCGGCAAGGGTACGGCTATCTTCTCATTCCACGCCATCAAGAACATGACCTGCGCCGAAGGCGGCCTGATCGTTACCGACGACGACCAGTTTGCTAACCGCATTCGTAGCCTGAAGTTCCACGGTTTGGGCGTAGACGCCTTTGACCGTCAGACGCATGGCCGCGCGCCGCAGGCTGAAGTTATCTCTCCGGGGTTCAAATACAACCTTGCGGACATCAACGCGGCTATCGCGCTGGTGCAGTTGGGCAAGCTGGAGCAAATCAATATCCGCCGTCAGGAAATTGCCGAACGCTATCTCAAAGAGCTGGCCGACACGCCATTCCTGCCGCTTGCCACTCCGACCTGGCAGCACCGCCATGCCTGGCATCTGTTTATCATCCGCGTGGATGAAGCCACCTGCGGCATTTCCCGCAGCGGCCTGATGGAAGCGCTGAAAGAGCGTGGCATCGGCACCGGCCTGCACTTCCGCGCGGCGCACACCCAGAAATATTACCGCGAGCGCTATCCGCAGCTTCAACTGCCGAACAGCGACTGGAACAGCGAGCGCATTTGCTCCATTCCTCTGTTCCCAACCATGACCGACGATGACACTTCCCGCGTCATTACCGCTTTACGTGAAATAGCAGGACTTTAAGATGACGACCCCGGAACCGATCAAGAAAGTTTCCGTTGTGATCCCGGTGTACAACGAACAGGACAGCCTGCCTGAACTGCTGCGTCGTACCACTGAAGCTTGTCAAAAGCTGAACCGTGATTACGAAATTCTCCTCATAGATGATGGCAGCAGCGACGACTCTGCCGCCATGCTGACCCGTGCGGCAGAAGCCCCGGACAGCCACATTGTCGCGGTATTGTTGAACCGCAACTATGGCCAGCACTCGGCGATCATGGCGGGCTTTAGCCACGTCACTGGCGACCTTATTGTCACCCTGGATGCCGACCTGCAAAACCCGCCGGAAGAGATCCCGCGCCTGGTTGAGAAGGCTGATGAAGGCTATGACGTGGTGGGCACCGTGCGCCAGAACCGTCAGGACAGTTGGTTCCGCAAACGCGCGTCAAAAATGATTAACCACCTGATCCAGCGTACCACCGGTAAAGCGATGGGCGACTACGGTTGTATGCTGCGCGCCTACCGCCGCCACATCATCGACGCGATGCTGCACTGCCACGAACGCAGCACCTTTATTCCTATTCTGGCAAACACCTTTGCCCGTCGGGCCATTGAGATCCCGGTGCACCACGACGAGCGTCAGTTTGGCGACTCGAAGTACAGCTTCATGCGCCTGATCAACCTGATGTATGACCTGATCACCTGTCTGACCACGACGCCGCTGCGTTTGCTCAGCGTCGTCGGCAGCATTATCGCACTGTCCGGCTTTGCGCTTGCGGTGCTGCTGGTGGTGTTACGTCTTGCTCTTGGCCCGCAGTGGGCGGCGGACGGGGTGTTTATGCTCTTCGCCGTTCTGTTCACCTTTATTGGCGCCCAGTTCATCGGAATGGGGCTGCTGGGTGAGTACATTGGCCGTATCTATAACGACGTGCGTGCTCGCCCTCGTTACTTTATTCAACGCGTAGTTAGCAGTGAAACCGCTTTATCTTCAGAGGAAAATCAATAATGAAAGCAGTTGTTTTCGCCTATCACGATATGGGCTGTGTGGGTGTTCGTGCCCTGGTTGAAGCAGGCTATGACATTGCAGCAATTTATACTCACCCGGATAACGCCGCTGAGAATAACTTCTTCGGTTCTGTGGCCCGCACGGCGGCAGAATTCGGCATCCCGGTTTTTGCTCCTGAAGATGTGAACCACCCGCTGTGGGTTGACCGCATTAAAGACGCGCAGCCTGAAGTGATTTTCTCCTTCTACTACCGCAACCTGCTGAGCGAAGAGATCCTGGACTGCGCTTCCGTCGGGGCATTTAACCTCCACGGTTCTCTGCTGCCTAAATTCCGTGGCCGCGCGCCGCTGAACTGGGTGCTGGTGAAAGGTGAAACCGAAACCGGCGTTACTCTGCACCGCATGGTGAAACGCGCAGACGCGGGCGACATCGTTGCTCAGGAACGCGTGGCAATTGCCGCAGAAGATACTGCCCTGACTCTGCATCACAAACTGTGCGAAACCGCGAAATCCCTGCTGGCGAAAAGCCTGCCGGTGATCAAAACCGGTCACTTCCCACAGACCGCTCAGGACGAATCCAAAGCGACCTATTTCGGCGGCCGTTCACCTAAAGATGGTGCGATCAACTGGGAAGGCACTGCAGCAGAAGCCAACAACCTGGTACGTGCGGTTTCCGAACCGTGGCCAGGTGCGTTCAGCTACGTGGGCGGCGGCAAATTCATTATCTGGAAAAGCCGCGTGCTGGAAAGCAATAACGGCGCGAAAGCCGGGACCGTGCTCTCCGTTAATCCGCTGGTGATTGCGTGTGGTACCGGTGCTCTGGAAGTGGTAACCGGCCAGGCTGAAAACGGTGTTTACATGCAGGGCTCCCAGCTTGCGCAGTCTCTGGGCCTGGTCAGCGGCGCGATTCTGAGCAGCAAACCGGTTTCCGCTATCAAACGTCGTACCCGCGTACTGATCCTGGGCGTGAACGGCTTCATCGGTAACCACCTGACTGAACGCCTGCTGCGTGATGACAACTTCGAAATCTTCGGCCTGGACATCGGTTCCGACGCGATTTCTCGCTTCATCGGCAACGAGCGTTTCCACTTTGTCGAAGGTGATATCAGCATCCACTCCGAGTGGATCGAATACCACATTAAGAAGTGTGACGTAGTGCTGCCGCTGGTGGCGATCGCGACGCCAATCGAATATACCCGTAACCCGCTGCGCGTGTTCGAACTCGACTTCGAAGAGAACCTGAAGATCATCCGCGACTGCGTGAAATACAAAAAACGCATTATCTTCCCGTCCACCTCCGAAGTGTACGGCATGTGCACCGACAAGTCGTTTGACGAAGATAACTCCCCGCTGATCGTTGGGCCAATCAACAAACAGCGCTGGATCTACTCCGTGTCCAAGCAGCTGCTTGACCGTGTTATCTGGGCTTACGGCGAAAAAGAAGGGCTGCGCTTCACGCTGTTCCGTCCGTTTAACTGGATGGGCCCGCGTCTGGACAACCTGAACGCCGCGCGTATCGGTAGTTCCCGTGCAATTACTCAGCTGATCCTGAACCTGGTAGAAGGTTCCCCGATCAAGCTTATCGACGGCGGTAAGCAGAAGCGCTGCTTCACCGACATCGGAGACGGTATCGAAGCGCTGTTCCGCATTATTGAAAACAAAAACAATAACTGCGACGGCCAGATCATCAACATCGGTAACCCGGACAACGAAGCAAGCATCAAACAGCTGGCAGAAATGCTGCTGGAAAGCTTCGAACGCCATCCGCTGCGCAACCAGTTCCCGCCGTTTGCCGGTTTCCGCGAAGTGGAAAGCAGCGCGTACTACGGTAAAGGCTATCAGGACGTTGAGCACCGTAAGCCAAGCATCCGCAACGCCCAGCGCCTGCTGGACTGGACGCCTGAAGTCCACATGGAGAAAACCATCGATGAAACGCTGGACTTCTTCCTGAAAACCGTTGAGCTGACGGACCCTGCTTCATGAGAAAAGTCGGCCTGCGTATTGATGTCGACACCTGGCGAGGCACCCGTGAAGGGGTGCCAAACCTTCTGGAGACGCTAAGTTTACACTCGACTCAGGCAACCTTTTTCTTCAGCGTTGGGCCGGACAACATGGGGCGCCACTTGTGGCGCCTGATCAAGCCTAAATTCCTGTGGAAGATGCTGCGCTCCAACGCAGCATCGCTGTATGGCTGGGACATTCTGCTGGCGGGGACCGCGTGGCCCGGGCGCGTGATTGGCGCAGGCAACGCAGAGGTTATCGCGGCAGCGGCGGACCACCATGAGGTGGGCCTCCACGCGTGGGATCACCATGCCTGGCAGGCCTGGGCGGGCGTCTGGGAACAGGACAAGCTCGAACACCAGATTCGCCTCGGCCTGGATGCGCTGCAGAAAATTGTGGGTCAGCCTGTTAGCTGCTCAGCGGTGGCGGGCTGGCGTGCAGACCAGCGCGTAGTGAAAGCGAAAGCCGCTTTCCCGTTCCAGTACAACAGTGACTGCCGTGGTACCATGCCGTTTATCCCTGTGCTGTCTGGCTGTCGCGAAGCGACGGTGCAGATTCCCGTCACGCTACCAACGTGGGACGAGGTGATTGGGACTGAAGTCAGTAAAGAGAACTTTAACCGTTTTATCCTGGATAAAATTCACCAGGACAGCGGCACACCGGTTTACACCATTCATGCCGAAGTTGAAGGGATGGTGATGCGAGATTCCTTTAGTGAATTGCTGGCGATGGCCGCTACCGAGGGGGTTCAGTTCTGCCCGCTAAGCGAGCTTCTGCCGGACGATTTATCCACGCTGCCGAGAGGCAAAATTGTGCGCGGGACAATTCCAGGCCGCGAAGGCTGGCTGGGTTGCCAACAACTTATAGAGTCGTGAACCGATGAAATTTGCAAAATATGGAATGACCCTTCTGGTCTGTTTTGCCTTGCTTTACCTTATACCGCTGGAGTTTCGTCACCTGTGGCAGCCGGATGAGACGCGTTATGCGGAAATCAGCCGCGAAATGCTGTTGTCTGGCAACTGGATCGTTCCTCATTTCCTTGACCTGCGCTATTTCGAAAAGCCGGTGGCGGGGTACTGGATCAACAACATCAGCCAGTTCATCTTTGGTCATAACAATTTTGCCGTGCGTTTTGGTTCCGTATTTTCAGTGACCCTGAGCGCGTTGTTGACTTACTGGCTGGCGTTCCGTCTGTGGCGCGATAAAACCATCGCTGTGCTGTCTGGGGTTATCTTCCTTACCTGCCTGCTGGTCTACGGCATTGGTACGTATTCCGTTCTCGATCCGATGATCACCCTGTGGCTGACGGCGGCGATGTGCAGCTTCTGGCTGGCCAGTACCGCGCAAACCACCGGCGGTAAAATCGGCGGTTACGTGCTGCTGGGCCTGGCCTGCGGCATGGGCGTGATGACCAAAGGGTTCCTGGCGCTGGCAGTGCCGGTGATTGGCGTGCTGCCGTGGGTGATTGCACAGAAACGCTGGAAAGAAGTCTTGCTGTTTGGGCCGCTGGCGGTGTTGAGCGCAGTGCTGATTATGCTGCCGTGGGCGGTGGCAATCGCCAAAGCAGAGCCTGATTTCTGGCACTATTTCTTCTGGGTGGAGCACATTCAGCGCTTTGCCGAGAAAGACGCGCAGCATAAAGCGCCGTTCTGGTACTACATTCCGTTCCTGATTGCGGGTTCCCTGCCATGGCTGGCGCTGCTGCCGGGTGCGCTGAAAAGCGGTTGGAAAAGCCGGGGCGAGCAGGGCGGTGCGTTCTACCTGCTGGGCTGGGTTGTGATGCCGTTGCTGTTCTTCAGTATCGCGAAAGGCAAACTGCCGACCTACATCCTGCCGTGCTTTGCGCCACTGGCGATCCTGATGGCGCGTCACGCCGTAGAGCTGGCGAAAAGCGGCTCCGCTATTTTACGCGCCAACGGCTGGATTAATCTGCTGTTCGGATCGGTCTGTGTGATTATCGTCGCCTTCTTCCTCGCACCGTGGGGGCTGGCAAGACATCCGGTGTATGCCGCCAATGAAACGCTGAAGGTGGTATTGGCCTGTCTGGCGTTTGCCGTCTGGGGGCTGTTCGGTCTTCTGACGCTGAGTCAGACCGCGAAACGCTGGTACTGGGCGGCGCTGTGTCCGCTGGGCCTGGCGCTGCTGGTGGGCGTGGTCATTCCATCAAAAGTGGAAAACTCCAAGCAGCCGCAGGCATTTATCCATGAAATGCGTCCGCAGCTGGAAGACAGCCGTTACATCTTCACCAACAACGTCGGTATCGCCGCCGGGGTTGCATGGGAGCTGAAGCGTAGCGATATCAATCTTTATAATCAGGCGGGCGAGCTGCGCTACGGCCTTGATTATCCGGACGTGTCTAACCGCTATGTTAGCGCCGCCGACTTCGAATCCTGGCTGGCGGAACACCGCAAGCAGGGCAAAGTGTCGCTGATGCTGCTGGTGTCGAATAATAGCGATCTTAATGACCTGAAGTTGCCGGAACCGGATCACCGGGCCAACAGCGGGCGTTTCGTTCTGTTTGAGTACGACGCGCAACCATGAACATTGCGCTGATCGTTCTGGCCAGTTTGCTTAGCTGCGGCGGGCAGCTGTGCCAGAAGCAGGCGGCTCAGGGGGCGGGGCGCCGTCACCTGATGCTGTGGCTTGGGATTAGCGTGATGCTACTAGGGCTGGGGATGCTCGTCTGGCTGCTGGTGCTCCAGCACGTCGAGGTGAGTATCGCTTACCCCATGCTGAGCCTGAACTTTATCTTCATCACCCTTGCCGCGCGCTGGATCTGGAAAGAGAAAATTTCTGCGCACCACTGGCTGGGCGTGATACTGATCATTCTGGGAATTATCGCGCTGGGAGGGCACGCCTGATGGGTTATATCTGGGCGTTGATGAGCGTGCTGCTGGTCAGCGGGGCGCAGCTCAGCATGAAATGGGCGATGATTCAGTTTCCTCCCGCCGCACCGAGCCTTGAGTTTATTAAGGCCGTGCTGTTTGGCGGCTACGGGCTGCTGGCGCTGATGAGTGGGCTGGCGGCCTATGCATTTTCAATGGGCTGCTGGTACATGGCGCTAAAGCGCATTCCGCTCAGCAAAGCGTATCCGCTTTTAAGCCTGAGCTATGTGCTGGTGTGGTTCGCTGCCATTAACCTGCCGTGGCTTAACGAAGAGTTCAGTCCGGGCAAGCTTCTCGGCGTGGCGGCGATTTTCGTCGGCCTGGTGCTGATTTGCCTGCCTCATCAGCTACGTCACAAAAAGGAAAAGTAATGCGCTAGTTGTTCAGGCAAACTGACGGCAACCTGATGAAAACCGGATGTGAAGTATGAACCCACATATCATTGAAGTGCCGTTAGAAAAGTCTTATCGCCTGATCAACCACGGCCCAACCGTGCTGGTGTCTGCCCACCACAATGGCGTGGACGACGTAATGACCGCTGCCTGGGCCTGTGCGCTGGACTTTACCCCGTCCAAGTTGATGGTGGTGCTGGATAAAATCACCGCCACCCGCACGCTTATCGAAAATAGCGGCATCTTTGTGATTCAGGTGCCCTGCGCCGCCCAGCTCAAAATGACCCATTTTCTCGGTACCCACAGCCTGAAAGAGATGCCCGACAAGCTCGAACAATCCGGCGTGGAGCTGTTCCGCGCGCCGGGTCACAGCGTGCCGCTGGTCGCAGGCTGCACGGCCTGGATGGTGTGCAAACTTATCCCCGAGCCGCATAACCATCAGGCCCACGATCTGTTTATCGGTGAAATTATTGCTGCCTGGGCTGACGACCGTGTGTTCCAGAACGGCCACTGGTCGTTTGAATCCTCCCCGCCGGAATACCGCAGCCTGCACTACATTGCCGGCGGCCAGTTCTACGCCATTGGCGAATCGCTGGTGGTGCCGGACGTGGAGGCATAATGAAAAAGATTGAGCTTCCCGCCGAGGGTTACCGGCAACTGAGTGATTTCATCACCGACTGGCTGGACGACAAGCACGACCTGCAAATAGGGCAGTTTGAAGCTGAATTCTTCCTGGATGAGCTGGTGAAAAAAATGGCACCCGCGCTCTACAATAAAGGACTTGAGGACGCGCTGGCGGTCGCCCAAAGCAACATGCTAACGCTGGAAGAGTTGCTGGATCTGGAAAAGATCGTCGATTAGTTTTACCTGGGGCGAGCGGGAGCTTGCCTCAGTGCTTCCGCTCTGCCAGCCGTTGGGCAATAAGACTGGCGATAGTATCCGGTTCAGCGGTCGAAAAAATCTGAATATCGCCCTGAGCCATGTAAGGCGCAAAACGTTGGCTGAATTTCTTGATTTCTCCTTCGCTTTGCAGGCCAAATCCTCGTTTTAACTGCCGTGCAACAATGATGTTCAGCGCCTCCTGGTAGTCGCATGAGGGCATCAGCAGTACCGAAGTACCTGCCTGCTGCACTCGCTTTTTATTCGCCGCCACAATATCTGCCCGTATGTCGGTCGCCAGAAACCCCGAAGAAAGAATAAAGACTGTGCTGGTGTAGGTTTCTTTGAGCAGCGTGTCCAGCAGCTTTGCATTCTCTTCAAGATAGCTTTCATACCCCTGCGAGGAGATAAAGGTGCGGATATTCATGTGGCGAAGGCAAAACTCATCATCAAGATCTTTCGCGCCATAGCCGAGTTTCAGGGCAAGTCTGGTACCCACCGTGCTTTTACCGGCTCCGCCGGGACCAATAAGAAAGATAAAATCAGGCATTTTTTCTCGTTTATTCTTCACTATCCAGGTCGCTATTTTGCCGCTGTGCCAGAATAAAATCGCTGATAAAGTCGACAAAAACGCGGATCTTCGACGAAAGCTGTTTCCCCGAAGTCCAGACCATCTGGAATTGTCCTGGCGCCTTCAAATACTTACCCAGCAGCGGTTGCACAATACCTCTCGCCAACTGAGGCTCAATCATAAAATCAGGGACAGCCCCAACGCCCAGGCCGTTAATGATCGCGCTACGCACCATCTCCATGTTGTTCGAACTGAACACGGTGCGGGTGCGAACGTCCGCCAGTTCAGATAAGTCACGCAGCGGCCAGGCCTGCAGCTTGCCGGTGTTCACATAGCGGAAACGAATTCCGCAATGCCCCTCCAGTTCCCGGGGCGATTGTGGCACGCCATGCCGGGCAAGATAGGCCGGAGAAGCGCAGAGAATAAGTTGCAAAGAGGGCAGCGCGCGACGCATCAAGCGAGAATCCGGGAGTTCGCCGGTTCGGATAGCAATATCCACGTCCTCGTCAATCAAGTTCACCAGCCTGTCGCTGAAATCCAGATCGAGATCGATGTCTGGGTAACGGCGAACGAAAGCGATAATGGCTGCTTCAAACAGGATGTGGCTGGCGGCGGGCAGGCTAACTCGCAGGCGGCCTCTGGGTGTTTCACTGGCATGGGAGAGCAGGGCATCCGCCTCATCCAAATCCTGCAGAATGTGCCGGCAGCGTTCAAAGTAAACCCTGCCTTCGGACGTCATCTGCAGGCTGCGGGTGGTGCGGTGAAAAAGCCGCACCCCAAGCTGCTCTTCAAGTCTCGTAATCCCTTTTCCCACCGCCGAAGCGGAAAGCCCCAGAGCTTGTCCGGCGCGGACAAAACTGCCCAACTCTGCGGTGCGGACAAAATAGGTCAGGCTGGACAGGCGATCCATAGTGATACCTCTATTCGAGCGTTTTGTTCCGTAATGTTCGGACGTTTTATCATTTTTGTCACTGAAAAACACCCGCTACTCTGCACGCTATCCCACCTGCTTACTGCAGGCTCTGTTTTGAGATTGTGAGTTCCGCTAAGGATATGAATGATGGCCGTTACCCGTCTCCACCCGCCGCAAGAACAGCTCCTGACGCTGGTCGCTGTGTGTCTTGCCTCGATCACTATGCCTTTTAATTTTACCGCCGCTGCCGTGGCCTTACCCGCTATCGGGCAAAGCTTTCACGGCTCGAGCATGGCGGTTAACTGGGTAGCTAATGCATTTATGCTGACCTTTGGCAGTTGCCTGATGCTGGCGGGCGCACTTGCCGACAGCTACGGGCGTAAGCGCATGTTTGCCGGAGGGATTGCGGCCTTTGCGTTACTGTCAGCCGCGCTGCTTGCCGCGCCAAACTTGTTTGTTTTCGACCTGCTGCGAGGGGCACAAGGAATTGCCGCCGCTATCGCGTTTTCCGGCGGGATGTCGGCACTGGCGCAGGTTTTTGACGGAACCGACAGGATGCGTGCTTTCAGCTTCGTCGGCTGCAGTTTCGGTATTGGCCTGGCTTTTGGCCCCGTAGCAGCGGCGGTAATGATCGATCTCTTCAACTGGTCAATTGTCTTTATTCTACTGACGCTGGTGGCAGGCATTGCCTGTTTTTTGTCCTGTCGCTATATGCCCGAATCCCGCAATCCAGCGGCAAACGGTATCGACTGGGCCGGAGCCGTGGTGTTTACGTGGACACTGGGTGTTTTCACTTATGCCGTTCTGCGCGTGCCGGAGGTTGGTTGGGGGGATGTCTATAACCTGGCACTGTTTGCGGTGGTCACGATTTCACTGCTGGTATTTATTCGCATTGAACTGCGTGTTCAGCAGCCGATGCTCGACCTGACTTTATTTAAGTTTCCCCGGTTTGTTGGTGTTCAGCTCCTCGCGGCTGCCCCGGCCTATTCCTTTGTAGTTTTGCTTCTGCTCTTACCGCTGCGCTTTGTTGGCGTGGAAGGGATGCCGGTGCTTGAGGCCGGACGGTTAATGATTGCGCTCTCTGCGCCGCTGTTGTTCCTGCCGATTATTGCCGGTTCCCTGACCCGCTGGTTCTCTGCTTCCGTCCTGTGCGGGGTTGGGTTGCTGGTCTGTGCGGCCGGATTATTGTGGCTCAGCCGCATTCCGGGTGGGGCATCTGCGTGGCAGTTTGCCTTACCGATGTGGACGATCGGCTGCGGGATAAGCCTGCCCTGGGGATTGATGGATGGCCTGGCGGTGAGCGTGGTGCCCCGCGAAAGGGCGGGCATGGCAACGGGTATTTTCAGTACCACGCGGGTGGCTGGGGAAGGGATTGCGATGGCCATTGTGAGCGCGCTGCTCTCTTCACTGATGGCAAAGAACCTGCACCAGGCGGTGTCCGGCAGCCCTCAACGGCTTGCCCATGTCGCGCAAAGCGTTGTTACCGGTGATGTCGCGACCGCAACCACATCGCTGCAGGGCGTGACGTATAAAACAATTGCCGCCAGCTACGACGCGGCATTCAGCGACCTGTTGCTGCTGTTGATGAGCATCACATTGCTGGTCGCACTGGTGGTGTTTTTATTTCTGGACAAAGGACAAACCGGGGATGAAACCCGGCCACAAGCGACGGCGAGTTGATCGCCATTTTAAGTCAATAGTGAGAGTGCAATGATGACCACACATGTCAAAGATCTGTTCAGCCCGCTACGGGCAGGCAGGCTCAGTTTACAACATCGGGTAGTGATGGCGCCGCTAACCAGAATGCGTGCATCCGGGCCAGAAGGCGCACCTGACGCGCTTAACGCCGAATACTACGGCCAGCGTGCCAGCGAAGGCGGCCTGATTATTACCGAGGCGACGAATATTTCGCTGCAGGGGAAAGGTTTTCCGCAAACGCCGGGCATCTATAGCGATAGTCAGCAGGCAGGCTGGAAGCAGGTTGTGGAAGCCGTGCATCAAAAGGGCGGCGCTATTTACCTCCAGCTCTGGCACACGGGGCGCATTTCTCATCAGAGTCACCACCCTGAAACCCCGTCGATTGCTCCCTCGGCTATTCGCCCTGTGGGTGAAACCCTGGATGCTAACTTTACACCTCAGCCGTTTGCCACACCGGCAGCCCTTGAACTCTCGGCCATTCCTGCGGTGATTGAGGAGTATCGCGAGGCGGCACGGCGAGCGAAGGCTGCGGGTTTCGACGGCGTGGAGTTGCATGCGGCGAACGGTTTTCTCATTGATCAGTTTTTGCAGAACAAAACTAACCAGCGCACGGACGAATATGGTGGCAGCATAGCAAACCGAATGCGCTTCATGCGCGAAGCGCTTGCGGCGCTGCGTGAGGTTTACTCCGCTGGGGAAATCGGTGTCAGGCTTTCCCCGTTCGGCAAGCTGGGAGACATTGGCGACAGTAACCCGATGGCGCTGTTTACGGACGTTGCCACCTGGCTTTCAGAACAGCAGATTGGCTACCTGCATCTGGTGGAGCCGCGAGCCAACACTGGGCTAAATGAAGAGCAGGACATGACGCAGCCAGCCTCTATTGCTGCATTGCTACGGCCCTATTTTGACGGCGCTATTATTGCCTCAGGCGGTTTTACCCGCGAATCAGCAAATGCGCTTATTGCCGCAGGAAATGCGGATGCCGTGGCCTTCGGGCGAGCATTTATTGCTAACCCCGATCTGCCGTATCGGCTGTCCGTAAATGCGCCTTTAAACGCCTATGACCGTTCAACATTTTACGCCGGGGATGCCCGCGGTTACACCGACTACCCGACTTTGCCACGCCACTGACCTTTCAGGAGAGTTCTATGTTATTTAACGACACCGCATCCCCCATTCTTGATGTACAGGGGCCGCCACCCTGGCTGGCTATCCTTGCTGATGAGGCGAGCCTGCAAGGCGTGGTGCTAAAAGCGCCGGTTCACGGCAAAACGGCGATTCTGGAGATCCTGAAAGCGGCCATTCCGCTGTATGACTTCCAGCGCTTTACTTACCGGGATTATGTCAACGAGCGGTTCTTTATGGAGTCTTACCGCGCAAGCGTGGACGGCGTGGCCGTGGAGTGCGCAGTGTGGGTGCATATCAATGAGCAAGGGCAGGCAGATTCGCTGATGATTCACCATCATCCACTGCCTGCGGCGCTCTATTTTTCTCAGCGGATGTGGCAGCAGGTTGATGAAAAGTATCGTGAACTTTACCTCAGCCCGAAGGAATACGCGGCGCTAACTCGTGGATAAGAAGAGGGGCGCATTGCGCCCCTCAGACTGCTGACTAACCCCACTGTTTTTTGGTGGGGCTCTGTTTTTGAGCGACCGCAGGTCGCGATCGCGATTTTTTTCTCTTCACCTGGCCAGCGTTTTCAGCCACAGCCTCCGGGCCACATATCCCCTCATGAAGGCCGTCACCATGCTAAAAAGCCAGCAAAGATGCGCCAGCAGCGCCAT
>NZ_FXAS01000114.1:0-1462 GCF_900177785.1 Cedecea sp. NFIX57 | reverse complement strand
GGGGGGTGCCCCTATTAAGTTGTCAAGCATGCTTATGATGCCGCAGGGGTATAAAAAGTACCGTCACGCATCATGGCGAACAGAACGTCACAGCGGCGTCTTGCCAGGGCGATAAGTGCCTGATTGTGTCGCTTTCCCTGGCTCATTTTGCGTGTGTAGTAAGCCCTGGAGATCGGATCCCTGAGCGCGGCGAAGGCTGACAGGAACAGCGCCCGTTTGAGGGTTTTATTGCCTCGTCTTGACGGGTGTTCGCCACGTATCGACGAACCGGAGCGCCGGGTTACCGGCGCAAGGCCAGCATAAGCAGCAAGATGTGCGGCAGAGGCAAAGGCGCGACAGGCGACCTCCGTGAGGAGTCTGGCTGCGGTCCTGACACCGACTCCGGGCATGCTGGTCAGGACCGGATAAAGAGGGTGAGCAAGGACCCGCTGCTCTACCTCAAGGGCCACCTCGTCTCTTTGCTTACGCAGTGTTATGAGCTGGAGTGCCAGGCGTGGGAGGACGATGACAGCAGCATTCGTGCCGGGAACGATGACGGTTTGCTCGCTCAGAGCCTGGGTGATGTCAGCAGCAATGCGCTTTCCCAGACGGGGCGCGAGTTTGCTGAGTTGGGTTGCCAGCTTCTTCTCACCCAGCGAGGCGAGTTTTTCGGGCGAGGGATATCGCTGGAGCAGATCGAGCACGGCCGGGTGATCCAGTCTCGGGCCGAGAACGCGCTCCAGAGCCGGATGTATCTGGGTCAACAGACCGCGGATACGGTTGCTGGCCTGCGTTGTCTGTGCGGCAAGATCATCATCGAAGCCGCAGAGCATGGAGAGCTCGGCGATGTGCTCGTCAGCCAGCTTCAGCGTGCGTAGTGCGTGAGGCAGAGTACGGGCAGCTTCGGCGATGATAGCTGCATCGCGGGCATCAGTTTTGGCTTCACCGGCGTGTAAGTCGGCGATACGGCGCATTGCCAGCCCGGGAAGGTATCCGACAAGGACGCCTTCAGAGCGGGCAACGGTGACAGGTAACGCACCGATGGTGGCGGGCTGGTCAACAACCAGCAGTATCTGACCATGCTGTTTCAGGTCAGAGATCAGCGCTCTGAGTTTGTTTTCGTCGTTGGGTAATGCTTTATCGAACAAGCGCTTACCTGAACGATTAACGGCAACGGCGTGATGGGTATCTTTACCGACATCAACGCCAATAAAGACCTGGACTGATTCGTAATCGCTGGATTCGGTCATTCTGTCTCCCTGTTTATACGGGTTAACCAGATAACCTCGGGGAGCAGGTACCGGCATCCACGTTACAGACGGCCCCGGCAAAAGTGCCTGGCCTGACCCCTATTAGCGGTTACCAGCGCCCCACCAGACCCGGTGACATCCCCCCCCGGATCATGGACGACTGGGGGCAGTAATCATGCCGGGTCTGGCTGGCTAACACCCCCAGTATAAGGGGGACGAATAAAGTAACGGGG
>NZ_FXAS01000125.1:0-1338 GCF_900177785.1 Cedecea sp. NFIX57 | reverse complement strand
CCACCGGTGCCAGCCTGTCGGGTGACAAGCTGAAAGTTCTGTATCCGGGCACGGTAACGGTGACGGGGACGGACGCTCTTGACGGCTACGATAACCTGGTGACCACCATCGTCGTGCCGGTAAACAAGAAAACCTCGCCGGCCCTGAAGGCGCCGGCGAACGTGACAATGACGTTTGGTGACAAACCGCGCAAAACGGCGGCGATTACCGACGGCAACGGGAGCGGTACACTGCATGTGTGGACAGATAATGCGGCGGTAACGGCCCGGCTGACGGACCGTCTCGGGGTTGAGTTGACAGCGCTGAAGGTGACGAAGGCTCCGGTGGCCGTGACGATTGAGCAGGAGTCGACGGCTGACACCACGGCGCCGGCAGACGTCACCTTCACGGTGACGGTGAATCCGGGGACGCTGCCTGACCTGAAACCGGGAAATATCGACCTGAACGTGGGCGACACGAAAGAGAATAACTCGGCGGATAATCTGAAGAATGTAAAAGGCTTCCTTGCGGGCACGAAACTGACTTTCAGCTCGGATAAGACAGCCATTGCCACGGTAGACAAAGACACAGGCAAAGTGACAGGGATATCTGCGGGCTCTGCGACCATCACGGTCACAGAGACGCTGGACAACTACGCGAATAAAACAGAGAAGTTCACGGTGAACGTGAGCAAAAAAGTCTCTCCGGTTCTGACGACCCCGGCGAACGTGACGATGACGTACGATGCGAACCCGGCCAAATCCGTTGCCCTCTCTGACGCTGTCGGTGAGGGCAACGGGGGGCCGCTGAGCGTGACCGCGGCGCCGTCTGGCGTCGTGACGGCGACGCTGACCTCTGAACGCCAGGTGAAACTGACGGCGCTGAAGGTGCCGGCGGGCCTGGTCACCATTACGGTCAGCCAGGCGGCAACGCCGGACACGGAGGCGCCGAAAGACGTCACCTTCACGGTGAAGGTGAATAAGGGGGCCGGCGGTAAAAACGAGGAGCGTATTCCCGCTGTTACGGCGGGCAACACAGTGACACTGACGATGCCGCTGGCCCGCACGGGCAGCAAGATCACTTATGTGCTGACGGATGCCGGTACCACCGGTGCCAGCCTGTCGGGTGACAAGCTGAAAGTTCTGTATCCGGGCACGGTAACGGTGACGGGGACGGACGCTCTTGACGGCTACGATAACGTGGTGACCACCATCGTCGTGCCGGTAAACAAGAAAACCTCTCCGGCCCTGACGACCCCGGCGGACGTGACGATGACGTACGATGCGGACCGGGCTAAATCCGTGGCCACCTCTGACGCTGTCGGTGAGGGCAACGGGGGGCCGCTGAGCGTGACCGCGG
>NZ_FXAS01000087.1:0-3148 GCF_900177785.1 Cedecea sp. NFIX57 | reverse complement strand
GCGTATGGCAATGAGCCGCTTTATTATCGAGTTTGGTGACCGCCTGGATGGTCACTTCTGAGAAAAGGCATTTACACAGAATCGTGTACAGGGTCTGGATATAATTTTATCAATACCGATACTCAACTTTTCCGTGCAAAACTCTATTACTACACTAATCAATATAGTTCTTCCGATGGTCGCAATTCGGCTATGCGCAGCCTCAATAGTCGCTACAGCACGATGATGGGCGGCTTTACCTGGCTGTATATCTCCCCTGTTGGAGCTTTCAGCACAACAGTGGGCGCTGACACGCTGAATAACAGTAAGGGAGTAACATTGAATGTATCCTATATTCTACTGCAGCAGTGGGGGAATTTTACCCTGGTCCCTGAGGTGGGCGTTGACTGGTCGAATACGCAAAATACACGTTATTATTATGGGATAACAGATAAAGAGTCTGAACGTAGCGGCCTTTCCATCTGGTGCCCAAACGACAGTTATGTGCCTTACTTACAACTGGCGATGAATTATGCCTGGTCAAACCAATGGAATACTTGGGGAGAAATCACGGGACGATTTTATCCTTCAACCATAAGCAATAGCCCGATGGTCAATAAACACGACGTTACCGAGCTCACTGTAGGTATTAGCTATACCTTCTGAGACAAACAACACGTGTTGAGAGTGGGGTAGTAAATATCCCCCTTCTCTCTTGGCCTCAATCGGATCCGTTCACATGCTTCTTCATAAGTTTCTGTTGCACTGCCCACAACGACCCTTCAGCATCAGGATATAAACTGGATTATGTTGTATCTCAGCAGGAAGTTGCACCTGTAAGTATCCCAGCTTTAGTTCCACGTACTTTTTGAGAGTTCCGTTTTTTTGATCCCATCCCAATATCGATGCCAGGTTAAATCAGAGATTCCGACCTTTTGATCCCAGCCGGTATTCCTCCGGCGTCAGGTTTTTCAGGGATTCATGGGGACGCTCGCTGTTGTATTCATTCAGCCAGCATTCCGTGATTTCCCGGGCTTCATCCTGGGGGCTGACAGAGAAAAATCCTAGATTACTGTCCGGTAAGTTCGGTTAAAACGTTCGATAAACGCGTTCTGTGTCGATTTGCCCGGCTTGATAAATTCGAGCTGCGCGCCATGTTTTTCAGCCCATTGTGACGAGTGCCAGTGAGACCAGTTCTGGCCCGTTATCCATTCGCATCTTCAGCGGGTAGCCGCGGCTTGCCACTATTCTGTCCAGGACCCGGACGGCACGTTGAGTCGGGATATTCAGGTCGATTTCTATCGCCGGCGCTTCACGATTAAAATCATCCACTATATTGAAGGTACGAAAGCGCCTGCCGCAGCCCAGCGGGCGTGCATAAAATCGATAGACCTGCTCTGGTTTTGCGCTTCCGGCGTGGCCAGTGGTGTCAGGTTACACACAGGCAAACGCAGCTTTCCTTTCCGACAAAAATACAGCTTTAACCGGCAGTAAACACGCTTATGGTTCCAGATGCTGCCCTGCCTGCGAAGCAGCTGAAACAGCTTCTTTAAACCATATTGCGTATAACGTGCTGCCAGCTCAGTCGGTGCCAGAATCACTGGTTCATCCCGGCGAGTGTAAGGCTGGTAAAGATACACGTTCCTGCTCAGTGATAACAATCTGCATGCCTGACGTAAGCTCATGGCAAACTGCACGGTCAGACAGCTGACCAGCTCACGCTTTATCGCTGGTTTTAAAGTTTTTCAATAACATCTTTCAGGATGCGCCGGGTCATGTTTAACGGAAATGCAGGGGTGAATCTCTCAGAAACGGCCATGACACCGTGGCGGGAAGGGGCGCCGGCATGTCGGCGCCCGGACGGAGCAGGTGTCAGCCTTTGCCGGTGACGGCCGGTCGGCCGTCGGTGCTACAGGTCACCCGGAGGAGCTGTTAATGTCCCACATTGTCACGGATGTTCACTATGCCCGTCAGGTCGTTACTGGTTTGAACAGAAAAATCATTATCCTTAACCGTCACTGATGCCTGCATAACAGAAATATCCTGGGTGTTATAATTCAGTCCGTGGCTGAAGGAGAGGAGCGTTATCGGGATCTTCACTTCCACAAATGTATGGTTCTGAGCGGTTTCCCGGGGAGTGATGGTTAACGCTTTTCCCTGCACAGGGACGACCCAGGCATTAAAGCGGGTTTCAGGATTGATGGTCTGTTCAGATGAGGCCACGGCGCCCTGGCTGGGGGCCAGTTTACCGTCTTCTGCCCCTCCGGCGCTGGTGACAGTCAGCCTGATAGGGGAATTATCCTTCAACATGAAATGACGGAGCTGCCAGGTGGTATATTTCCCTGACACCTTATTTTCATCAACACTTTTTTCACCACGAGCCTCGAGCACAAGATTACCATGGAAGGAAATGTCGGTCTCACCGCCCTTTGTTGCCCCCCCCCACGCCGAGGCGTTGGTATAATCAATCGGCTCCATAACGGTCAGAGCGACGGTCGCCTTTTCTTGGCTGGAGGCATCGCTGCCGTCACCGATGGGGGTGGCACTGTGCTCCGGCGACAGAAATGCCCCCAGCTTAAACTCCTTCGCGGAGTGCATTACAGACAGACTACTCACATAAAATACCTTTTCCGCCGTACCATCAGCAGAAACCGGCGTCTCCCCACCCCCGTTGTCATAAAACCCCAGGGTGTAATCATTTTTACTCAGACTGCAGAACAGCTCATTGCTGGTTCCGTCGTGTATACCGACGCTACCGGAAAGCGCTTTCTTTGAGGATGTGTCGTAAAGATAAACCTTGTCTTTCCATTCATCGGTGACATTATTATTTTCATCGGTCCGGATAATTTTAAAGCGGACCCGGACGGGGAGATTATTTTTCTCGTTACCGAAGATTTTTGCCGAGCGGTGTGAGACCGCGTCGGGAAAGTCGACCTCCATTGAGTTAACAGATATACCGGCAGGGAGTTTGCCGACGACGAGTGAGTCGTCGGTAGTGGATAAGCTATTCATATTCATTCCTTAGATTAATTATAAGGTTAAATGCGTCCGACGGCATATTCGCCCCATTATCAGGGGGGTGCCCCTATTAAGTTGTCAAGCATGCTTATGATGCCGCAGGGGTATAAAAAGTACCGTCACGCATCATGGCGAACAGAACGTCACAGCG
>NZ_FXAS01000088.1:0-3128 GCF_900177785.1 Cedecea sp. NFIX57 | reverse complement strand
TCTTTTTTAAACTCAGGGGTAAATTGTCGTTTCTGGTTCACTAAACACCTCCGTTATGGATGTAAGTTTAGTGTCCTGATTATTCAACCACTACAGCGGGACGGAGACAGACCCGCCGTCCGCAGCCCGGATGGACCAGGCTGAACGGGATATCGTGAAGGAGAAATCACTTGAAGACTGAATCGGAACTTTCTTTTGACGGCAGGTGCGAAGATAAGCAGCCGCTGCGGGCGGAACCTGATGGCGATGAGGCTGAACTGGCCGGACGGTATAAACCTGCCGCCGGGTCTGGTCCTGGGTGGCGAAACAGACCCCACAGGCAGGCTGACGGGCGTACGCCGAAGCCAAAGTGGCACGCTGCCAGCAGCATGCTACGGGAAATTACGGGAGAGGGAAAGTCATGACAGGCACGTATCACCAGCTGACGGAAGGCCTGACGGAGTACGAACGTTTTTTGCTGAACGCGCTGATAACGCAGGAGGAAAGAACGCTGGGCCATGTTCTCTCATCTGTCCGGAGAAGACAGTTGGCGGAGGAGGCCGCCGCGCATCATGCGCAGGCGGTGAAGCAGGCGAAATACAGAAAAGTACCGCGCGGGCGTCCCCGTAAAATAAAGGATATCGCCGAGCCTGAGGCGGTGACGAAGGATTTTCAGTGGTGCAAGTCGGTGTCATCCCGCCTGCTGCCCCGCGAATAAACAAGGTCCACAGGGCCACCGGGGTTCCCGGCAGAGGTATCACATCATTATTTATTTACAGGAAACATCATGCTTAAAAAATCAAACATTGCCGCAGCCATTCTGCTGAGCGGCGTCCTGGGTGGGGTGGTTGCCCAGGGAATCAGCCATTTTTCCCACGCGGAGGCGGCAAAACCGGCCTCGCCGTTTAGCCCGATACAGGAGGCCCGCATCGGGAAGGTGGCTGCGGATTACCTGATTGCCCACCCGGAGGTGTTGATAAAGGTCAGTGAGGCCTTGCAGGCCCGTCAGGAAGCGGCGGCGGTGAAGGCGATGACGGAAGGGGTGCTGGCGTACCAGTCTGAACTGCTGCATGACCCGCATGCACCTTCCTACGGTCCTGCGGATGCGAAGGTGGTGGTGACGCTCTTCTTCGACTACCAGTGTGTTTACTGTAGCCATCTGGCCCCGGAGCTGACTAAGCTGATGAAAGCCAACCCGCAGGTGCGCTTTGTGTTCCGTGAGTGGCCCATTTTCGGCGACAGATGGCCTGCCTCCCGCCTGGCGGCAGAGACAGGCCTGAAAATCTGGCAGCAGAAGGGCGCAGAGGCGTACCTCGCGTACCATAACGAACTGTATGCCACCGGGCATAACGAGGGGGCGCTGACGGAGAATGATATCCGCACTGCGGCCGGGGCCATGAAGATTGCCCCGTCGGCGATAGCGAAGGACAGGGACGTGCAGGCTGAGCTGACCCTCACCGGGCAACTGGCCACGGACATCGGGCTCACCGGCACGCCGGGCCTGGTGGTGATGCCAGCCATCGGCGCTACTGCAGAGACGATCACGGTGATCCCAGGCATGACTGACCAGGCAGTGCTGCAGATGGTCATCAATAAAGCGGCTGGTCTGACCGACCCTGTTAAGAAGTAGCCCGGTCAGCCCCCCCACTGATGCACGCGCGGGGCACGATTATTCGGCCCCGGGAGCGGGTAAAAACGTATAAGAGCATAGAAATCCTTGGGGCAGTAGCACGTAGACCTGCGAGTGACAGATGCTTCAGGGGTACCTGCCATATGGTAAAACATCGATGCCCTGGCTTTTTTATGCTCCCATTTATTACAACACGGCGATCCTGCCGCGATTACCGGAACGACTGGAAGCCGAAGGAAACGAAAGGGGAATTGAGGGGTTGATCAGGATATCACCGGTGGCCTGGCCGCACATTGTATTGACCGGGCATTACACCTTCCAGATCAACAACGAAATTATTGACCTGAATGCGCTGGTTACGGGGCTGAAACTGGAGTGACGGAAAAATCTGGGATTCTGGCGTAGTACCTCAATATGCAGGGGATTTTTTCCTTTACGGTGTCGGAATCTGTCAGTAAGAGGGCTGAGAGCGTTCAATGAATAAGTGTAATTAATGAATATTTAAATTGACTGCTTAACGGCGTTTACCGTTCAGTTACTCCCCAAATGTTTGCATACAGGCATTTTTTGTTCAATGGTCCACAGAGACAAAAAAGGCTCACTTAAGTGAGCCTTGAGATTTTGACAAGCCAGTCATTAAGTAAGGTAGCCACAGTGCCGGGTGCCTCCCGGTGAGTCTTAGGCTGGTCAGACCGGACTCGCACTGCTAATTCACATGGAGCTATTAACCATTTTGCCCCGCCGCACAGGGGGATTCACTGCGACAATATGACCATATTCTTTATGCTGAATTAGAGCAATTCCGGGAGGATAAATTCGTGTTCGCTATCGAAAAAATACAAATGTAAGACTGCGAGCATCAATACTGGAAAACACAGTACTGACACGCGACCGTACAGGACGTTTTAAATTATGAATACGCTTTCAATCATTTAAGGCTTATCCCTCGGGAAAATGGCAGGTCTGCGCAGAATTGCATCAACATCCGCTCGTACATCATCAGCCAGGTCATGAATCAGTAGCAGAATAAGCGACCATTTGCGCAATTATTCACCCTGCTCAGCCACCTTTTCGTAGGAATGCGAGTCACTAAGAAAAATCATCTGTGAATGATGATATATTATACAATTACTAATAAAGTATCCGAAATTTACCGCAATTATCAGCATTTTTTCAAGATCATTACCGCGCTCGTATTTTTCTAGAAAATGAAGCATAGGTGGTTTTACATAAACGCCACATCAATTTGCATCAGAGAATAAAAATCGGCCATGTAGACATTCGGCTGAGCACTGTTGCATGGCGACAGGTCTGATACGGAGATATCAGTTAACCACTCAGTGCTCATGCGAATGTCTTAAAAAGGCTCGGCCATTTCTGTGCCGGGTCGCAAAAGTAGATTGCTTATGCATGCTATTTTTATAGTAAGCGCTCCACAGGGGACGTCTGTCATACTTCCCCCGTTCCGGGGAGGATAGTGTCCATCATTTTTTAATGGACACTATCGGCATGAATAACC
>NZ_FXAS01000084.1:0-3403 GCF_900177785.1 Cedecea sp. NFIX57 | reverse complement strand
CAGCCCCTTACGCGGGGGCTTTTGTAGCACAGGCGAGTCGCCCCGCAAGGGGTGAAGTGCACGCCGCCAAAAACTTTTTGCAGAAAGACGCAAAAACTTTTCGTCGTCGCCCCTTGCCGTTCGCCTTAACCGCCCGTGCTCCAGTGCCCTTCGCCGCGAAAGGTTCCGACGAGAGATGAAATTTACCCCCTGAACAGGAGAAACAGCATGCACACACGAAACGTCAACACCGCCGCTCAGGCGTCCTCGGAAAGATGGGGGAAAAACCAGCCGGACGATGTTGTTACGCAGCAGAGGGCGTTATTTACCCAGCTGGCCGGGGTATGGAACCTCCAGCTGACACTTGAGGCTGAGGCACAGGAAGTTTTCCGTCTTCTGCGTGCGCTGGCGGATAACGCCTTCAGCATTGCCGTGATGGAAGACAGCCGGATTCACCCTCTGACGGCTAAGCAGGTTATCCAGTACTGGCTGGATGCCAAAAAACTGGCTGTACATCTGTATGCCGGGACGGGGGCAGGCGCCTGGGAGTGTGTCCGCAACAAACTCGAAGAGGACATTACGTTTGCCAGGGAGCTGTTGCAACTGAACCCCGCGGAAGATGCGTGATTTTTGAATCCGGTGGCGGCAGGGGATGCCGCCAGCGACAACGGAGAAACATTATGAGCAGCAGCAGCACGAACAGCATATTCGGCTTCGACACAGGGGAAAAAAACGCCCTGAGCGAGCTTGAAATCCTGCAAAACCATGTCAGCAAAGCCCTGCTGAAGTACCAGAGCAACACGGACAAAACGGCGCTGGGCGAATCAGCAACCCGCTATATGGGTGAACTCAGAACCGCAGTGACGCGCATCCTGAAAGCCACACCAGCCATTCAGCAGAAAGTCGATGAGATTGCCGACATGCTGCATCTGATGGCGCATTTTTCCGGCATCACACTCGATGAATAACCCCCGGCGACACATAAACGCCATTAACCAAAGAAGGAGAAACAAATATGCAATTACACCTGACCGAATCCTCTGCCAGCCTGGGCAGATATGCCACCAGTGAAGCCGAACAGGCGTACTGGCGGGGCCGCGAGAAGGCCGCCGTAAAACCTGCGGAGGAAATCGACGTTCACGCCTTTCATGACGCGCTGGGGCTGATGTACCCGCTGAACTGGCGCAGCAGCGAAAACGGGGAGTGTGAAACCTTCATGCTCGCGGAGATGGTCTGCGGCAACGTGACCGAAATCTATGCGCGGATCGGTATTCGTTATTACCGGATGCGGGATTACAGCCACCTGGATCACGCGAAGATTCTGGCCCGCGTTAAGGAGATGAACCAGAGCCGGATATGAAAAAAGCAGGCTTTCGCCTGCTTCATCCCGCCGGATTGGACGCCTGAGAACGATTAATCCGGCCTTAACTAAAAGGAAACACTGATGAATCACTTTAGTGAAGTTTCGATTGTTACACCGACCGCCCTGTATGTCCAGATGCTTGAGGCGAAAAATGCACCCGTAAAAAAACAGGTGCGCATTAAACGCCGTGATATCAACCGGGACGAAATTAGCGCCGAATTGCGGGCGCTGGGGCGGCATATCGCAAAGTGTCGCAGAAAGGGGCGCGCCGTTCGGATCCCTGCCATGCGTGGGAGCGAATGGGGGCAGGTGTTACGCACGCTCGAACTGATGCGGGCATTTAACTGATAACAGAGCCGCTCCTCAGGGGGCGGCATTTCAGAGGAAGAAACCATGTCTCAACTCAGTTTTGCCCGCTTTTTTGACCAGGCGAAAGAGGGCGCGCCCTCAGAACCGTTTAAGCCCGAATTGCCCACCGTTGATATTCCGGTATCGCCCCGCCAGACGTTAAGCATCGATGACGCACGGCGGAAGTTCATTGCTGTGTTCCGGGATACGGCCCGCAACCTGCGCCGCTGGGAGGTGTTCAGCGACTTTATCAGGCTTGCGGCAAGCGAGCTTGATTTGGCGCGGATCAGAACACCGGAGAATATTGAGCAGAGCCGCGTAATCTGCGCGAAGTACAGTGAGGGCGATATCAGCCATCTGCATACGCTTTTCTGCCTGATGGTCTGCGCCCTGGAGGCGAAATTCCACGATTTTCTCGGCGCGATCTTCATGGAGCTTGAGCTGGGCGATGACCGGAACGGGCAGTATTTCACGCCGTATCATGTCCAGTCGTTAATGGCGAAGCTGCTCATGCCGGATGTCGAACTGACAATCAGGCGGGAAGGGTTTGTGACGGTCAGCGATCCGGCCAGCGGCGCAGCGGGGATGATTGTTGCGTATGCCGAAGGGCTACTTGAGGCGGGCTACAATCCGTCTGAACATATGTTCGGCAGTTGCATTGATATCGACCCGATCGCTGCCGATATGGCGTTTATTCAGCTTTCTCTCCTGGGCATTCCTGCCGAAGTGGTCACGGGTAATACGCTGACGATGCAGCTAAGCAGGGTGCGGTATACGCCGGTGTACTACATCAACAACTTTGAAAAGAGGCTGGACGATCAGCGCCGTATCAATGCCATGCGCGAATTTATGCGCGGCATGAATAAGGGCGCATAACCGGACCGGGGATGAGGAGAAAACAGAATGCACACATTAAAAGTCAAAACCACCGCTCGTGAATCCGCCGGACAATTTAAAATCGATGAACGCCAGCGCTACTGTGTCACTGATGGTGATGAACGTCTGGATTTTATCCCCGCGCTCTTTTTTACGCCGTCTGCAGATAATATGGCTGCCAGCTGGTTATGCCAGCATTCTGATTATGATGGCGGCTTCTGGAATTATTACGTTATCCCGAAAGGTGTGACCGGGAGTATTGCCCCACATACCGATATTATCCTCACTACTCAAACTGGCTATATTGCCCCGGAAGGAGAGCCGCGCTATAACATGGTTGTTCCCGGTAATTATTTTGAAGCAGAGGTTAGCGCTGATGCTGCCGGGATTATCGCCACGCTCATGATAATGAACTGGCTGTCCTGGCAGGTGGCGGATATGGGGCCGGAATACAGTACGGTTTGCAAATATCTGGTCGCGAGGCAGGATGCACTGAAGGATTATGTCAGTCTCATTAAACATCCTGAAGCTTCACTTATTTTTCGGGCCATTGATTAAAGGGACGGTTGTATCCAGTAAATGACATAACTTTGATAAAGCGGCCTGAACAGGCTGCTTTATTTTACCTGTCGCACGCTCTGACTTTCAGTATTCATTCTCTTATGGGGCGTGCTTTTATCGTTTGATTCATTACGTAACAAAGGTTGTTCAGGGAAATACAGAAATACTGTAAGCTTTATTATTACTCATCCCTTCCTTATTCACGTCTGCAAGTCTTCAATTTCATCAACTGACCATAGCATGGTCGGTTAATCACGTGCCCGCGAAATAAAAAAC
>NZ_FXAS01000081.1:0-3938 GCF_900177785.1 Cedecea sp. NFIX57 | reverse complement strand
GGTTATTCATGCCGATAGTGTCCATTAAAAAATGATGGACACTATCCTCCCCGGAACGGGGGAAGTATGACAGACGTCCCCTGTGGAGCGCTTACAGCCATCTGGTCGTTTCCCCACACCGTGACGCAGACCTGGCAGCAGGGCAGCCCCAGCTGCACATTTCACGGATCCCCTCCGAGGGAGGCAGGTCAGCCAGTCTTCCAGACGTGGTACTACTGCTGACGGGTAAGAGCGATGGCCTGCCAACTGGAGACATGCTGATTTTACCTGCTGAAATAATTAAGAAAATATGAGCTAACCGGATGCCTGCCTGTGGACTCTGGCCTTTGCTGATTGAGGTTAGGCGGATAAAATACCTGAATAACCTCGTAGAACAAGACGATCAGGAGATTAAACTCATCACGAAGTCGGGGCTCGGATTTAAATCATTCGAAGATACGTAAGCGTCATTTACGGGAATCGAGTTGTCCTGGATGCTTAAAAAGCTGATAGAAAGCGCAGGAGATACCCCAGCCCGAAAGCAGCTTTATTCATTAACAGCCTAATTGTATCCAGAATAAGGCGCACTTCTATTTTCTGGAATGTTTTCGACAGAGCCTTATCGTTGTTATCTTTTTGAGAGAACCCAAAGAATTATCTTATTTTTTTGGCCTAAATATTGATTAATATTTATTGTTATATTTTGTGTTGATGTCAGTGCCCATTTTTTCAGTTTTCTTATCTGATTTAAGAAGTGTTAATATTTTATATGTTCAAATAAAATATATTTTATTTCTGTGGGTGATAGTCATGACTGATCATGCGTTGAGTGGGGCGTATCCCATTTCTGTCTGGAATCTCTTTATAAGTCTGGTGACGGGTGAATACCGCCCTGGGGAAATGTGGAACCGGGGTAATTATCGTTTAAAGTTCTTATGGCGAGGGATTCTGGCCCCGTTGCTCACATGGCAACTACTGGATGTAGTCATACATGGTCCTTATATGTACAGACTTCTGGCCATGCAGCCACGTTTGCCTGTACGCCTCAATCGCGCTTATCTGACACTCAAATTTACGCGCAAGCAGAAATTGCGTGCCGTGCAGTTTCACTACAATACCATGTATAGCCAGCTTACCCGCAGGCAGATATCAAGCTGGTTGTCACACGATGGTTTACCTCTGGCCGAGCTTGAGGGGAAAGATAATATTCGTTTCTCTGTCAGCCTGAAGAGTGAGGTGAATCTTGATAAAGAGGGGGATTGCACAATGGTTATGCATGACGATCAGGCCAGGGTCCTGGCGAAAATCACCTTCACTCTTTGCCGACATCAGGGGAAAAGGACGTTATTCATTGGTGGTTTGCAGGGAGGCTGTCGCACTACCCCGCATGAGGTAATTCGGCATGCAACCAAAGCCTGCTTTGGCGTGTTTCCCAAGCGCATGGTACTGGATGCTGTTTGTCATTTCGCACAGTGTATGCAGATCGAAAAGATCCTGGCGGTTGGAGGTGATACACATGTTTATAGCCTTGCTCGTTACAAAAAGCAGTCAGCGATGGTACATGCTGACTATGATGGTTTCTGGAAAAGCATAGGTGCTGTCTGTTGTCAGGAAGGATATTATATTCTGCCACAGATGCCTGCATGTAAGGATATCAGCACCATTTCCAGTAAAAAGCGGGCGGAGTACCGCCGGCGATTTGCTCTGCTGGATACGCTTTCTCAACAGATTCGCACTGTTTTGGAATCATGATCGTCCTCATTAAGCACGATGAATATCTGTGTGTTTCTGGAATGGCACTACATCGAAAATGACGTTACGCGCTATGACAACTAAAGTGGGCATATCACCCGATCATGTTTCTGTTTGCCTCCTGGCCGCTGAGGGATTTATTCAAGGCCTTGATATCAAGATAAGGATGGGCAAGGAATGTTGAGAGGAATATATCCTTCCGCCTAAACTGAAAAGGGGGGGTAATTACCAAACCCAATTTAATACTGCGAAGTGTGGTTGCTACGATACACAACTCAAAAATCGAAACCCTGCTATCAATGGTGAGATTTTATTATCTGTAAAATCTGTAGTAGTGCACTTTGTGCAGAGCACCTCTGCATTTATTAACCGTGGGGTGAGGCGTTTCTGTTATGGTTTGCTTCTCAATTACTTCGTAATATTCAGAAATACCAGTGCAGTTTACATGGATAAATAATTACCCTAAGATTCGCGACTCGGTCCTTTAGCTCAGCGGTTGGAGCGCGCGACTCATAATCGCTCGGTCGTTGGTTCAAATCCAACAAGGACCACCAACCGCCACTAGCTCATCAGGAAGAGCGACAACCATGGTGTTGTAGTACGAGGTTCGAGGCCCCGGTGGCGGTCCAAACAAAGCCGGCTTAGCTCAGTAGGTAGAGCAACTGCTGGTAATCAGTGAGTCACCAGTTTGATTCCGGTAGTCGCACCATACACTGTTAGCTCAGATGAATAGAACGTTGCGATCCGAAGGAAAAGGCCACTGGTTCAACGCCAACCCAGTGCGGCAGGCGAGTATAGACCTGTTATTATCGGGGGCAGGCACTACCAGTGCGATAGTCCGGACTAGCGGGACTTTAAAAACCGATACCGTTGACGGCAGGGGATCAGACCCGCAGCTTTCTTGGGCATCAGATAACAGCTATCCGGTCAGTGAAGTGACCGGATGGCATATAAAAATAGCACGAGTAAACAAAACACCTTTGCTACCCGGTCCTGAAATGGCCGGGCATTTTTTAAAGCATTCGCATGAGCACTGAGTGGTTAACTGGTATCTCCGTATCAGACTTGTCGCCAGGTAGCAGTGCTCAGCCGAATGCTTATCAGTTATTCTCTAATTCAGATTGATAATGCGTTTATATAGAATCGCCTACGCTGTTAATTTATGGAACAAATGCGAGCGTTGTGATGTCTTTGAAAAAAATGCTGATGATTGCAGTGATCGCCGGATGCTTTGTTGGTGGCTGCATAATATATTATTACCTCTATTCACAGGTAATTGCTTTCCGTGATACACACTATTACGATGAGGCAAATAATTGAGAAAATCAATTGCGCAAATGGTTGATTACTTTGATACTTATTCTTTCATTTCTGACCGGGGTGATGATGTACGATAGTATATTGATTGAATTCCGTGCAGACCTGCCATTTTTTCCCTGGATGAAAAACCTTAAATAATAAAGAATGCATACGCATGAGCACTACCCCCAAAAACACTTTGTGCGGGCAAGTTCTAAGCGTGGGGGCTAGTGCTCAGCCGAATGCGTTGTGCAAATAACAATTAATTAACATGGCCACTGGTAATTATCAGTACGCATCCATAATTAAAAGTGCCCTGTACAGTTGCGTGTCGGGGGCGTGCTTTCCTGTATCAATGTTTCGACTTGTGCCCGCTGTTTTATCTCTGCGGGCTTTTTTTGATAGTGAACACGAATTTTCTGTTTAAGCCTTGCCGATATTTTACCGTCGATAGTAGGGTTGTTTTGTCGCAGTGGATCCCCCTGTGCGGCGGGGCGTAATTGGTTGGAAGTGAATAATGTCCAGAGCATAAGCTGCGCGAGTTCGGCCTGACCAGCCTAAGGCTCACCGGGAGGCACCCGGCACTGCGACAACCTGATTTGTCAAAATCTAAAGGCTCACTTTGGTGGGCCTCTTCTGTCTCTGTAAGCCGGTAAACCCAATAAACAAAAAATACTTGTCGATCGCGGGCGGGGTTGTTGTCTGCCTGCTACTTTGCGTGCGTGTGGCGGTGGTACCCAAACTTCCGGATGCGGTTGCCTGCGGTTAAGCCTCAGTATCAAGGTCAATCTCCGACGCAACAGCCTGTCATCTGTAGTGATGTGATGGACGCCCCTCCCTAAGGTGTTAGTGCCATACTTTTACTGACTGCATTATTCCGGGAGTTACATCGCATGAACACGATCAGA
>NZ_FXAS01000076.1:0-4716 GCF_900177785.1 Cedecea sp. NFIX57 | reverse complement strand
GGCGAGTGGCCATCAAACGAGGTTCATGAGCTGCTGCCGTGGAACTTCCTGCCTGTAAAATAATCATTACGCCACGTCCAGGATGGGGCGCTTACGCGTATTGAAGCGGAATGCCAGTTAGGTATACCCAAATCTACGGCCTGCGATCTTTTTATTCGCTTCAGGAAGGCCAGTCGGCCATGGCCTTTGTCGCCACGAATCAACGCAAAAAATCTGAATAAACAACTTTACCGGCAGGGCTCCAAAAAATCGTCCGTTCTTCCCATAGCCACTGCACCGGTTCTCTGCGAAATCCCTGCTGCCCGTGTCACAAAAACAATCGAACCCGCCTCAGCCGAAAGCGGCCCTGACTGCCAGGGCACGCTGCATCACATCCGCGATGAGGTAAGTGAAAAGCTGGTATATATCCAGGCTCGTGTCGTGGTTAACCGATGTGTTCGCCTGCAGTATGGTTGCACCTGCCACCAGCGGGAAATCAGCGGTAGTATGCCTGCACACATTATCCCGAAAGGCGTAGCAAAGCCGTCACTCATCGCCCAGGGGGTGATCGGCAAGTACTGCGACCATATGCCCCCGCACCGTCAGCAAATCCCGGCAACTACTGCTGCGTTTTGAGCGGCGAAGCAAAGTGCATAATGCATTTAAAACGCTGGTATATACGCTGAACAACCAGAGACACTTTTGCTGATCGGCTGACGATTAGAATCAGCCCTTAAACTGGAAATGGCGCCTGCTTCAGGCCCTCTCGCGCCGGTAAAATGGCTGAAACTAGGTGTTTTATTAAAAAACATATAAAATCAGCAATTATGCAATACTTTGATGCCCAGCCAGCTTTTGAAGAGGCCTGACTACAACTCTGAATCGAGGGAAAACCCGCTACCAGTTGCAAACTAAACTGCGTTGTCACTTTACATTGTTATTAAAATAACAATGTAACAATGAGTTATTGAAAATAAAAATTTAAATTATTTTGAATATAAAAAATGATAATCATTTTAATTATGATCAATAATAATTTGGATTATGTGCCATTTTTATGTCAAGTGTAAGAGAGAACTGTTTTCTATGATAAACAATTCATTCAGGGGTGTTACACCATTTCGAACGTAAAGAACGAAGGCATTATTATGCTTTACTCAGAGGAGACCGTTTTCCTTGAGGAAAGCAGTGTGATATCGACTTTGAATTCTGTTGGTGAAATTGGAAAAACATCAGTATGAAACACAAATTGCATACTGACAGATATCATGTGTCAAAATTGATGATTTATGACCAGGACAGTCATCCACACAGTATCAACAATATATAATTAAATGGATTAAAATTATGAGCACAGGTCGCAATAGTCGGCTACTTATTGGATTATTTGCCTTGTTCGGTATGAGTGTCGTTTATCACCCTTCCGCCACCGCAGATACCTCGTTGGATCAAAAATTTCACGATATTGCCAACGAGTTGAATACCCGGATGAATAAAGTTGATGGTTGCGGTTCTGAGCCAGCATGGACCTGCTCCGGGCTGGTGATGCGTTCGACTAATTATCTGACATCGAAGCCAGATGCCACGATCACCTCCCACTATTACATTCGTAAAGATACAAATACAAAGAATTTGTACAGTGAGTCTGTGGGGATTGTTCTGGAATCTTCACACGCCAACCTCGATTCCAGGTTGCAGTGTATCTATCCACGCGATGCAGATACCGTGAATGATTTGTCGGGTTACAACAGGAGTGCAGAGAATTACCATTGTAGCGACAAGAATACACAGTCTGACGCTAATGATTTAAGTTCATGTAAACATACATTAAGCGATAGAACAGGTGACACCACTGACGCATGGTA
Source organism: Cedecea sp. NFIX57 (assembly GCF_900177785.1). Classification (NCBI taxonomy): domain Bacteria; kingdom Pseudomonadati; phylum Pseudomonadota; class Gammaproteobacteria; order Enterobacterales; family Enterobacteriaceae; genus Cedecea; species Cedecea sp. NFIX57. The sequence continues at coordinate 2,872 of NZ_FXAS01000076.1, read as the reverse complement.
CACGGCATTTACCAAACATTACCCCGATCGTGAACAAGACGGTCGCAAGCAATGCTCGTTCAGTGTTAAGGATCCTGCCCAGTTTGCGGCCGCTATCAAAGCCTCAGCCGATAATCACAACATTATCAAGAATAATGCGCTCAACGCCAGCTGGAATGAACTTGTCGTTAAGCCCTGGGGGGAAACAGACATGCCCCAAATCAAGGCTGTTTTTTACGCGAATCAGGCCGGAAAGGGGTTTGTTGACGCTGATTTCACGGTTGCCAAAAAACTAGCGGAACAGTACCAGCAGAAAACAGGAAAGGCCATTCCTGTTGTGAAAATAGACCTGGTCACGAGCAGGGTGGAGCTCACAACATGGCGACCAGACAATACGGATACACCCGGTAAAAATTTGCTAAAAAATGACCTGTCAGAACTCAGTGTCACTGGCACCGGAAGCGTGGATACCTGGCCGGATGGCTCTTCGCACGACGACTGGACTGTTGGCTCTACTGTGTTGTCAGATAAAACGCCAGTGGAAGTGCTGGGTGAGACAAACAGCGGCCTGCCATCCAGACGATTTCACTCAGCGGTTAAACTGGCAGTAAACAACAAGCCGGGTCGCATATATGCCCGTGTTCATCTGACTGAAGGCGTAAATTATGTCATCAAATGGACTGATGCACGCGACAATTATCAGGCTACAAATTTGTCTGAAGCAGATCAGTATACATGACGGATTGGCGACTCAGCGGTCGAAACTGCCGCATACGATCATCAGGAAACCGTTGTGACGACAACCGAATGGAAGGATCGGGAATATTCGTTCACGCCCAAAAAGTCAGCAGAGTATTACCTTTCTGTTCGGGGAAAGGCACGGAGTGATGGTAAATCGCGGGGAGCGCTACTGACCCATGTGAGCATATCCGTGAAGTAAAAACGACAGAGACTATCGGGATTAAAACAAGGAGAAAAGGATATGCCAGGTTCTGTATCAAGACTATTTTTCATGTGTATGCTGTGTACGTCTATTTTATCCGCGCATGCCTTGCAGGTAGCCACAGGCAATGAGCTGAATGAGGCACTTCAGGGCTGTGAGGACCAGTATAAAAAGGCGGGGAATTACGGTGACTGCAGCCTGATGAACTATCAGGCCGGGTATGTCATTCTGAAAACAAGAACTGCCAGTGACAACCAGTTTCTTCTGCTGCCGATGGACAATGTCACAGGTATTGAGGATGAAGGCGTTCTTAGTCGTCCCTACACGCATCCGGTGAGTAACTTGTTTTACAGTGCCTGGCAATCACGTGGTTTTGTCTTTGACCAACTAAAACAACGAGGGAAAAAACTGGCGGAAAAAGATATTGCCCTGACCATCAATCCGGTAAATAGCCGGACACAAAATCATTTACATATTCATATATCCTGCCTGGCGGCAAAAACCCAACAAAGCCTCAGTGACCTTGATATCGAAAAACTGGGATGGGGATGGGAAAGCAAGCCGCTTAAAAATAAAAATGATCGAGACATTCTTTATGATATCAGGAAGCTCAGTGCAACGGCTTTTCTCAATGAGAACATTTTCGACCTGGTACATGAGCGATATCGGAGCAATATGAAGTACGCAGAAGTGACTGTCGTACCTGCGCGCACACGGTCGGACGAATTTCTGCTTCTGGTCAATCCGGGAAGCGTAAGTTCTCCCGCGACGGCGGAAGAACTACAGGATCACAGCTGCACTGTTGCAAAATTGGCTCACTAGGTCTGCGCACTGTTTCAGTGCGTCTGGTCTTTAAATACACATGACGGCTCATTATTGGTCATCCAGTGGAAGAGGTCTACTGAGAGGCCACTGCTGCAAAGATGAAGATTGGAAAGCCTTCCATTCAGTAAAATAGCCATTTATTTCAAATAATCGGAATACGTTTAACATGTTGGCACAGAGAAACGTAAGCGTCATATACAGACCGTATTGACACTTATGCAGATGCGGGATCGGTTTTCCACGCCATCAGAGCGCTTGTCGTTATCGGACCAGAGCCGGGTATCTCCGATAATCTCCGGCGGTTCACATTTTCACGATGCTGGTACTGGATTTCTTTCTCCTGTTCGACGAACTGACTATCCAGCTATTTGAGATGCTCACTTAACCGCTGCAGAGAAAATGGCTGAGCGTGTCCAGTGCGCTATGCGCCAGAGGCCAGTGGTGGGTGTTGAGCAGCCGAAGATTATCGGTGATACGCAGATTGCTGATCAGGTGGGACGCCCGAACCCCGGCTATGCCCGTTGATGGGAGGTTTTGCATTCCACGCTGAAGGGGAACGTCTGCTCAGCCTCATCCCTGGCGGTCCGGTTATAGGCCGGGTACAGCATCCGGCTTTCAGGGTTGGCAGGCGCTCCCCTTTCCAGTCAATAATGGCCGCCTGTTCAGGCGTATCAGTGTAAGGGCTCGTTAGGCGTCCTGATTGAGGAAATATGTCAGTGAAATACAATCTTAAATACAAACTATTGGGCTTTCTCTTTGGCGAAATCATCACTGCCAGAGTGCTGGTTCTGTCGACCGGGAAAGTGATTGCCATGCCCCTGAAAGAGCTTGACGACTCAGAAATCTCAGATGATTTAAATCCTCATGAAATAAAAGCGCTACACAAAAAACTGTATATGCACCACAACATAACCACTGAGTATGAAATGAGCGACCGAAATGAACGTTCCTGGTACGCATATTTCTCCATCAGTTTAGCACTGGCTGTCATTTACATTCTGTCCACTGTCAGCGGTGTAAAGCCTGTCCAGACCCTGTACACGATTCTGTGTAAATGCCTTTTCTCAGAAGTGACCATCCAGGCGGTCACCAAACTCGATAATAAAGCGGCTCATTGCCATACGC
>NZ_FXAS01000104.1:0-1917 GCF_900177785.1 Cedecea sp. NFIX57 | reverse complement strand
GTGGCCAGCGAGGCGGTGGCAAATTTCCACATGGAAGGTCGTGTCCCTGAGTTGTGTTCTGCAGGCAGGGTAACGCCCGCCAGGAGGCGCAAACAGTTGCGCAGGCGAAGCAGATAAAAGGAAACGGAAAAGGACGTGCCGGGAAAAACTGAAGGAGAGAGGCGAAACGGGATGCGGGACCCCGTTTAAAACCCGTTTAAATCGCGTCAGACTGATTTAAATAACGCGCAGGCATACCACGTTACCCGCAAACAGTCGTAAACGCCACAGGGCGTGTTACAGGCGCTTATTCGTTTCCGGTCATAAACGCGATGACGGCCTGCTGTATTTCCTCGAGGTCGTGGTCGGTCAGCGTCAGGAACGGCCGGGCAGGAATATCCGACCCCGGATGGTTGACCTTCTTCGCATAGCGGCCGTTGAAGCGCAGCGCCTGGCGGTTGCGGGGGCGGATTTCATGGGGGCGGGTTTTGCCACCCTGGTTCTGGATACGGGCATATACCACGTTGGTGCCCACCACGGCGGTGTCGTTGTCGTGCCAGGGGGTGATGGAGCCGTGCAGATGCCGGGTGTGCATCAGCGGCTGGCCATCCCGATATTTAAGCGGCTTCCATGCCGGGCGGCCCCCGGCGATAAAATTCTCATCCACGGCGTTCAGCATGATATTCGCTATCTGCTCCATCAGCGGAGTACGGCGCTTAACCCGTTTTTCCAGCGCCGCCAGCGCGGCTTCCAGGTCAGGCGGAATAGTCAGGGTGATTTCCGGCTCCACAGTCAGTCCTCCTCGTCAGGTAATGTCCCGTCCAGCACGGCGGCATCGCGCAGGTCCGCCGCGTCATACAGCTCCACGCCGGTGATGCGCCACCCTTGTGCGAACGGGGTCAGCGTGACCGCCAGCCGCTCCCCGGTGCCCCGCGTCACCACCGTCACTTTTTCGCCCTGCGTCACCACCGCGTCCGGGCGATACAGGGCGGAGACCAGGCGCGGCCACAGCGTCTGGCCGCTCGCGAGGGCATGCTGCACGACGGCATCGGTCAGCGTAATGACGGGCCGGGGCCACGGCCGGGACTGGTGCCCCCGCAGCGCCCCCTGCGCACGGGGAGACAGCGCCCCGACGCGGCGAAAGTCCCCGGCAGGCTTGCCGGGCAGGCCGTTTACCCACTGTTCCATATCCCGGTTCATGGTGCTCACCAGGCGGTTATTGCTGAGCGTCTCCCGGACGGCCACGGCCGCAAGCTCAGGCGCGGCCGTCGTGCCTTTCTCCAGCAGGCTCTGCCCGAGCCCGGCCAGATAACTGCGGCCCGGATTAAGATGAAAACCCGCATCCGGGACCAGCAGCGCCCCGGTTTTCGGGTCTCTGTACGCCGTGACCGGCCGGGTTTCGCCGTCCGTGCCGTAAGGCTGCTGTACCGTGACCAGGCGGCCCTCACTGGACTCCAGCCCGACAGGATGGCTTTCCATCTGTGCACGGGTCAGGGCCCGTATCCAGCAGCGGCAGCGGTAACCGTTCGGCGGGTAGATACTCTGCCAGATGGGATCGTCAGCGGCGAACACCCGCCCGTTAAGGCTGGCGTGCATCGGCCGGGTGCGGTTATCCATCACCGCGTTATATTCCCAGTAAGGCCGCTCCGCGACGGTGCGCATCTGCTGCTGGTAGCGCCCGGCCGCGTAAGCCGACTGGATATTGGTCCGGAATATCGTATCCAGCCGGTACGGCATCAGCTTTTTGCCCGCCAGCTCCCCGTGCGCATCGGCCACCAGACCGCGTCCCAGCCAGCCCTTACGCTGCAGCAGCGGCTCGAGGTCATTGTGGAACTGCTGCAGAGTGGTGCCGTTCGCCATCGCCTGCGTGAGCCCCTGGTGGATATCGTTCAGCACATCGAGCTTCAGAATACCGGCGACGGTGAACTGCACGGCGTG
>NZ_FXAS01000075.1:0-5156 GCF_900177785.1 Cedecea sp. NFIX57 | reverse complement strand
GCAGGATAACGACCAGCATCTTCCCCGGCCTCAGACGCCTGCTGTGTCGCCACCACCCCCGCCTTCGCCCCCTGCACCCCGGCCATGGCGACCATCGCCGCCTGTCGGGCACCATTGCCTGCCAGCAAGGCCCCTTTTGTCAGCGCGGCAACGCGCCCGACACCCGCGGCCTGCGAGGCGTGCGCCGTACTCAGCATCGTCCCCACCGCCGTGCGGTACAGGGATGGCAGGCTTCTCCCCAGATTTATCCCCCCCTGGACCAGCTTCACCCCCCCGTACACCATCGACGGCGCGCCCACCCCCAGTGACGCCCACCCCAGCGTCGCACTCATCGCCGGATCCCTCTCCTCCAGCGCCCCGCTCGCTATTGCCAGCGCCCCCGACGCCACGTCCAGTACCGCCATCGACGCCGCCATCACCCCCAGCGATATCGCCCCCGCCGCCCCCAGGCCCAGCGTCGCCACTCCGATTACCACCGCCGCGATCCCCAGCCCTATCGACAGCCACCCGCTCCAGCTCAGGTGCCCCGTCGGGTCCGCGCGGTTCACCGGATCTCCCGCGCAGTACGCATACGGGTTGATCCCCCCCGCCCCAAACGGACTCAGACTGTCCGGGCAGTGAAAACGCATCAGCCCCGGATTGTACGCCCGGTAACCGTTCCCCAGGTGCGTCGTCCCCGTCACCGGATCACGCCGCTCCCCGTTCCACCCCCGCACGCTCTCCCCCTGACGCTCACTCCCGTGCTCCGTCCGGCTCCCCTGACCATACGGGCTGTACCCGTAGTCCCGGGTATGCCCGTCGTTCCCCGTCAGCACGCTCCCCTTCCCGTCCGTCCCCAGCAGCAGCGTCACCGCCTTCCCCCCCTGCCGCGTCGTCTGGGCCACACCCGTCAGCCGGATAAGCGTGTCGGTCTGCGTATCCTGTTTCTGCCCGTTACCTTTCGGGCTTACCCACTCATTGACCAGCCGGCTGCCCCGGTAGTACAGCCGGTGCAGCTGCTGTGTACTGTCCACCCGCTGCCACACCAGACGGTTACCGGCATCGTAGCCATATTCACCCGCCTGCCCGCCGTTTTGTGTGACCCGGACCAGACGGCCCGCTGCGTCATAGTGCAGCCCCCCCCCCGCCTCATCCTTCAGCAGGCGACCCGCCGCATCATAGTCCGCGTCGCTGAACGCCAGGTCCTTATAGCCCTGCGCGGACGCCTCCCGGTTGTACGTCACGGATATCAGCCGGCACGGGTCATGCTCTGCATAACCGTATGTCGCGGTAATCACCGCCCCGTGACCCCTGCTGTCCAGCGTGGTCTCGCAGGTCCGGATATTGCCCGGCGCATCGAACGTAAAACGCTGCCGGACAAACGCATTCCCGTGCGCGTCCCGCGGCAGCTGCGTGCCCGTCACCCGGTAATCCTGCAGGCGGCTGCGCGCATCATAGATGAACGTCTCATCGCACAGCGTTTCCGGCTGCCCATGATTAAGGGTGCGCGACAGCGTCCGGGTTTGCAGCTGACCGTTGATGTACCACGTCTGTGTCAGCGTCCGGACTTCCCCGTTGCTGTGGGTTATCGTCCGGATATGCTCCCGCCCGTACGCGTCCGGCACCATCTTCGTTGTCAGCGTCTGCCCGCCCTGCAGCGCCACCGCCGTCCAGCCGCTGACCCGGTTCAGGTCGTCGTACGCTGGTGTGACGGTGACACCGTTATCCGTGACCGACGCCACGCGACCGGCCAGCCGGCCACGGGTGATATAATGGTATGTGCAGGGGGCCCCCTCCACACCGGTGACCTGCTGCACACGCCCGGCCAGAGAGTGAACGGCATGGCTCCGCAGCACGCTCCCGCCGGACACCTGCTCCTCACGCCGCAGCCCCGCGCCCGACGGCCGGTAATACTGCCGGGTCAGGGTGTCGCCCTCCCGCGCATCCAGCATCTGCCCGGTCACCCTGTTGTAGCTGAACGTCTGCCCCACGGCCGGCAGCACGCCGTGCCTGTCCTCTGCCTTCACGCTCAGCACCGCATTCCCCAGCCGCGGGTCACTCTCCACGGTACACGTCACCCCGTCCGGCCCCGTGGTACTGTCTGTATGCGTCCGGGACAGCAGGTTCTTCTCGTAGACCGCCGTGGTGGTCCGCCCCGTCGCCTCATCCTTCCCGACCGTGCTGCTCACCACCCGACCCGCTGCGTCAAACCGCCTGACACCCTGCACGGTCGTCGCCTTCGTCACCGGGTCCGTGACGCTGATGCTCACGGCCAGACCCGCCGCACCGGACGGGGCATACCTTTTGTGGACAATCACCCCGTCCGGCAGGGTCGTGCTGACGACGCGCCCGAACACGTCATACGTGAACGCCGTGGTGTGTCCCAGCGGGTCGGTGCTTTTACGCAGCCGCCCCACGCCGTCCCACGCCTGCGTGACCGTACTGTATGGCGCATTCTTTTCCAGGTCCTCTGCGGTCGGGAACACCGCCGCCCTGACCACCCGGCCGGTGCGCGGGTCACCGTACGTGACCGTCCGCGGCGTCTCTTGCCCCTTCGCATCCGTCGTCCAGGCCGTGACCGTGCAGGCGACGGGGTCCGTCACCCGGTGGTGGGTCAGACCGTCGCTCCCCCGGGTGGACACCACCCGGCCCCAGTCGTCCCGGACCAGCGCGGTGGTGCTGACGGAGACCGGTGTTTGCAGCGCGGGAAGCGGATGCCCGGCCTCCCCCGTCTCCCCGGACGCCTCGTCCGCCCGCAGCCAGTCCGTGACCGCGGTGGACACCCCCTGACCCCGGGCATCATACTGGCAGACCGACGCCGTCAGCCAGGCCTGACGTTTCCCCTCCGGCCCGTCCACGTCCTGCACCTCCTGGCGCACCACCTGCCCCAGGGCATTAAACGTGGTCCTGACCTGGTTTTTCAGCGCGTCGGTGTGCACCACCTGCGTATGGCCCTGGCTGTCTGCCGGAAAATACTGCGTCCGGCTCGCCTGCCGGTAAGCCTCGTCCTCCGGATGCAGCGTCTGCCCTTTCGGCCGCCCCAGCGCATCATATTCACAGCGCACGACGTTGCCCGTGGCGTCCGTCAGGGACATCACCCGCCCCGTCAGCCCCGACACCACCCGGGAGGTGGTCACCACCGGGGCCGTGAAGTCCGGGTCTGCCGCATTTTTCATGGCGCTGACCGTCACGGTCCGGGTCTGCCGGTGCGTGGCCCCGTCATACGTGAACGTCAGGCCCGTTTCCGTTTCGTACGGATGGGCCGGGCTGGTTTCATTGTGAAACGCGCTCACCTGCCGCGTCAGACGCCCGAAGTCCCGGGCCGTCACGTCGCCCTGCTGATACTGGTACGTCATGCTGCTCCGGGCGGTGTGCTCTTCCGGCGTGCCGGCCGTCAGGTACACAAAGGTGGACACCGTGTGCGGCATAATGACCCCCGGCTGCCCCTGCTGACGTCCTTTTGCCCCGACGGCGATATCCGTGTACGTGTGTTCTTCCCGGGTGACCGGCTCGTCGCCGTACGCGGTGCGTACCGGGGTGACCGTCCGGCTCTTCAGGCAGCGCGCAAACCCGTGCGGGTCCGCCGGGCATTTGTCTCCCTCCCCCGACGCCGGGTACCAGGTCATCGTGATGACCGTCCCGTCCGGGGCCGTCTGCGTCAGCAGATTGCCGGTGTGCGCGTCGTACGCAGACCGGGCGGTCTCTGAGCGCGACGCGCTGCCCTGCTGCCAGGTCTGCGTCACGGTGTGGGGAAACGACCAGATGGCTTGCTGCTCTGCCAGCGTTTTGCTTTCGTCGGCATAATACTGAATGGCCTGCGTGTGCACGCAGGCCCGGCCCTCCAGCCAGGTCCTCTCCTCCGTCATCAGATGGAAACGGTTGTAGGTCCGGCGCACCACCGTATCCGGGTCGCCTCCGGCCCCCTTCAGACTGACTTCCGACCAGTAGTGGTACGGCTGGCGCAGCGACAGCAGGTTGTCATTGTCTGCATCGTATTCACTGTCACTGAACGCGGCCCCGTAACCCAGCCAGTTATGGTTGAGGGTCACAGTGTTGTCCCCGTCGTGACGGCTGTCGATGCTGTAGCGGTAGGTGGCGACCTGCGAGACCTCACCGTCGGCGGTGCTGACCTGGCTTTTCACCACGGCCGGCAGACGGCCCTCGCCGGACCGGACACTGAAGCGCATCTTCTTCTCCCAGGTCACCGTGTGGGTCAGGCCCGCCGGCGTGCGGACCGATTTCAGGGGGCAGACGTTGCCGGGAAAACGCAGGGTTTCACTGTCTTCCCAGCCCAGGGTCCAGACCAGTTTCTCCGCGGCGTCGCTGACATTGTGGATTTCGCTCAGGTAACCGTTTTTAGGGTAAAGCCTCAGGCGCATCTCTTCGTCTGTGCCCGGCCAGACCGTCATCGCCGGCACGTCGCCCCAGGTAAACCGGCACAATGTCAGGCCGTTCTCATCCTCCACGGTGGACAGGTGGGCAACGCCCTGCCCGGCCTGCCACGTCAGCGCGAGATGACGCCCGGTGGGGGCCACTATCCGGACCGGGAGCCAGAGGCTCTGCGTCTGCTTCTCCAGCACCTCGGTATGGCCGTCCTTATGCTGAATCAGGCACTGCATCACCCCGTTATCCCCCTTCACCTTGCTGAGACGAAACGTCGGGAGCGGGCACTGGCGCAGGGTCAGGCCGTCCCCGCCCAGGGTCCGGTTGACGCGGTAGCGCTCTCCGGAGCTGAGGAGCAGCTGTCCGGGGTTGACCGACTCATCATAGCGCGTGACGCCGAAGGTGCATCCGGTGCCCAGGCCGTACGGGTTGCCGGTCTGCAGGGCAGACCAGTTCAGGGTCAGGGGCAGGAACGGGGCCTGGTTCTCGCTGGCGGAGAGGGTGGCCAGGGGGAATGCGAAGGAGAAGAGGCCGGTGCGGGGGTCAATCCCCTCCTGCGCGCCGCTGATAAAGTTGTGGGCCTGAGACTCGGGGACGGGGGTGGGCATGGGAGACGCTCCTGAGAAGGGTAAGCAAAGGGAGGACGCAGCCGGAGAGCCTGTCCGTTAAAAGCGACGAGACGGTGCCCTATGCCTGCCCTGCTCCCGGCGAATATGTCGGACAACGCTCGCATGGATTTTTTTCTGAAACAAAAGGAAAATATTCACAACAGTCGCTGATTTTTGAATGCCGCA
>NZ_FXAS01000052.1:0-18757 GCF_900177785.1 Cedecea sp. NFIX57 | reverse complement strand
GGAGTGGCCTTCCAATAAAGTGGCTGAACTTCTGCCCTGGAACGTAGAACTCACCGACAAATAACTGTCAATACGGCGCTCACTTAGCGCTTACGCTTAAGAAAAGCAGACTTATTGCGATTAATTGATAAAGACTCATCATACACCCTCTTTGTTTCTGGTTTGAACTACTGAAATCATGCTGTCCATACTTTAAACACCGTCACTAAATTTCTACCATTTTGAAGGAGTGGTTCATGTATATTCCTGCCGGAATCCGATATTTTTGGGATAATTCTTTTCAGTTGCTGTCGTGGGCGGAAAATAAATCAGATGACCCGTGGCCTCATCGCAAGCTCCACCGTAGATTGAAATCAGACCTGTCATGATACGAAATGTATCGGTTGATCTCTGCAGATGGCCAACCAGCGTGCCCTCTGTACTGGCAGCGGCGAAGCGGTGGTGGTAAAGATTTTTGAAAGGAAATGGACAGTGTATGCCAACAATCGTTGAAGGCGCAGCGCTGTCAGAAATCATAGACGGGAGAGACTCAGAACAGAACCTGATGGCTCATTGACATTGTGGTTTTAGGCTGTGATGATGGCCTCTGAACGAAAAGTGGCGCGGCCTTAAACATATCACCACCGCTCAACCGCCCGTCGATTTTTCAATGCTGATCAACTTATCTTTTGTGTTAGTGGTCCCGGGATCAGATCAAGAAAACGTGATATTTAATCCTCTCCTTTCATTGAGTGGAGGTTTAGAAAAAGGGAGGATCTGAATGAGAAATGTAGTTATCCGATTGTTGAATAGCCTTTTTATCATGTTTTTTTTGGCAGTCATACCATTAGACGCAAGGGCGACAGATACCTCTTGTCAGATAAAATTTGAAAACTGGATTGTTAAGCGGGAACCAGCAGGGTATGCAATCAATCCGGCTACGTTGGCAGTATTTGTGCCGGATAAGTGTATTGTTCGAAAAAGGAATACAGGAGATGACACTGTCATCTTGGTCAAAAACGTTTCAATTAGCATCGATGATAAAATTACAGGGAAACGAGCGCAGGATAAAACTTCGATATCCATAACACTGGATAAACACCATCACGCTAGTGTTTATATCGATTATTTTGCACTGAATGTAGATTACTCATCTGAAGGAATAACGACCATGCGACGGGAAGGAAACGACCTTTCTCTTGCCAACACCCGGCCGATAACCGCGCCAGATGTAGCCCCGCAGCATTATGTTCTTGCCCCGGGAGGAAAAATTATACTGTTTAACTGGTTCAGTCAGTAAGCGCGAACCAGACCTGGCAGGATGCGAACTTTATGCCTGGTCTCTGGACTGAGCCAATGGCTCAATTCCGTGGCAACAGGCAGAACCATAGAATGTTTGCCTTCAGAAAGGCCGGCGCTGCTGAGGATAACGAGCGCATGACTAAGATATCGGCATTCGGGTTAGCCAGAAGGCTAATTATGAGTTATTTTATCGCTCTGCTATGAGGCAAACTCTACTGGTGTCAATATTTTTTCTCAGCTTGCCGTGGCTTGTGTAATTAAGAACATTCTAAAAACAAGATGAGTGGTTATCAAGTCGAATTTATGAAAGAATTTAAAGGAAGTGTGTTTTATGGTTTTTCCAAAAAGATGAACATCAGTTTATTTTCAGTGTAAAATATATCTGCTGCAGGAAGATATGATCGCGCACCAAAACCCCTTTTGCACACTTCAGGAAATTTAATATATTTGCCTTAACGTTTAGACAAGTCTTAAAGCATAGATTTTTTTAATCCAAAAGCTATGAATAATGGGAATATAATTTCACGTGAATACATCAAGTTCAGCTGCATTTCAGACCTCTTCGGAATCTGTTCGAAAACATGAATGTCAGACGTATTATCAAATCGCAAATCGGGCATTACAGCTGGAGCAAGCGGCAGAATATACGATGGCTGCAAAGGTTTGGGCAAACGCACAGAGTGTATCGTGTAACGCACTTAATCAATACTGGAGTGAAAAACGAGCCGAATTTTGCCTGAAACAAAAAGAAAGAAGCAAAATTCTCTGCCAATAGTTGCCTAGTTTTTTAGTGTGTTAAAAAGAAGGCCGAACCACGATACCTTATAATGCGACGACACCGAAAGTATGCGTGTTGTATCAATGCATCCTGGGCGCGATATGCATATCCGGGGCGAGTCCCACGCACTACGTTTCCGCATTGTTGCTTCGGTTTTAGTTGCGCCTGTAAACAGGCTGTGCTGGCATTCTGTGGCAGCGTGTCTCTTCTTCTGCTGATGAGCGCGCTGCCCAGGATTGCATATTCCCGTGCGAGTACCCACCTGGACCCAGAATGTCGCTGGATCATGACATCCTGGCCGACATTGTGGATATGTCATGCATATGGTCTGCCAGTTGTCTTGCTGGCTGGGATGTTTTCGCTGCCGGATGTACAAGAAACGGGTACGTCCTGCGTGGCGTTGATTCTGATCCGGTGCAGGAGGATAAATGATACTCTCTGAGTCAGATTCGGTCCGCCTTTAGTGGATACAAATTTCCTTCAGGACCTCCACCCACCATTTTACGTGACGGGATTTATTATCTTCAGTCCAGCCTGTCCAAATCATTTCATAGCCTATTTCATTTTCAATGTTTGCAAGCTTGAGTTCATTATTGTTTAACAGTTCTCTGATGGAAAAGAGGGGGACGATACCAAACCCGCATCCACTTTTGATCAAATCAATCTGTGTTGCCATATCGTCAACAATGACCCTGTTGTTCATTCTGAGGCAAGGAATACTATATTTTACGATGCTGTCAAAATTTGAATTGCTAATGACGATACAATTTTCTTGTTCATGGCCTGTTTTTTTACTTTTTTCCCGGTAGGCTTTCAGGTATTCAGGTGTGGCGCAACAAACTAACTTATTGGTGCCCATTGGCATGGTTTTGACATTCATGTTTGACGGACAAGGATTTCCAGAAATCACAATGTCTATGTTGTGGCTCATCAGCTGCTGCCATTCATCCCCGTTTTTAATTTTTTGGATGATTAATTTTGCATCCGGGTAATGATTCAAGAAATCACAGAGATACTGACTAAATTTTTTTACGGCGAATGATTCACTGACTCCAATTTTAATCAGTGGGGCGGCTTTATTTTGAATGTTCAGACTGTTTTCAAGGTTGTCGACCGCTTTTAGAATCCACTCCCCCTCTGATGCGATGGTCTCACCGGTTCTGGTTAATTCAACGATGGGCCCGTTTCGTTTAAAGAGTTTAATGCCAAGTTGCTTTTCAACACTGGATACCCGGTATGAAATTGCCGACGGTGTCCTGTGTAATCTCTCTGCGGTTGTAGAAAAAGAGCCTGTTTCTTTGATCAGGTTAAGCAGCTGCATGACATCTAATGATAGTTTAGACATACTCAAGTTCCCCATTAAGTGGATGTGTAAAGTATCAACGACTCACGAGCATTGGCAGGATAACCGTTCCGTAAAACACGATAAAAGTCGAAGATTTAATATCGGGGCAATCTTATCCGACGTGAAAGTGTGAAAAGAATAAAAACCTTTAACTTGGTTTATGTTTAGTTTTTAATGTCTTAAAATTGCTATTTTAAAGATGTAAATTTATTTTTTCCTTGAAATTTAGTTTTATGTGATGCCCCTTACTCCTCTGAGGAGCCATTGTTTGACGGTTCACAGTTTGTTTTTCCACATAGTAAGTTATTTTGTTGTTGACATGTTCATTCACTTGTTTTTTTCTGAGAAAATATAACCCTGCAGCTATGCACCCGTAACATTAATATATTAAATACAACACTGAGATTTGTTTTTTAATGGTGAGTTTATTTTTTTCTTATGAAATATTTGTTAATTTATTTTAATAGTCTTGGGTTGAAAATAATGACACTGTTGAAAATAGTCGGTGGTGATAAACTTATCATCCCCTTTTGCTGATGGAGTAGGACATAAATCTATTCAGAGGTCGGCATTTTCAGCGTGACATCCTTTTGTGGGGAGTACGCTGATACTGCAAATACGGTATCAGCTACCGTGAGCTGCAGGAGATGCTGACCAATCGAGGAGTAAACGTTGATCACTCCGCGGTTGGCCGCTGGGTTCAGCATTATGCACCTGAAATAGAAAACGGCTGTGTTGGTACTGGCGGAACCCTTCCGATCTTTGCCCGTTGCACATGGATGAAACCTACGTGAAGGCCAATAGCCGCTGGGCGTATCTGTACCTGGCCTTCGACATCAGGGGGCGTACTGACGATTTTTATGTCTAACGGTAAAGCCGCGTACTGGTTTTGGCCCCTGGGAACACCTGATGGATGATGCGGGGAGCCGGATTCAACGCGCTGGTTATTTTGTGTCTGCGGGATCGCCTTCAGGATGTGTTGCGACGCCGGGACATCCCACCGATGGACATAAAGGCGGATAACAGCTGGCGTCACAGCGGGATGAAACCTGGAAAGCAGTCTCATCCCGTTTTGAAGGAAATACGGAAGTCCATATCTGTAAAGACGGCAAATATCCTTCCCTGACTATCGGCAGCGTGAAAAAACTGGAGGAGCCACCGTCATTAATTTTGCCACAACAATCGGGTCAGACAACTGTTCCCGCCGGTAGGTTTGACGGCATTGTTGCTTGAGATAGATGCCAGAACGGGAGTTTCAGGCGTAAAAAACCGACGTGGGAGGTCGGTTTTTATTATTCTGGGTTAAGCCGCCCGGTTGTGAGCTGAGTGGAAATACCTTTTACTGACCGCTAAATATCAGGTTGTTCAGTAGGCGAATGCGATGCGCCAGGGCATGAGTATCCTCGGCTCCTGAGAGCCGTTGACAGTTTCACTTTTGCTAACCGTGACGTTTTTCGAATCCAGGCCTGAATTACGGGCCAGCGCTCTGATGGGCGTGGAACATTTCCTGCCGCCATTATTGCACAGTAATGGTCATTTCAATCGGAGAGTCATAAATAGCGATGCCATTCTGTTCAAGATGCAATTTCAGTTTTGCCAGCCCCTTTTGCTTAGCCGTTCCTAGAAAGAGCGGGAATCCCTGGCCCTTTGTAGATAGCGAAGACAATGTAGCTAATGCGGGTGTTATTTGCTGACAGACCAGTCCGGTATCTCCTGCATCCAGTTCAACACGCATGTTAAGGTCACAAAAAAACTTGCCAAATATCGGGAGTGCTGGATAGAAGAAACGGTAGTCTTCGTTGATCCAAACCATCAGAGGTTGAACAGACTTACCTGCACTGATGACCGTGTTTTTTTCAAAACGCAGCAGGTCCGAAATCATGGCTGGAAGCAGGTGGATGCCGAACAACGGAATATCAACCCAGCTTGTTTTCAAATAAGTGATCGCCGACCCCTTTCCCGACTTGTCAGATGCGGCACAGGACAGCAGAACAGACGCATGCAGGTCAGTCTTCACCGTTTCATTGACGAGCTTTATGCCCGTCTTGTTTTGTGGTTCAGTGCCTCCGTTAAGTCTGAAATGCAATTCGCTATTTTCAAAATTGACACAGGGCTCCTGGTGACGGTCGACAAATTTGAATGTGGTCGATGCTGGCGTCTTGCCAGCAACAATGTACTGGTTCCAGTTACTGGGCCGCTGCACACAAACGCTCTGTGGCAATTTTGTATCGGTCCACAACGGCAGCGTTAAAATGATCGCGGACTCACTAGGCCTCCCTTCCATGGTAAATGCCAGGAACAGCGAAACCTCCGGTGTGCTCTGGGTGCCCAGATCAAACTGCAGAGTTGCTCGACCATAACAGTCGGTTGTCAGCATGTTTTGTTGCAGCCTGACCTCTTTAATTCCAGTCTTGTCCTGATAACGTTCCAGAGTGCTCACGTTGATACGCGTGTGGCCTAATGGGCCCCATGTGTCATGAAACACAATATTCAATTGTTGATTTTTGACATTTCTGTAGCAGTACATACCCACGACCAGATTCAAATCGTGTGATACCACATCCACAGCACCAATACACACACCGATACGTTTGTTTTCCTCAGGTAACAGAACAAGCTTCTCAGACACAGGAATACCGGTTAATTTGCCGTCAATCGTCCATTCTGTTGCACTATCCCGGTGGGTTGTAGAAGGCACATACTGCACTTTCATTTCTGTACCGTAGGGGAATTTTTCTCCTGCCGGGTCCAACTTTAATGTCCCACCAGCTGCAGCAACGGTGGCATCTGCAATCACGGAAAACTGATAATCCTTCCCGGTTTCGTATTGCGCTTTCAGCGCATGTGCCTGATCCATCTTAATGACCATAGGATTGGCTTTACCTGCAGGTAGACCATCCAGCTCCCAGCCTTTGAACTGGTGTCCGGCCCGCGGAATAGCTTTGACCGTTACCATTGCATTTTTAGGGTAAGGCCCTAACTCAGAAGGCAAAATAGTGCCCCCTATCACTGGATCAACAATCATCTGCAGCTGTTCGGTCCGGGAGTTCGGGGACGTACCGCGGTAAGAAGCCATCACCGCCGTGCTCACGCGCAGTAAGCTGGCAACGTCTGCTGCCAAAGGTTGATCGATAGGAGTTCCAAGTTTCTTGCCTTGCCATACTTGCCCTGCTGCAGAGAATGCAGGGATAAGTGTCGGAGAATCGATGGTATAACCCATCACTGTTGCATAAGCTTTATCCGGAGCAATGTAGGCGTGGGCATAGTCATACATGGGTGATAAACCTAATCGTGTCGGCTGGGTGTGCCGGGAATGCTTTGCCCCCAGCAAATGTCCCAATTCATGGGCAAAAGTCATACCGGGATCAAATCCGACAGTTTGTGTTGTGACAGATATAGCCAGAGTTGCAACAGATAAATCAGTGACATCATGGCGAACAGGCTCGGGGAGAGAACTGGCAATTCCTACAGTTTCCACAGCCATCCCGTGAACATGCGCAACTTGCCCCTCTCCTAACAGCAAAACGATATCTGCATTATGGACGTCTCTTCTTTCAGACACAGCATCCCACTGCGGCATTCGTGTTACCTTACCAGTTCCCCCTACATCGACCGTAACGACCTCATTCTGAAGCAGGTCTACCACCTCTGTGTATTTAAATGAGGTAAACTCTTCCATAGCAAGAACGTTGACGCTGGCGTGGATCGCTGTGTTCTTAAATATCTGGTTGGCCTGCTCCTGCATATGACCAACGATAGCCTTAATATTGTTTTCGCCAACGCGCTGTTTAATTGCTGTCGGGTACAGGGCCAGCACAGTTATAATAGCTTCTGCGGCATTGCTATTATCATAGATACGACTAACATGGCTGGCTTCAGGATCCTGAGGTTTGATTGCTGGCTCATGGCAAGTGATTCCCTGAGAGCGAACAAGGTCGATGCGAACGTATCCATTTCCTGTCGGAGTGATAGCATAACGCTTATTTGCAATACTGATCTGACCCGCAACGGCAATGTCTCCTGTTCCTTCCAGACCCGTGATGCATAAGTCAGCATAGATTTCCGGGTTCTCAGGTGCAGTTCCATGCCACATGCAGGTATCAGAAAATACTGGCTTCACAGCCTCTGTCCTGAACAAATATGCTTTACCTGGTAACGGATTGAGATAGACAATACCCGGTTGATAAAAAGCCATATTCTCAGGAGGAAATACCAGTGAACGTAATACCTCAATATCTAGTTGAAGATCATGTGACATCACGTTACCTAGGGGATCATGAATAATAGACTTCGAGTGAATGAAAAGATGATTCATAATACATATCCTATTTTAAAGATAATTAACGCACTCAATAGTGCGGCCTGTATACGCGAACAAACAAAGGGGATGACCGGCAAACACCCGGACAATGATTCGTGCAATAATTAAAATCAGATCTTCTCAACACTGAACACTCCCTGAGTCTGCTGTCATCGCGAGTTCATAAAAAGGTTTGTTGTTGTAGGGCATGCTTTCTAGGGATAACGCGATACTTCGCGCGTGCTGGGCCGGAACGGAGTGGGGGATTGATATTTGTTTTATCAGTATGGTCTTCCTGAATGCCCGGAACCCTACTTGGTCTAAAGTAGATGGTGTATTTAATTGATGAAATAAATCATTTGAATTCATGTGGCTATATATATGGATGCATACTGCTTGCAAGGTTTCACTGTTCTGGTTTTGAAGAAATAATGCCATGATCTTATATCCACCATACTATATCCTGAGCTGACAGCATCAATTAAATTCACTGATCCACGCTTTATTCACCTGATGTGAATTACCGTTATGATTATATTCTGATCAGTCAGGCCATAACCTAACCTACTTTTTCCATCACATTGGCTACACATGCAATTTTTCAGCACCAACTTCTGGCTAACGTGTTAATACTTATCAGCGTATAGTTCAAAAATATTTGTGCTGGCACAGCGTAAACAAAAATCCTCTTCATAAAAACTGTATGAAAGCACATTTTTTATGAAGAGGATTTTAGAGTAAATATTACTTCCGGACATTGAATTGTTTTTGAAATTAAATGAAAGAGGGCATGAAAAACTTTGGGGCAATTGATGGTGTTGGTGCTCGGATGGCCAGAGGGTTCTGTCGAAAAAACAAAGGTAAAGTTACATTGTCGAGCCATGACTCCAGCTTAAGGTTGGAAAATGCTCAGCTTCAAAGGTCGTCATTTTCCCAGATATTTTCATTTTGATGGCCGTACGGTGGAAGCTTGCCAATTCGCTTAGTTATCGCAATCTCGAAGAGCTACTGGAAGAACTCGAGGCTGATGCAGACCATTCCACCGTGCATAAAATACTGCAGTTTGGAAACAGTTTTATTCGTTAGCCGCCTAATTGTGTCCGGGATAAGGCTCACTTCGATTTTGTAGAAGATTTTCGACAGGACAGCAGTGCCTGCGGTATGAAGGCCACTGAACAATGGATTACGGAGCAACAGCATATTCTGCACGGCCGCGAATGGTAGCACATAACCCTTCACCATCCCCGACAAACTCTGGCCCGCCTTCGCCAGTAACTGGGCACTGCTCAACCACTTATTTTGCTGCGTGGCCAGGAAATTGATGAAGTGTGCCGAAAAGCTTGGGATTGAGATTGGCCTGTTTGTCGCGCTTTTCACTACATACAGGGAATCACAACCTGGCGCAGCGGCCCTGCCACTGGTGGAAGAGTAAATACCGCTGTCAGTCGGGTCACCTCTTTAGCTGGAACCTCAACATAGAGGGTGAGTGAAGAGTCTGTCGCTTTTATCCAACGCTTCAGCTCTGCTTCTTGCAGGGCAAACGACCATGTAAAAACGTTATGCTCCTGAAACGATCCAGATGAATACCAGGCTCGCTGCAAGGTCTGTTTACCCACTCTTGCACTCACGAGGCGAGCCTTTTCTCCCGTCGCGCCGGGGCCTTCAAAAACTCCCGTTGGAAACTGTGTTGCCAGTGTATTTTCAGCCTGTAACGTCGCCCGGACAGGTGGCGCATCTTTTCGACAGGACAGAGTGAGCCAAACCTTTCCTGATATCCCCCTGTATTCGCCCACCCCCTCGATGGTGGCTGTAGTCAGCGGGTTGTTCAGGTATGGCTTCTCGATTTTCCACCGGGTTTCAGCGGTGACCCGGCTGGTTAAAAAAAGCAAGAAAGCTGAAACTGCAATCAAAGTGTATTTCACGGAATACGTGTCCTTTCTGGTATACGGGTCAGTTCATAGTACATATAATTTGTTGGTATAGGATTTCAGAGAATTGAAATATCACCCTTTTATGGTTCAACAAACTCATCATTTTTTAAAAAGTTAAACTTTGATTCTGTAAACCAGTTTTTGAGACTGATATTCGACGCGATTATGTCGCCTTTTCACGTAAAATCTGAGTTCACAAAAACGAAGGTTTTTGATGAACTCACTGACGAATACCCACCCCAGTTTGCAGCCAGGGGCATAGGGATGTGCTGCGCCAACATTTTACACGTATTATGAGCTGACCCATTTATGCTCACCTAATTAATACATTCCCACAAAGAATAGGTTTCATCCGGTGTCCACGTCAAAATTGACAGGTGCTGCTGAAGGCACAGGTAATGTTTACCTTTGTACGAAACCCCATTTCCCCGGGAATAAAAAATACCCGATTCCCATTCCGGATAAACATCCGGTGAGCTTTGCGCGGTAGTCACCGCAAGTGGTTCGCCTGGTTTTGACTGATTGCCCTTACTATCAATCGCGGTAAGAAAGTAGACGTATTTTGTTGCGGGCGTCAGTGATGTATCTGCCCAGCGTATGGATTCGGTTCGGGCTATTTGCTCACCATCACGAAATATTGCATACAAGCTGACATCCGTTGCTGAGGAAGTCCAGGTCAGTGTAACAGATGTTGAGGTCAGGTCACTGGCTATCAACCCTTCCGGAGCCGCAGGGGCATCGTCAGGGATGACAGGCTCATCGGTTAAGGCAGCCCGGAAGCGCTGAGTATATTCCCCCGACACTTTTTGTTCCGGATTACTGCTGCTGACCGCATCTGCGTGACCAAGCGAGGATGGATTATCCCGATTGAATGACCACATGGCTACGAAACACAGGCCGGCACGGTTCGCAAATTGCCCGACACGATCGGCATTTTCAAGAGTGAACATCTCATTCGGATCATCGTTCATGCCAATCATTGGCGTGACAGCAACCCGGGACATAAGGTTATTTTCGGAAGGATAAAGAGTTTTCAGTTGATCACTAATACTGGTGGCAGCTTTGATTGCCGAAGCGGCCATATCGGCATCGTCTGTGTCATTGTAATAGTCCATCGCCATTCCGTTAACCACAAAATCGAGGCCTGCAGCCTGAGCCTGCCGGAGAATATCAATTCCTGTGGCGGTTAATCCATCTGGCATGACAGGAAGCGTAAAGGAAATTTGCAACTGAGGGTAGCGCGTCTGAATACCGGCTATCGCCTGGCAAATTTTTGTCGCGTCATACAACCCGTTTTCAAGGTCAAAATCCAGACCATCTGCATGGTAAAGGTCAATCACCGACTGGTATGTATCCTGTAACTCCGGGACAGAGAAAGATGTTGAAATATCCGGGTTCGCAGCGCCACCAAATGCCACAATGACTTTACGGTTTGCTGTTTTTAGCTCTTCAGCCAGCGGCACGGCCCATCCTAAAGGCATAGAGTCTTGTGCTGCCCAACAGGCTTTATTGCCCGGGGATAGGGTCAGAAAACCAAGGACCAGTCCATCCACATCCCACTGGACAGCCTGCTGTGAATAAAGTGCATTCGGGCGACCAGCAGGAAAATTCTGCCAGTCTGACCAGGTTGCATTTACGGTAACATCAATAAATGGGGTTAATTTTGTAGTCATTGCAGGGACTCATATTCGTAAATGTAGATACTGCAATAATTTCCTGATAATGAAATTACTGCACTGGTTTAACGGAAGGTAAAACCCCAGAAAGAGTACTGTCTTTTGCTTTCAGCCAGTCTGTTGCTCGTTTTTGCATTTCTCTGGGCGGTATCCGCTGTTAAAAAATAATCCGCCTGTTTTCTGTCCGGGAAAAACGAAGTTTAATCACAGTACATCCAGGATTTTTGAATGCCGCTTCGCAGCATGGAGGTGCCAGCCGGAGCTGAAGCTGGTTATTCCGGTGTTGTTCATCCACGGATGCGACAGCCCTGGCCGTATACCATGAACTGGACGAAACTGATCGCCCTGATGAACTGGATGCTGCAGACAGGAGATACAGCCAGACCTGAAGTATTCCTGCAGGCGCTGGCCCGCTGGTCACCGCAGCGTGAGGACATTTTTATGACAATTGCACAGAAACTGGAAGAGAAGGGCCTTGAGAAGGGATGCATGAGGGTATCCAGCCCGGTGAACAACGTGGGATTGAAAAAGGCAAACTCGACGTTGCCCGCATGATGCTGCAGAACGGACTCGACCGTAACACAGTGATGAAAATGACCGGTCTGGCGGCGGAGGAGATCGCCCAAATCCGCCATTAACCTTTCTTCAGGACACACCTTGTCAGAACGCATAGACGCAGAGTCACCGGAGAGCATCATCGCGGCACTCTCTCACCTGGCGCGTCAGAAGGGTGAGGTCGGCACGCTCTGGGCTGAAAATCTGTTTTTCACCCGCTGGCTGGCCATCGCGCAGAAGCAAAAACGTTTTCCCCGATATTGCCCTCTTACTTGAGCGGGGCCGCAGCCAGGGCCCGGAATCCATAAAACTCAGCGGCCAGCGCCGCCACGCCCTGTGAAGTCAGATACCGCATCTGCTCACTACAGCCTCTCGGTATTCCTTCATGCCCATAATCTGTTCCTCCCGATCACTTTGCACTCTGTGCGTAACTCCCCGACTGCAAATGACCTCTGATTATTCGCCCCTGCCTGACCGCAGCAAAAATCACCGCCTACAGCTGAGTTTTATCATAACGGGGAAAAATAGGGAGAATGTGTTGAACAATAAATCAGAATCAGGCACGCATCCCGGAACTATCCTGCTCAGTCCCCCCACCAATCAATTCTGCCACATATTGATTTGCAGCGGCCATACTGCTCTGAAGTTATACTCCTTATAACAAATTCATCTGATCTTAAATTTTTTTAACATCTTGATTTTTATATTTGTTTTAATATATTTTTAGAGCAAATAATGCTCTTTAAGATATTAGTTAATTTTTATTTAAAATGTAAAGGATTTATTGATGAGTACCCCTTTTTTTAAAGATCAAGACATAAGTGTAACTAATTCTGATTCCTGGCCTGACTCACCTGACCGTAATATCTGGAACTCCGGGAAAAAAGCATGGTCAAGCGTATTAACAAACCCTGACTTCAAGAACGATTATGATATGTCGGTGAACCTCAGCTCTTACAAAGAGTTGCTGGAAAGTTGCCAGCCCGTTTCATTGAATAAGTGTATAGCTTATAAGAAAGATCCTGTGTTATTGTTGACACGTCAGGCACTGGATTCCAAAAAATATATTGTTGATGATACGTTTTTACCAAAGTCATGGAGTGATAGTGTAATTAATCATCATGCAAGGATCAACAAAATTTCAAATACCCCTGCGCTATATACTCAAGCTCTTTCTTTAATCGATTTTGAACAAGAAAAGCTTGGTGATTGTGGTTTTGTCAGTACGATTGGCGCAATATCAGTTCATCCGGAAGGACACAATTTATTATTTTCTTCTATTTATCCTTCTATATATAATCCTATGGGGCTCTATTCAGTCAGAGTTATTAGTGAAGGTGAAATATTATATGTTCTTGTAGATGATGATTTCCCTCGAGAATCCTATTCGGATATGGTTAATTCTAATGAGTTTTGGTTCTACATTATTGAAAAAACATTTGCGAAAATTAACGGTGGATATCAAAATTTAGGTGGTGGTTTTGAGAGGTATTTTGGTATTGACTCAACTGAAAACCATGAAATAACAGATGCCAATAGGAACGATGTATGGGATAAATATTTTAAAACAATATTTCATGAAAAAGGCCATACTACTTATCAGGGCACGGGAAGCGATAAAAATACAAAGTATTTAGTTTCAGCGCATGCTTACGCAGTGATAGATACAGCAGAATGGAACAATATTAAGCTGGTACGGCTTCACAACCCATGGAACGTAGCTAATTATGAAAAGGAATTTTCGCCAAACAGTAAAGAATGGGATTCCGTGCCGGATGCTGTGCAAAAAACAACTTTCCAGAGAGACCGATTCCGGAGCTTGTCTGGTAGCAAAGAAGTACCAAAAACTTTCTGGATGCCCTACGACTACTATCGTCACGATATTCCTAAAATAAGCGAGCTATTTTTGAGTGCCAAACTTCCTGCTGTTTTAAAATCTATTGCGCACTCTAACTCAATCCAGAAATGAATGTTTACTAAATCATCCCCCGGCTTCGCCGGGGGACTTATGAAGATTTATTCTTAAGGGGTTCCGTAGTCATTTTTGCAATAGCAGGTTGATCTCCTTCTCTGAAAACAAAAACTATTTCCTGAGCGAAATCATCTGCTACAGAAGGTGTCCTTTGGGGGCCAGTCGTTGTTCGTCATTATAAGGAGAATACATCGGAGGCAGTTACATAGTTATGACGAGCCCGGCTACAATATCTCTCAGCCTGGGCAGTATTTTTATAAGATATTGAACCGGGCAGCATAACAATCAGGTTAAAATAAAATAGATGATTTTTAGTACAACCTCATTTATTTTAGTGAAGTAAACATGCATACGATGAGATCATGACTTAAATAACATAATAAATACCCCAGAAATGAGTAGCGTTAACAATATTAGGAAGGGTGTAATCCGACAAGATTTATATTTTTTTAATACACCCTCTCTTTTCGTATTTGGTGAATCATTGTTTCTTTTTGATAGTGTTTCGAGCATATAGCCTTGTCCGGAGATGTTTCTTATTAAGGCTGAATTAACCTTTTTAGTCAATTTTTTTCTTAATCTGAATATCAGCTGGAGGATATTGTTTTTAGAGATTGCGGCACTTCTTTCAGGCCAAACGAAACTAATTATATCGGTATGACTGACCACTTGACCTTTTCTTTGCAGCAAAAGTGAGAATAACTGAAATTCCTTTTCTGTCAGATGCAGAGTGTTTTTAATTAAATATACCTGGTCTTCACTAAACATGTCAGATGATGAAGTATCAATAGTGTATGATATATCTTCTTTCATTCATTTCTCTCCTGTTGTTCATTCCCTTTCCTAACGATAACAATATTTGAAGGAGGGATTTAATGCATGTTCAGAATGATTGTCATAGTAATGGTGTTATTAATATTACCAGGGATTATCTGGCTTCCTGTTGCTCGGAATTAATAAGGTATGAAGAAAGGAGAGTGTATGATTGTAATCGTTTAATGATTTATTCTGTTTTATTGTGAAAAGCTGTATCAATAAAAAATCAGATGGTTACTATTAAATTAAAATGTACGATACATGATATATAATTATTATGTCGGGCATAATATGATGAGAGTGTGCGATGTCGGTAATCATAATGGATCCGTGTAATTATACTAAAGCTGGTATTGAATATTATTTCAACGGCAAAAAAAAGACAGGAACGAAGGTGTATGATATTGATGATCTGAGCTGCCTTTCTTCTGTTTTTATTGAAAAAAAACCTCAGGTTGTATTTTTAAATGAAGAAGCATTCATTCATAATGAAGAGTATTGTTTTGAAGTTAAAAAAATGACAAGCAAATATAAAAATACGCTTTTTATTATTTTTATGTCTGTTGATCTTTCTTTTATGGGACACTGGCTATGGGTGAGAAATAATGTCCTGATAACATCAAAAGCACTGCCTCTTGAAGGATTGAATCGTTTACTGGCAGACTACAGAGATTATAATTCACCTTATTCTGATGAACTAAAGTTTCCGGTTTTTTCCTTGAGCTGTTCCGAATGTTGCGTTTTGCAGATGTGGGCCGCGGGTTGCAGCACGGAGCAAATATCCCGGATGATGAATATTAAGATAAAAACGGTTTTTTCCCATAAATCAAACATAAATATAAAAATCAAAGCGACCAATAAACATACTATGTTTCATATCATCCGTATTATCAATAGCATTACCAGTGGCGTATCGGTGAAAGGATGCCCGGCGCTTTCGTCTTTTCACCCGCGCCGTTCCCTGGAGGAATCGAAATAAGACATCACTGAGGCTTTGCACAGCGCCCTGTTTCTACCGATGTAGTGGCCGTGGCGGCTGTGTTGCTACCTTGGAGGAGTTCTCTCTTTATCGCAGGAATACGGAATATCAGGCTGAATGATGTGTGCCCGCCGGTTAAGAGGATCGCTCCGGGAGATGTCCCGATGCAAGCCTGCCTTAATGTGCCGGATGCGCTCAATGCAGGGAGCACCGTGGCCATTTTTCTCTGTGCATAGGGTGTCTGGACGGTATGTCTCACGAAATCGTTATGACCTTGGAACAAGCCGGCCGGGCAGGGACATCAGTTGACTCAGAGGGCATGTGTTTGGCGCGAAGTCTGCTGCGGTGTGACAGTAACGCCGATGACCTTTTCTGACTGATTTTCATGTTAACGTGATGAATACCAGGAGGTATACTGAATGTGAAGAGGCGTGCAGGATCCTGAGTCATCCTGTGTACCATCGGCGGACACACAGGTAGCTGTGACGAAGAAACATAATCCGACAGATCTTTTGCACCGGTAGCAACCTGAATGGCAGCGTTGACATGAAGATAATTTCTGGCATGGCCTATGCCTCGACGAGCAAAACAAAAGAGCATTCTTATCCCCTTAGCGAATAAGCCATCTATTGTTTTTGTTAATCGTTATTATGAGTCTGAATGACCCTCTAATGCCTGAGGCTCACACCACCAGGCATTGATAATGTTGATATTTTTATAAGTTTATATTCTTCAAAGTTTATATGTGTTTTTTTGTGTGAAAATGCTGCTAATCCAACATTTTTACATAGAAAATATCAGACGATATGGCACGGGAAATTTTATGATCATGTTTATCGACCAACACATATGTACCCTCCATATAGCTCCAGAAAGTATTTTTCGGCGGAGCGGGAAGATGTCTGATCTTCCATGCAGTGATATTATAACCTGCGGTGAATAACAGGTCGGGTGCTTTATCACCAATCCTGTATTCGTGATAATTTGCGCGGAAGTGATCGACATCGTAAGGTGTGGAACTTTTGGCGTAACTTACCGCACTCATTAAAAGGAATAGTAAAGCAGTTAATTTCTTCATTGTATTTCTCATGAAATAGTATTGACTCCGTGGTTATTCGAGCAGATTAAGAGAAAAAAATGAAGGGAAGTCCTGGTGTTTTAAGATTTTAGATAAAACACGGGCAATAAAAAGAACAGATTTAGTGCTATGATTTTGATTTCATGAATTTATTTTTTTGTTGTTAATTAAGAATATTCTTGTTTGGCTGCGGGTTTCGTAAAAAGCCTAAAAGAGACAACCTTATTTTTACCACGAAGGGAGATTGTGTTGCTGTCCGGTGCTCCAGGCCACGCGGGTTAACAGCGGTGCCCAGTTAATCAGGAACAGTTTTTTATATTTATCTTGAAAATTATCCCTGAGGTACCTGGTTTACAGCGTACGGTTGTGCACGTAGCATTTGGTCCGTTGATTGTGCAACACCTTGCGGCGCAATGAGCAGGACAAATGCCGTGTGCGCTTTTTCATCTGCGAAGAAGGGATAGCCCGGAGTGACGGAAATGCGCACTCGCACTTGCACCCTGCGTACTATTTTCCCCACACACAGTATTTTCCCTGAAAGCACTGCGTCGTGTTATCCGGATCTTAGCGTGCAAGAAAACCTGTTTGATCATCGGATGTCATAGATGTTTTTCCAGAGTAATGGGGTTCTGATGGCCCCCGAGTGAGAAGGGCGGCGCCTGAATTGTTTTACTGTTTTATCATCACCGGCAGTATCCTCTTTATTACTGTCGGCTATGGCCACGCTGATTGAGGTGAATATCTCCGTGCTAGAAGCGACGTGGTACGATCTTCTGTCGAGGCAGATGTGGCTCCCTTGCAGGCGGGAATGTCGAGAAAGCTGGTGCTGTAATTGCAGATTGAAGCCTCGCGAAATCAGACAGATGCGGAAAAGATTCGCTACGAAAATAGTTACTTCAGAAAGGGCGGCATAAACTCGAAAAACAAAGTCATAACATCTGAAGCTACCGGCATGATACTGAAAGATTAACTGAGCCTGTTCTGAGGCTGGCCTCGCTTACAGGCATCTGCCATCCCCGGTAGATCCCGTCATACAACATTCAGCAATATACAAGAGGGCTCCATTTTTTTGGTATTGTCACATACCGCCACTAGCTCAACAGGACAGAGCATCAGTCTTATACGCTGAGGGTACGGGGTTTGAATCCCCGGTGGCGGACCAAATAAGGTACCACTGCTTTGCGTTAGCCAGGTACAAATAAAGATTCAAAAAATACAGTCAATTACACTAAACCCCGATGTGAGAGAGGGTACGCTTTCTCAGTAATGCAGATACTATTGCAATGTCAATGATGTGGCTTGTAGGGTTTTGGTTATCTCATCCTGTTGTATCAGAGCTCACTGACTGTAGCAGTTTGTTGCTGTCTGCCTCAGGTTCGGCTCGTTGAGCTATACAGAAATGACCGATGACATTACGAGTTCTTTCAACGATGCAGCCCATTTACCTGCAGGGCGGAGTCGATCAGAGTAGCGGCGCTGAAAGTATTCTTTTCACTAAATCCAGCAAACAGCGACTTTTGGGGAAGCCTCTTAATTTACTGTACGTGCCATCGATGCAGCTGGTAGCGGGATTGTGAGGATTCGGTTAGAGATATTAAGCAACAATGATCCTCATCAACTTGTTTGACTGACTGATTACAAGGAAAGGACTTAACGCACTGTTGAAAACTAATCCTGAAACATGGGCAGTGACTGCTACTCAGTCAGACAATTTATTGCTATAGGCACATGATGTCAGCGGTGGACAGTGTGGTGACGCTGACGGCGCAGGCAGAAGACCGTTATGCAAACCCGGTGAGAGATGGGGCAGTAGGAGTGATGTTCCTGACGCTGGCGGGCGACATTGCGCTGCGGTGAGTACGGCGGTGACGTACACTACGGGCGTTGAAGCTACTGAAGCAGGCAGGGAAGTTTGTGATGCAAGCGTCGTCGGCCGCTGACCGTCCGGTGCGAGCCTGTACATAAATTTGTGTAATTGCCTGATTTTGATATGTTCAATCCAACATCAAAAGCAGGTTAATTTATGGACGAAAAACAGTTGCAGGC
>NZ_FXAS01000131.1:0-1232 GCF_900177785.1 Cedecea sp. NFIX57 | reverse complement strand
TGTTTACGCCTCCTGGCGGGCGTTACCCTGCCTGCAGAACACAACTCAGGGACACGACCTTCCATGTGGAAATTTGCCACCGCCTCGCTGGCCACTATCGATAAAGCGAACACCGCCCGCGTGCAGCTGTTCCCGGCGGGCTGGTTTGGCCCGGCAAATGGCAGCCAGCGCTGGTATCTGGATGCGGCGCTCGCGCAGACGCTGATTGCGGCGGCCGCCAGCAAGGTCAATGCCTACCTGTTCGACTATGAGCACCAGTCGCTGAATGCCCCCGATGCCAGTGGCCCGGTTCCGGCGGCGGGCTGGTTCAGCACTCTGGTGTGGGTTGACGGTGAGGGCCTGTATGCCGATGTGCAGTGGACCGCCAGAGCGGCGGCACTGATTGCGGCAGATGAGTACCGCTATGTCTCCCCCACCTTTGGCTATGACGAGCAGGGATGTGTCCGGGAGCTTATCAACGCCGCGCTCACCAATATGCCGGTGCTGGACGGGATGCGCCCGGTGGCGGCCGCTTCCCTGATGTTTTTTGATAACGGAGAAAAACCGATGAACGAGAACCTGCGCCTTGCGCTCTGCGCCATCTTTGGCCTCGGTGATAAAGGTGATGAGAACGCCATTCTGGCCGCCATTGCGGCGCTGCAGACGGGCGAGATGAAGACGGCGAACTGCTCGAGCATCAGCGCGATGATTGAGGCGCACAAGGCCCTGCTGTTGCAGAAAGACCAGGCCATCCAGGACGGTCAGACGGAGATTGCGGCCCTGTCCGTGGCGGCGGGAAATAACAAACCGGACCCGACTAAGTATGTGCCGGTGGCTGTGGTGGATGACCTGCGCACGAAGCTTGCCGCGCTGTCCACCCAGTTTCAGGGCGACCGCGTGGACAAGCTGCTGACGGCGGCGCTCAGCGACGGGCGCGTGTACCAGGGGGCGGATGAAGACAATCTGCGCGAGCTGGGTAAAACCGATTTTGCCCTGCTGGAGAAGATGGTAGCCGCCCGTCAGCCGGTGGCAGCACTCTCCCGCATGCAGAGTCAGGGCCTGAACCTCGACGATAAAGGCAACGCCACTCTGAGCGGCGATGCAATGGCGATCTGCAGCCAGTTTGCAGGTCTGGATGAGAAAGCATTTGCCGGAGAACTGGCGAAGGAGCTGAACCATGGCGCTGACTGAAGAGCAAAAAGCTGATTTTGACGCCCCGTACCGCGACGGCGAGCTGACCCCCATCCCGGTGG
>NZ_FXAS01000072.1:2013-6401 GCF_900177785.1 Cedecea sp. NFIX57 | reverse complement strand
ATGGTCGCCATGGCCGGGGTGCAGGGGGCGAAGGCGGGGGTGGTGGCGACACAGCAGGCGTCTGAGGCCGGGGAAGATGCTGGTCGTTATCCTGCAGGACATCCAGCTTCATTGATGCATACTTACGGGGAAAATACTTTTGGTGGACTGGGAGGAGGGGGCAATACAGGGCCGTCATGGGCAGAAGTCAATGCAAATTACACTAATCCTGGTGGTGCCAAAGTCGGGGAAAAAACTGCATCCGGGGCAATAATTGCAGATTATTTTACCGCGGAAGAGAGAAACATTATGAATAATTATGGGCGCACTGGAGAATATTCAGGGACACTTTATCGCGGTGATGGTCGATCTGCGACTGAGATTAATGATATAATTAATCATGGCATGGTAGCGCGTGGTAATAATAAGAATATGTATGCCTATCGAATAGGCACGCCTGACACTCATTTTATCTCATTTTCAAAAAATATCGAACGAGCATCCATGTATGCCCAGTCAAGCTCAATATTAAGCGATGCAGGAGATATACGAATTGGCCATATCATTGAAGTTAATCATCTGAATTTTGCAGTTGATATAAGGAATGCGAGAAATGCTTCATTTTTTGAACAGGAAGTAAGAGCTATCGGTTCTGTAGCACAAACTGATATTGTGGCTATATATAGAAATACGTATAACCTTGATTATGATTTGTTATCTTCAAATAAGATATGGCCGTAAAATGGGCTCTGTCGAAAATATTCCACAAAATCGAAGTGTGCCTGATTCTGGACACAATCAGGCTGCTAACGAATAAAATGTATTAGTCGCGACTTGATCTGACACTGGACCTTGCAAGGTTGAGAGTTACCGGTTTTGATATGGGTGTCGAATCCTTAAACAAAACACGAGGTAACTCTCATGCTTCATACTAACAACCCGGGGTTCCGTGGTCATTTCGTAAGCGATGAGATGGTCTTCCCCCTCCTTCACGGCGGTTCTCAATACCGTCATGATGGTGGTAATTCAATCAACGTTGAAAGGGTGAGAAACCATGTCAAGGCTGAACATTATTGGAATTGATCTTGCGAAAACAAATTTTTATCTTTTCAGCCTTTCACCTGAAGGGAAGCCTGGTGGAAGGATTAAGCTCTCTCGTGAAAAGTTGACTGGCTGGTTTGCGACACAGTCCAGGATGATTGTCGCCATGGAGGCATGTGGTGCATCTCATCACTGGGCCAGAGAAATTCAAAAGACGGGACTATGGTCTCCTTTCCGTCCGGAAGTGATGACGACGCCCTCGCAGAGTTCTTTTATGATTCTCCGGAGGAAGCCATACGGCACTGTGTCCACCTCGGCCCCCAGTTTTTTCTCGACACGCAGCCTTATCCGCCGGTAGTCACGATTATTCGCGGTTTTGAGCAACATGCAGGTGAAGCCGATGAAGCCGGGTATGACTGTACGGAGGGTGCCATGACGGAGAGTATACCGGTGAATGAGTTCATGCTTTACACCGAACTGGGGGTAATGCCAGTCTCCTTCGAACCCTGGGACAAACATACCGACAACTGGGCCGACAGGCCCGACGAGCTCGACTGCGGCGACTGCGGGCAGTGTGAGCATCTGTATTTCACCGGCAAGATACCCGGGCTGTAATTTACCGGATGTACATCCCGCGCCCCGCTAAACTGCTCTTCGCCCTCGATGACGGCTGGAATCGCTTCCTCGGAAAATATGGCGACAGCATCAGTGACTGGACGAAGCTCTCCGTTGAGCGCATGCTCGACTGCGGGACCTGTGCCATGGGTGTTCGCCGCTACTGCTGTGCCTCCCCGGACTGTACCCACGCCCGGTTCTTCTGCCAGAGTTGTAAATCAAAAGGCTGCAGCGCCTGCGGCATGAAAGCGACCGAGCAGTGGATTGCGACACAACAATACATCCTGCCCGACTGCGACTGGCAACATATTACGTTTACCATGCCCCACGTCCTCTGGCCCTTTTTTAACGGTAACTGGCCGCTGCTCAACGACCTCTTCAGTGCCGCCACCCGGGCCATGCTCCGCTGGGCCCGTAAACAGGGTATCGAAGTGGGTATTTTCTGTGCCCTGCACACCTACGGGCGCCAGTTGAATCAGCACCCGCATATCCATGTCTCCGTCACCCGCGGGGGACTTGACAGTCAGCACGGTGGATGGCGCGATATCTTCTTTAAGAAGAAAAATGTGGAAAAAATCTGGCGCAGCGCCGTCATTCGCCTGCTGCGGGCCAATTATGACCAGGTTAATCCCGGCAGCCTGACTGGCTTCGGCCATATCCGCGACGAGCGCCAGTGGCGACGTTATCTTCGGGCACAATACCAGCGTTACTGGAAAGTCCACTTCGCGAAGAAAACCCGGGGAGCCTGGCGCAGCGTCAAATATCTGGGCCGTTACCTGAAACGTCCGCCGGTGGCGGCCTCTCAGTTACGCCACTACAGTGGCGGGGCTGTGGTACATCATTATTACGATCACCGTACGCAACAGCACCGGCAACAAAAACTGAGCCAGGAAGAGATGATCGGACGCTATATCAGCCACATCCCGTCCCGCCATTTTAAAATGGTGCGGTACTACGGTTTTCTGGCCAACCGCAAGCGGGGCACGCTGCTGCCGAAAGTGTATGAAGCCCTTGAGATGGAGGCGCGGAAAAAGCCAGAAACGCCAGGTTTCGCCGCGCTGATGAAGGGTTTTCTGGGCACGGATCCGTACAAATGTATTCTGTGTGGCGATCGGCTGCGCTTTGCCGGGGCGCAGGCCGGGATGCACGCAAAGGAATTGCTGTCAGAAAGGTATCACGTAATAGCAAAAAAACGATGGCTGCAAACAGGGCTTATGGATCAGTGTGCCTGAAAAATGAATTTCAGGTTAAAAATACGGCGAAGATGGTATTTTCATCATAAAACTCATGTTGATCCGCGCCGTATACGGTATGGATAGTGACGCCTTCCATGGTCAGGTAATCCGAAAAGAGGCGATTCAGATTCCTAACCATCGAGATGCTTGCCATAAAAAACCAGAAATTTGAGTCTCTAGGCCGCTGTATTTCCTCAATGCAATTTCCGCGTAGTGTTGATGATGCTAACTTTACTCAAATGACAAATAAGAATAAAAATGATGCACTTAATGAGGTTCTTGAACTGGGACTAACTACGTTAAGAGAAGAGTTAGGAGCAAACAATCCTGACATCTACAATGTTTTCAATAACCTTTGTCACGAAATAAATGATTAAGATCATAACATAGATGAATTTTCAAAAAAATTATATTTAAAAGCGAAAATAAAACTAGGTGAACGTACAAATAAATATGGCCTTGAGAGATTGAAATGAATAAAAATAGGATTGAAGCATTTAGTGATGGAGTTATGGCTATAATCTTGACTATTATGGTTCTGGAGTTAAAAGTTCCTTTAGATGATAATTTGTCAAGTGTTGTGACATTAATGCCTATGTTTTTAATCTATGTCTTAAGCTTTATCTATATTGGGCTTTATTGGAATAATCACCATAACCTTTTTCAATTGGCTGAATTTGTTGATGGTAAGATTATGTGGTCAAACCTTTATCTTTTATTTTGGATATCTTTGATACCAATGTCTACAGCTTGGGTTGGTAAATATCCATATTCAGAATGGCCTTCAGCTTTCTATGGTGTTATTTTATTTGCTGCAGGTACTGCTCATTATATTCTTGTTCATCTATTAGTTAAAACACATAAATGCAAATCATCTGTAGCAATGTTTATAGGCAATGATTGGAAAGGGAAAGTATCATTGGTACTATATTTAATTGGCATATTAACTTCATTTTTCAATACGATAGTGGCATTTTTTGTGTATTTTATTGTTACCATGATATGGATAATTCCTGATTCTAGATTTGAGCGCAAGCATAAGTAATGGGCAAAATAGGTTGTGTCGCATTAACGCCGCATCAACCAGCCCCCTGTCTTGACGGGCTCCGGGCCGATCTCGAGATACTGAGTGAGCGCCGCCGCCCGTCAGGTGCCCACCTTCCGGATAAGCGTTTTCAGGTCAATCTGCCCGACATCATCAGCGCACACGCCGTCCTGCTGAACGCCTTTTTCATTCAGGGCCTGCATCAGGATGAAAATGTCATATTTCCTGAGACGATGAGTCCCAGCTGTCACCACTACGGCATGCACATATCAATATGCTGGGTCACTACATATTCACGCTGGCAGAACAGGTGAAAAAGGGACACTAAGCCACTTAAGCAAGCGGAGGAGAGCGATGAATGGCCTCTATAGTTGTCTATTGTCGTGGTAACGAGAATACCAAGTTGGTTGAAAAGTGTACTTAACGGGGGCTGACGCTCAGTGGGGCGAGACAGAAAGGCATTCCGGCTAAGC
>NZ_FXAS01000072.1:0-2003 GCF_900177785.1 Cedecea sp. NFIX57 | reverse complement strand
GTGGAACGAAAACTCACGCTAAGCTTTCATTGCGTGTTGGAACACTGACCTTTTACCCTAACAGTGATCTATTAGGGTAAAAGGTTTTTGTCAGATTCAGCATACTAACTAAGAATAATTATTTTTTCTTCTGTGATACCTTTTCAGGATAAATCACACTCCTTACTCTTTTACCGGGTGCAGCAGAAGCTATCATTTTTTTCGTAATGGTGTTGTATGTTATTACTTCGGCCGATAGAGTATTTCCATTCTGCTGAACAAAAGCCTCATCTGTCAGGATCACCTCTCCTGTTTCTGGAGTATATTTAAGCTTTTTAGAATTCCCTGAGAACGGTTTTCCGTCCTCTGTTATCCCATTGTATTTTATTGGATTCCCCGTGGCGGTTATATAGGTATCGTTGGGGTTTTCACGATGATAAATAGCTTCTTCTGCATCAATTGTCATATCCCCGCTTACAGCGTGTACATGGCCAACAGCCTTAATATTTCCATTTGATAATATTAACTGGTTGTCCGAATCTATTGTGTACTTATTTGATGTGGCTTCTGAAGCGTTAGCAGTGCCAGTAATAAAAAATAAAATAATTAAGTATCCTTTCATTTGTACCTCCAGTTCATATTTAATGATTGCATCCGTAGAATAAAGCTATTCAGCAATAATTTTATAAACCGTGGAACGAGCAATACTGAGCTGACGAGCAATTTCCGTTGCGCCAGTGCCTTTCTGGTGAAGTTCCAGCACAGTATTTCTGTCCACAGAACGTTTGCGGCCAAATTTGATGCCTTTCAGCCTGGCTTCCTGACGGCCTTCATTGGTGCGTTCCAGTATTCGACAGCGCTCAGCCTGTGCAACGGCGGACAGGATGGTAACCACCATTTTTCCCATTTCCCCGTCAGTCCTGATCCCGTCATCAATGAACCGAACAGCCACACCCTGGGCGGCAAATTCTTTTATTAGCTGAATCATATCTGCGGTATCACGGCCGAGACGGTCAAGTTTCTTCACCAGAATGACATCTTCTTCTTCTACCTTCATCCGCAACAAATCCAGCCCTTCCCGGTCGGTTGAACTACCGGATACCTTGTCGGTAAAGATGCGGCTGGCTTTAACCCCTGCCTCTTTGAGAGCTTTAATCTGAATATCGAGAGATTGCTGGCTGGTTGATACCCGTGCGTAACCAAAAAGTCGCATAAAAATGTATCCTAAATCAAATATCGGACAGCTAGTGTCTGTTATAACAAAAAATCGATTTAATAGACATAAAAACGACACTGTTTTCATGTGTCTGATAATTAATAATATTTCGGACGGTTGCGAAATTGTTAATAAATGCCCGCCAGGCAGGAAGGCCGATATGCCCGTCGATTTTCTGACCACTGAACAGACTGAAAGCTATGGCCGGTTCACCGGTGAACCGGATGAGCTTCAACTGGCTCGCTATTTTCATCTTGATGAGGCAGACAAGGAATTTATCGGAAAAAGCAGAGGCGATCACAATCGTCTGGGAATTGCCCTGCAAATAGGGTGCGTGCGTTTTCTGGGCACCTTTCTCACCGATATGAATCATATTCCTTCCGGCGTCCGGCATTTTATCGCCAGATAGCTCGCCATTCATGATATCACCGTGCTGGCAGAATATGGCCAGAGAGAAAATACCCGTCGCGAGCATGCCGCGCTGATACGTCAGCATTATGATTATCGCGAATTTGCCTGGCCCTGGACTTTTCGTCTTACCCGTCTTTTATATACCCGGAGCTGGATAAGTAACGAACGTCCCGGCCTGCTTTTCGACCTGGCGACAGGGTGGCTGATGCAGCACAGAATTATTCTCCCCGGGGCCACCACGCTGACCCGACTGATTTCAGAAGTAAGGGAAAAGGCAACGCTGCGCCTGTGGAACAGACTGGTGCGTATTCTGGCCTGGCGTGAACGGTCATTCTGGCGGAACGTGAACGCTGATTCTGGTTTTGCGTGAACGCGTATTCCGGCGGAAAGTACCACG
>NZ_FXAS01000070.1:0-8121 GCF_900177785.1 Cedecea sp. NFIX57 | reverse complement strand
CCGGAGGTATGGCTCATGACCGATATGCTTTCCCAGCTGGCGGCGCTGGCCGGTATTGATGAGCTGCTGCCCGCGTCATTCCGGGGCGTACCCTTCGAATGTCTGTCAACCAGTGACGCGCTGGCCCGCGATACCGTCAGCTACGCGTATCCGTATCAGGACGGGGCGACGATTGAGGACCACGGCCTGCGCCCGGTTTCCTTCAAGCTGACGGCCTTTCTGTTTGGCCATGACTGGAAACAGCAGTTAAAGGCGCTTTTAACCACGTTTAAATCCGCAGACACCGGCGAACTGGTTCACCCGGTGTACGGCTCTATTCCACACGCCCGGTTTATGTCAGCCGGGGTCGAAAAACAGGTGGAGCCCCTCAACGCGGTCACCGTGGAGCTGGTCTTTACCGAGGCTGGAACCGAGCAGGCCCTGTTCGCCACGGCGTCTGCGAATCAGGCCCCGGAGAGCATCTTCTCCACCGGCAATCATCTGCTCGACAGCGCCGCCTCTGCCTTCAGCACGGCCATGAAAGATATCCGTAAGCTCGAGAACGGCGTGGAGCGCATCAACACCATTATTGCCCAGGGCGAATACCTGCTGGGTGAGGTCCGGGGGGAGATTCAGGGGGCGGTGGCCAGCGTCAGCAATCTGCTGGATACGCCGTCGGCGCTTATCAGTGACCTTAAAGGCATGCTGGGCACCTTCAGCGATACGCTGAACCTCACCGGGGAGAGCGTGAAGTCGGACTGGCAGCAGGCCACGCACCTCGCCGGGAAAGTGCTGTCGCTGCCGACGGCGTGGATTAACGCCCGGAGCGTCACCACCATCACCAGACCTTTTGCCCTGCCGCTGAGCCAGGTGACGGCGGTCCGGGCCAGCGATACGCAACTGCTGACCCGCACGGCCCGGCTGGTCACGGTCAGTGAACTGGCGGCCGTGGCCACCACTATTATGCAGAACGAAGTGGCCGCCCCGGCGCTCACCAGTACCTGGATTGAGGCCATCGTGAACGACGTCCGCCGCCCGGTAATGACCGCGCTCAGAGAAACGCGGGCCGCCATGCAGCAGGATATCACCACGGCGGCGCTGGCCGGGTTCACCGCAGACACCCGCACCCACAGCGCGATTATCAGCGACCTGCAGCGTACCGCCTGGACGCTTCAGGCGCAGGCCATGGGGCTGATTCAGCAGCGCCCGCCGCTGATTACCCGGCCCGTCACCCGCCGGGCGAACCTGCATCTGCTGGCCTTCGACTGGTACGGCGACCCTGAGCGTGCGCAGGAGCTGCTGCGCCTTAACCCGTCGCTGGGCAATCCCGGCGACCTTCAGCCTGGAATGACACTCTATGCGTGGGCCCGATAATTCGCCTGACCGCCGCGACGAGCGCCTGACGCTGACCGTCGGCGGCGTGTCCCATCACGACTGGATGCGCTTCACCGTGGATGCGTCGTTTCTGACCCCGGCGGGCGCCTGGGAGCTCGACGTCGGGATTGAAACCGCCACGCTGCCTGCAGAAGTACAACCCGGTGCGCGGGTGGTGCTCAGCGCCGGGCGCGATGTGCTGATGACCGGCCTGATTGACGATATCACCGAGGGGCTGCGCCGGGGCCGCCATGAGCTGTCGATTGCCGGGCGGGACAATGCCGGGGCCCTGGTGGACTGTTCCGCCCCGGTCTTTACGGCGCAGAACATGACGCTGCAGGAAGTTATCACCCGCATTGTGCATCCGTTCGGCATCAGCCAGGTGGCCATCCACGCGGATAAATCGGTTGCCCCGAAAAAATTTAACGTTGAACCAGGCGAAACTGCCTGGGAAGCGCTCCAGAAAGTCGCCGAGGTCAACGGGCTGTGGACGTGGGTGGCCCCCGATGGCACCTTTATTATCGGGGGGCCGGATTACAGCGCCCCGCCTGTGGCCACCCTGGTGCTGAATCGGGATGGCCGGAGCAATATTCTCAGCCTGACCCGGCAGCGCAGTATCGCCGGGCGTTACTCGGAGGTCACCGTCCTGTCACAGGGGCACGGGAGCCGGGAGCATGACGGGGTGCATAACCGCAAGGGCACCGCCACCGACAGCGGCTTTACGCTGTACCGGCCGCTGATTCAGACGATGTGCGACACCGACACTGACGACATGGCCACCGCCCGCGCGAAAAAACTGCTCTCGGATTCCCGCCTGAAGGCGCTGACGCTCACCGTCGAGGTGCGCGGCCTGCGTAGCCCGGCCGGTATCCCGTGGACGCCGGGCCAGCGGGTGAATATTCAGAGTGACCTGTATGGCATCGACGGGACGTTCTTTATGATGTCGCGCCGCATCAGCGGCGGTCGGGGCCAGCCGCTTATTACCACGCTCACCCTGAAAGAGGACGGGGTGTGGGTGCCGGATGCGTTCCCGCGCTCGCGCCGCAAACACAAGGGCAAAGGCAAGCCCCTACTGTGGAATACCTGGCAGGAGATACACTGATGGATATCATCGCCCTTATGAACCGTCGCATCGCGACAGCCCTGGGCGCTATCCGCCGTCCGTTCCGGGCAAAACTCACGCGCATCACCACGGCGGGTGGCGTGCAGACCACCCAGCTCGAAGGACTGGCCCCGGAAACCCTTCAGGACGTGGAGCTGTTTCAGCACTACGGCCTCACCACCGTCCCGCCCGAGGGGGCGATGGCCATTGTGCTTCCACTGGGGGGCGATACCAGCCACGGTATCGTGATTGCCACCGAGCACAGCCAGTATCGCATTCAGGCCCTGCAGCCTGGTGAAGTGGCCATTTACACCGATGAAGGGGCCTCCGTCATCCTGAAGCGAGGCAAAATCATCGAGACCACCTGCGATGAGTGGCGTGTGAAATGTAAAAAGGCCTTAATTGATGCCGCAGAGAGCGTGACGGTGGAAACCCCACAGATGACTGCCACCCAGAAGGTCACCGTGCAAGGCCTGCTGACAGGTCAGGGCGGCATGGCCATCAGCGGGGACAATGGCCAGGGCTCAACCGCCACGATTACAGGCAGCATCAACCATGCCAGCGGCACCATCACCTCCGGTAGCGTCAAAATTAACGGCGTCGAAATCGGCACCCACAAACACAACACGCCGGATGGCGACTCCGGGCCACCACACAACTGATATCCGCCAGCCCCGGCGAAAGCCGGGGTGGCACGCCCTGAGCCATATCGCAGGCAGGCTTGTTTCTTCTGTGTTCTCCCCGCATTCCCCTGAGTTACCCGCTTCGCCCCCGCAACATGTGCGCCTCACGCGCGCGCGATATTCTGGCCGCATGGACAGAATGCTCAACCCCTATACCGGCGACTACACTGGCACCCGGACTACCCGGCTTGAGAATGCCGTGCTACTGCGCCTTAAAACGCCACTCGGCGGCTGGCTGTTTGCACCGCTGTTAGGCTCACGCCTGCACCTGCTGCCGCGTAAGGACACGGAGGAGACCCGCGCCCTGGCAGAGCAGTACGCCTGGCAGGCGCTGGAGCCACTGGTGACCGACGGGCGGGCGCAGTCTGTTAACGTCACGGCCGTGCGTAAACGCCCCGGCTGGATTGATTTAACCATTCGGGTGCAGCAGGCCGACGGTAAAACCGCGACCTTTCAGCACCCGGTACAAGTGAGCTGATAATGCCTGTTTCGATCCCCGCCCATGCAGACCTCGTGAAGAACTGGCTGGATGAGCTGACCAACCAGCTCCCGGATGCCGATACCAGCCCGGACAGCGACAACTTTGTCCGCGCGAACGCCACGTCCTCTGTGGTTCAGGGCCTGTATCAGTATACGGGCTGGGTCCTGCGCCAGGCGTTCCCGGATACGGCCGACAGCGACTGGCTGGGAATGCATGCCCGCCTGCGTGGCCTGACGAAGAAGGCGGCCGCAGCTGCAGCGGGCAACGTTACCCTGACCGGCACGCCAAAAACCGCGTTTGCCACTGGCCTTGCCTTCCGGGTGAAGGGCAACAGTACGCTGTACCAGACCACCACAGCCGGTGTGCTGGATGCCAGCGGGCATGCCACGGTCAGCGCCAAAGCCACCCTGCCAGGCACCGGGGGCAATCTGCCCGCTGGTATCGCAGCGACGCTGGTCTCTGCTCCGGCGGGCCTGGACAGCACCGTGACCGCCGGGGTCATGACGGGCGGCACCGATACAGAGACTGACGGCGAACTGCTGGCCCGCCTGCTGGACGTCATGCGTCAGCCCGCCGCAGGCGGGAATGCCCACGACTATAAAGTGTGGGCCATGTCGGTGGAAGGCGTCAGCGGGGCCTGGGTGTTTCCCCTGCGCCGGGGGCTCGGCACAGTGGATGTGGTGATTACCGCCGCCCACGGGCTGCCATCACAGGTCACCCTGGACGCCGTACAGCACTATATCGACACAGTAAGGCCCGTGACGGCGAAGGACTTCAAAGCTCTGGCCCCCACCGAGAAAGCGCTGGATGTGACCGTCGCCGTCGGCATCAGCGATAAAACGACGATGGCGGCAGTGACAACGGCGATTACTGACAGCCTTCAGACGTGGTTTGCGGCGCTGATTCCGGGGCAGGAAGCGATTGTGACCCAGATTGGTGCCCTGATATCGGACACCGAGGGGGTGCTGGACTACCGTATCAGCACCCCGACCGCAAACCTGCTGCCGGTGGTCAGTGCCACTGTAGTGGAATGGGTCCGGCCGGGGAAAATCACCATCACGCCACTGCAGGCTGAGGGGCAGACATCATGACCCGTAACGATTACGTCAACCTGCTGGCCCTGCTGCTGCCCCCGGTCTCGTACAACCCGAACGGCGAACGCCTGAGAGCAGAACTCCGGGCGGATGCCCGGTTACTGACGCTGGCGGAGCAGTGCGTTTCTGACCTGCTGAGCGCCATCGATCCGCTGACGGCCACCAACACGCTGCCGGACTGGGAGCGTGTTTATGCCCTGATACCGGGCGGTGGTGACACGCTGCAGCAGCGACGCGACAAGGTCATGGCTGCCCTGGCCGAGACGGGCGGCCTCAGCCGGGCCTACTTCATCAGCCTGGCGGCTGCCATGGGCTATACCATCACCATTGATGAGCCTGATACGCCAATGTGGCGCTGGCTAGTGAACGTTCAGGGGACACCGGAAAAAAATTACTACTTCCGCGTCGGAGAATCCTCTGTCGGCGACCGGCTGGAGGAGTCTGGTGACCCGAAACTGGAAGAAATGTTCCGCCGTCTCAAGCCTGCTCACACCGAATGTGTGTTCAAGTATTCAGGAGAAGTTTAAGTGAAACCGTTAATTGACCCTATCGCTACGCCGGACGGCTTATTTCACGGGAAAAACACGCAAACCGGCGAGCTGGCCACCATCGTCACGCCGAAATACGCCAATGATAACCAGGCGGCGCTGCTCAGCACGCAGCGTGAAATCCTGACCATACTGGCCGCAGGCGGTATCAAAGCGGATGAGGCAACCAACGACCAGTTTCTGACGGCGCTGAAAAAAGTCTTTCTGACGACGAATGACACGCGGCTGGATAACCTTTTGCATTCCGATAAAAATCTTGCCGACGTAAAGGACAAAGCAGCAGCCAGAACCAGCCTGGAGCTTAAAGGCGCTGCCGTTCTGGGTGTGGGCATCACCAAAGACACTGTGGCTGCAGGCGATGACGCCCGCATTACAGGTGCGCTGCAAAAAGGGAATAACCTGTCGGAGATAACGGCGGCTGGCGTGCCTGCGCAAACCGCAGCCAGAGTGAATCTGGGCCTTAAAACCGGTGCCGTGCATGATGTGCAGCCCACGCCGACAGATGTCTCACCGGAAATGTTACTGAAAATGGGGAGTTTTGGTCTGGGGATTCCTATGGCCGCCCAGGGAGGGGATTTCCACACATGGTTACGCACCGCGGCTTCGGGCTTCTACTACCTCGATGCTATGCAAAATGCACCAGAGTCGCCCGCCTATATTTTGGTGCTGAGAAACCCCAAAGGGGATGGTGTCGGAGCACTGACTTTTGGATACGAGGTCGGGCAGATGGGCTTTGACTCATTTGTGAAAGGGAAATGGCTCTCATGGAAGATGCAATCCCGCTAACTTTTACACTTGCCTGCTGATGGACCTGCATGATTTTTATATTGCATCGCTATTAATTTTAGCCTGCACATTTTCAATACATGTCGTAAATACAACCGAGGTTATTATGTCTCTCGTTCAGATTGTCCTGCTTTATTTCTGCACCACTGTTTGCTCACTGTATCTCATTTCTGGAGGGTATAAGGTTATTCGCAATTATATTCGCAAGAAAATTGATGATGCAGCCGCAACAAAAGCCGCTGCCAGTCAGCCCGGAAATACAGGCAGCTGAAACTTTTTATATAAAACTCTGTCAGCAGCGAAACGCTGCTGACATTTCTCAACAGAGGAATCAGACATGGCGAGTCCGGTTATTCCCTGGATGGGCGGCAAACGCAAGCTGGCTAAAGTGTTGCTGCCGCTGTTCCCGGCGCATACCTGCTATGTGGAGCCTTTTTGCGGGGGTGCGGCACTTTTCTTCATGAAGGAACGCTCAGATGTTGAGGTGCTGAACGATATCGACGGGGAGGTGGTGAATCTGTATCGCGTTATCCAGTACCACCTGGAAGAATTTATCCGGCAGTTTAAATGGGCATTAACCAGCCGTCAGATATTTGAGTGGCTGAATCTCACACCCTCCGTCACGCTGACAGATATTCAACGCGCGGCGAGATTTTACTACCTGCAGAAGTTGTCCTTTGGTGCAAAAGCCCACGGCAGGACGTTTGGGGTCCGGGTCACACGACCGGCACCGCTGAATATTCTCAGAATCGAAGAAACGTTATCCGGGGCGTGGGAGCGTCTTCAGCAGGTCACTATTGAGCATCTCGACTGGCTGAAGTGTATGAAACGCTACGA
This sequence comes from Cedecea sp. NFIX57, assembly GCF_900177785.1. Taxonomy (NCBI): domain Bacteria; kingdom Pseudomonadati; phylum Pseudomonadota; class Gammaproteobacteria; order Enterobacterales; family Enterobacteriaceae; genus Cedecea; species Cedecea sp. NFIX57. The sequence goes on along the minus strand of NZ_FXAS01000070.1, from coordinate 1,237 downwards.
CAGGCCGGAAACGCTATTTTACCTTGATCCGCCTTACTGGAACACAACGGGCTATGGCGTTCCCTTCGGCATTGAGCAGTATCAACTGATGGCTGAACTGGCCCAGAGCCCGGACATGAAAGGGAAAGTGATAATTTCGGTAAATGACCACCCGACAATGAGAGACGTCTTCAGTGGGCTGAACATCAGCACGGCCAGGACAAACTATACCGTGGGTTCGCAAAATAAAAACCAAGTATCTGAGCTGATTATCACTAATTATTAGCCGGAAAATAATTCTCCCGGCTAAATGGCTTCTAACGCGGGATGCCGCCAGCAATACTGGAAATGAACTTCTCCCACAAGGTAAGTTTTTCGCGGTGGCGCATATTAAGCGAAATAAAGGTACGGTTTCGAGCGGAATTAAAGAGTGACGACTGGGCTGTGCTGTCAAACTCTTCTATGACATCGAGGTGATCTAAAATTTCCTGGGGACTCAGACTATGCATTTGTCCGATAAGTTTTACATAACGACGGGCCTGCTGTCGTGCAGCCTCTCCTTGCTTGCCATATTGCCAGGCGACCTGGCATGCGCTCAGGGCGGCAATAATAATGCCGAACACCCAACCAGGCTGGTGTGTAACCGAAACCAGTGCGCCAAGGGTGAGCAAAAGAGCATGTATCGAGTTATCAAGGCGGCGATTGAACGTCTCCGTCATTACCTCGAGCCAGTAGCTATACCAAATGCGAAAGTAGATCTCGTTCCTGGTTGGTTGTCCGGACATTGCTTAGTTACTCCTCGTTGTTTCGGTCCTCGTCATCATGATCGTTATCATCTGGGATGTGTTTATGCAGCATATGGCATGGGACAGCGCCAGAAGTATCTTGGATCATAATTGCGGTAGTCAGACCTGTTTCTTCATCATATTTGATATCCATGTGGATATATCCTTAGTGGTGGTTGTGATTTTTTTCGCCCGTATCCGTTGCAAGAATTAGGGCGAAAAAACTTTACCACTAAAACCCCACGCCGGGCAGGGGTAAATGCCCGGCACCTTATAAAGGTGAGATAATTTTTTTCGGATAAAGAAATTATTTATGCAGAACGTTTTAAAACGAAGATTTTTTAATGAGGGGAGATAGCTTATCACGCGATTAAAAATGCATCGAATTTTAAAAATATTTTGCACTCCATTTTAAGCTTGTGTGAGTGCAAAATATTTTAGAAAAAAGTGCAAAAACGTTTTCCGCTCTACAT
>NZ_FXAS01000069.1:0-8604 GCF_900177785.1 Cedecea sp. NFIX57 | reverse complement strand
TCAGTGATTTCATGGATAGCGTCCACCATATTTAGTGTCCACTATACTCTCAGGAATTTCAGATTCTGCCAGACGGCATTGAGTTGACGCTTACTCTTAAGCGGGGGGGTATCCGCACAAAATTGTCCTAAAATCATCTCTGCGATCAGCCACGGAAAAACCATCGCTCAGGTTGAAGTTCCCACTACAGTGAAAATAGAAGTATCCGGAGATGAACAGAGCGTCAATGCAGACAACACGCTCGTGCTTTTCAAGGGGGATTCAAAACTTTCTTTAACCTTCCCTTCTGGAGAAATTTTGAAGATGCAGTCGGATAATATCACCATCAGATCATGTATACCTGATTCGATCACGGCGCAAAAGCAGGCGAACCCTAAGTTCCACAGTGCTCATGGCTTCAGCCTGGTTTTTAGTGAGCTTACCCCTGCCCCTCTGAAAAGAGTTAAGGGGGAAAGCGATTTATCTGCTCATCACTGAGTGCTTCTGAAAACCCTGACGTGAGATCCTCCAGAACAAAACTCACGATATTTAAGTCCTTATACGGCCAGCTCAGTTTTTGCTTTCCCGCATTTTTAATGCCATCAGATTATGATCTGCATCAGTGCTGAAGATGTCGAGCATCAGCAGATATCATAAGTGACAACCAGTGATATCCGCTCTCCCATTGCATCGTCTCAACCTCAGTTGCCAGGAAACGTTCACGCTACGCTCGACTTTTTTCAACTACTCACCAGTCCCCGTTGAAACAACTGAATCGCCACGGGTTTAACAGACATCCCAGAGTCATTTAAAAGGTAAACATGCGTAGTCTGATGCTCAGGCCGGGATCTGCCGATTCCAGAAGGAGCTAAAGCAGGTTACTGACGAGCGGGACATATCAAAAATCCGTGGCGTACTTCGCAAAGATGTGCGACTGAGGTACGCCTTTATCCGTGACAACTCCTGTTGTTGACCTGCTCGTCTACTCTGCCGGGCGCTAAATGTTTATCCGGGTGGGTTTTATACCCGGCTTCAACAGCCGTATTCACCAAAGCATCAGGCGGATCTCAGGCTGACAGGACAAATCAAACAGTTCTGGTTGGAGTCCGGTTGCGTTTATGGCTATAGCAAGATCCATCTTGGCCTGTGAGATAGCGGGCAACAATGCAGGATTAATCGGGTCTGGCAGCTAATCAAGCGCAACACGAACAAAGAAAAAATCTACGGTACGCGGAAACAAGCCCGCAGCGATGTTTTTGATTACATCGAAATGTTTTATACAGTAAGGGCCGGCATGGTTCGAGCGATCAGATGCCACCGACGGAATATGAAAATCAATATTATCAACGGCTCATAAGTATCTATGAATATCCGTAGCGACCCAGAAATTCATCATATGATGAATCTATTTTTCTTATCATGCATAAGAAAAATGGCAATATATCATACATCAAAGGAGAGCAAGCCCTATAGGATTCATCTTATTAATGCACATTACATACAAAGAAGAGGAAATTGTCGTGTCTGAACTCTGGCCGCCCGCAACAGTCTCTGGTGAAACACAGACCCAACATCAGCTTCGTGACAGTCTGGCTTATTATCCCGAAGCACGAAAAGCGATTCGCCTCGAACAGGCGGGGGATTATCTTCAGGCTAACAGGGCCTGGGAAAACGCTTACCGTGTATCATGTCATAAACTCAATCAGCAGTGGAGCAAACAACGGGCAGAATTTTGCATGAAACAAAGTGCCTGAGACAACCTTTGGGCTTGTAGCCTGAATCGGGCATTTGCTGGTAAGTGCTCAGCTCATACCCTATCAATACCCGTGCATCGTTCCAGATAAGAATTCTTCGACACGATGAAGGACCCGTCTTCTAAGTCATCGGGCGTACTGCAAGCCACATTCTGAAAACACATCTGCCAGCTTGAACGGCTGCTGGCAGGTCCGGCTCTCCGCCAGACGTCAACCCGAAAGACGTGCTGTTTTTCCTGCCAACCGCGACTACGTTGATAACCAGCTCTGCTGGCGCCATGGTTTGTCTGCACATACCCGTCATGGGATGAATACTCTTGCCCACTGCATCAACGGAATAACCAAAACATAAAGCTCACCGAAGTAAATTTTTGGATTTTGACAGACCACTCATTTCGTAAGGTCACTGCAGTGCCGGGTGCCTCCCTGGTCACCCATGTTTCGCATGTTCTGATACGAAAAACAACCATTTCGCTCCGCCACACAGGGCGATTCACTCCGACAAAATAAGCCTACACCTCACGAAGAAAAGACGACAATACCGCGAGATAATTCGTGTTCACTATAAAGAAAAAACTCCAGGTTCCGATCGCAGGCATAAGTTGTACATAGAACGAGGGAGCGCTGACCTGGCGAAAAATCGTACAGGACACATCAAATCATGAATATCATTTCGATAATTGTCCGTGACCATATCAATGAATTATAATTTGCATCACGTATTTGGCTGAACACTAACCTCACATTTTAAGCTGTCCACACAAAATGTTTTGAGGCCAAAGTACGCTTTCCAGCTACGCGCCCTTCTGGATGAAATGAAAAACCTTCATTAAATAGCCAGCAGGTATTCAACCTGCATCATCAGTGCCATCTAACGGATGGAATATGCGATAATCATCATTATACGTGGTCATAAAGGCGCAGGTCTGGCTCCCCGCTGGCAGCGTGTCTTTTTAGTCCTTCGCGTCGAACTATCGCCAGTAGATCTGTCCCTGACAAAAGCAGATTTACACTTGCCTGGTGCACTATTCCGACTCCGCTCTTACTAAGAAAAACAACGTGCTGTTTCCACACACAAGCAGTACATAAATAATCACTGGGCGGGCCGGCAGGTACAAAACACTCATTATCAACCGGATAGGTACCCAGTGTATTGATTTAATGAACGTTTTCATCTCTTCACTTGTCGTATGAAAATAAAGTGGTTGGCACCTGCTTGCCCACGAAGAGTATCACCTTGCAGTCGATCGCAATCAAACGTAATAATTTCATGCTTTATCAACGATAATTCAAAACGATATGCCCTCTGCACGGAAACGTAAAAAGGTCATAAAATGCGCCTCCCCCTGCAGCGATAATTGTCTGTCTGGATGCAGGTTTTACGAAATGTACAATGCTGTCCGATAGCACGGAATATCATCCCGTCGACAGCCCGGCACACGCGGGCAATGCGCGACATTAAGCCGGTGCCGGCTGACAAAAATAGAAAATTCAGCGGTAGCGCTCCCTCATTGCCAGTATTCGACGCGATAATCCGCATAATGTTGCCAGTGAAATCTGCAGAAACTACACCATGATTGTCTTTGGGGAGCTTAAAGGTAAGCAACATGCCAATATCGACGATAAACACGGCAAGCAGCCGGGTGAAATGTCAGCACTATACTGGCTGAAACCATGCAATACTGGGGCTGTGCGGGTATGACATACGCCATAATCTAGATATACGTCTACTGCGATAGTAAAGCGAAAGAAAAGCACCTGGCGCAAAGTAAACCGGGGATAGCAGACAGGTAGACATACCGGGAATATCGGTATTAACGGTGCAGGTAGCATTTTAGCTGCAGGACATGCCGTGAGGAACCTCATAGCCAGGCTTTGGTTGCACACCGCAGAAATCCCCGCCCTCAGGGACGAGGAGGATATCAACGTGTCTTAAGGCCTTTGGCTGGTGAACGTCCTCATTCTGTGCCGTTGATGTTGAAGACACTTCTTAATTTCCTTCACCACCGGTTGAAAAACACCCTGAGTAATCTCCTCATCGAACCAAAAGTTCTTGAGCAAATCTCCGTTCTGGTCGGCGAGCCTCACACGTAATATATCCACAGATACCCAAATAGAACACCTGAATACTTTAGAAATGTTTTCAGTTGAATGGCATGCATGATCAACCAGCATTTTTGCATTGATACAAAAATTGAGCTTCATTTCATTGTCCATCTTTAGACCGATATATCCTATTCCCCAGATAATATCCTGTTTAACTTCCTCGCCTATCTGAATAGTAGAGAACTCGCTCGTATATTCCTGCCTGCCGCGCCGCCGGGTGGGTGGTCTTCCCGGCAAAAATTCGTCCATGGTATAATCAGAAACCAGCATTGCAGCCGCAGACTGAAGTAAAAGTTTATATTCACTGGACTGGCTTCTTTTTTTCCTGTATCGGTTTACATGAAAAGACTCGCTCACAGTCACCTCCTTTTTTAAAAGACCAGAGTGTTGGTACCTTGGTTGACAAAAAACTGAAGCCCCAGACATATCGAAATAAAAGCCGAATAATTAAAAAATCGGAACTTTCTATATTAAGTTTACTCTAAGCATTGTCTCCCGCATACCCCCCCCCAAAAAAATGATATTAGCCAGAGAATACACGCATCTTAGATATTTATGCGACTGGGGAAATAGAGACAGCGCGAACCAGCGCATGAAATACCTAAAGAATAAACACACCATATTCTGCACGATGTAAATCAAAAAATAATATTGCGAGGCCTTCAACAGAAGGCTGATCAATACTACTGCATAATGCATACTTACCAAAATGATTAAAAAAATCAAACACTATAGATCCTTTATTATAAAAAATGACAATCCATTGAACGTAAAAAATGCTCCACACACCTTGCCCTTGCGCAGGAAGAGAAGTCATTGGAAATTTCCTTTAAATGCTATCAATACAGTCTACTAAATTATAAAAATTTATCACCTGATCGCTACCCGGCCCTGCCGGGACAAGGCCTCCATTATGCTGTCCCTCATTTTTCTGGCCACTGTGTAATTTTTGGCCCAATGAGAATCATCGTTACGATCTGTGTCAGTACGTAAATCAACAAGATGTTCTCCCTGAGAACAGAATGCCGTGACGCCTCAGACGCTCAGACTATCCGGCCTGGCGTATTACAAACTTCAGCATCACGTCCACATTTTTCTTCATTTACCCTTTTCGCCGGTTTACTCTCCGGTGTACGATTCCATTCCTTGCCTCGCCGCATACAAAACCGTCTGCCTTTCAAACGCTTCACGGGTGTACCTCTGCCTTTTGTAACTCGGTCCTTCTCTGTCCGGCATGAATATATCTCCTAATTTCATCAACAACAGGCCGAAAAGTGCCCTGAACAACCTTTCTGTCTAACCAGAAACATTGGATCAGAGAACCATCGAGCTCTGCCAGTTCAAATGCCAGATGGTCTCCTGCTGCCCAGATAGTGCACCAGAATATCTGTTGGTGAAGTTTCGGCAACGCCTTTTTCGTACTAACGGAGTAGTCTGCCCGAATGAAAAAATCCATTTTCGTCGCGTCATTGATCCGGAGGCTAAGGTAGCATACGTCCCATTTAATACGTCCGGCTGACATCTGGCCAATATGAATAGACTCACCATCGATATCCTGTTCAGGATATCGATCCTCACAAAGAAACGAACAGGCTACATAATCAAGATAGTCAGCAATAAATGTTGCAACAGCCGATTGAAGACTGAAGATATATCGGCTAAGTGACCCGGCACTTTTTCGCATTGAGGGGAAATAACGATTCCCTGCCATAAAAGTTCTCTCTGTGACTTAAAAAGAAAAGTTTATGGTTGCCGCTTTTTTCAGGCTATTGCTAATCGCACAACCTTCATAAAATTAAGAATTTTCTTTCATACGCGGGCAATTTATTACAGTTAACATCATCAGCATAATGATTTTTTATGTCAACGAACGATGATTCGAATCGATGACATATTCGTTTTCTTCCCATCATTCACAGCTAATGAGCCCTAGATATAATCCAGCAATATGGCCTCTTAAGCTAAAAAGGCCAGCGCGATATATTCAATAGACAACAGATTGAGGTATGGGTCTTCTGAATCATAAACCCGCACGAAAAATAGAAAACCGGAAGACATACTCATGGCTGCGAGTAAAGTATCATAGAAATGTTCGGGCTTCGTAATAGCGATGTATGCGAAAAATCACTGGCAGGCGGACATATACTGCCGGCTGGACCGGTTCCCCTCATTCCCACAGGCAAAACGCTGTGCTGGAGCGGCCAGTGGGAATCGAACCCACATCATCAGCTTGGAAGGCTGAGGTAATAGCCATTATACGATGGCCGCATTCTGGTGCGACTACCGGAATCGAACTGGTGACCTACTGATTACAAGTCAGTTGCTCTACCTACTGAGCTAAGTCGGCGTAAAAGATTTCGTCAAGGGCAACGCTCTGTCCATCTGCGCTAACAATACGTTATAACGACAAAACAATGTACGTTGCCGCCCAATTTGGGAAGAGTATTACCCCACACGATTCACCAGGCAAATGGAAAATACTCTCGCTTCATTGAAATTTCCGCAAACACCAGCCCGGCCTGGCACTGGCCCGTGCGAAAACAAAAAATGCCCCCGACACCGCACCTGCTGGCGGTCCCGCACGATCCGCTACTTGTAGTCCCCGTAATGTGTAGTCTGAACAATAAAACGTCTTATCTCAGAGATACCCGGGAATATCTCACTTCCTCCGGCTGAACACAGTTTGACCCTGCCACCAAACATCTAAACCCTCTGTCACTTGAACCAACACAGAGATAACGGGGATGACACAAGCGGCGTCAGCGTTCCCCAGTGCCATTTTCCCGGGGCGACATCTGAGCCAGCCATTTTTTGAAGCTCTCTCCAGGAAGAGGTTTTGAAAAAAGATAGCCCTGGTATGCCATCTCTCCCTGCTGCCTGAGAAAGGTGATTTGCTCCTCCGTTTCCACCCCCTCAGCAATAAGGCTGGCACCGATCCGCTTCGCCAGATCCACAACATTACCTATGATAGCCTCGCATAAATCATTGCGCCCTATGCCAGACGTGAAGAGCCGATCAATCTTAATCAATTCAACGGGAGTGTGGTGCAGAGTCTCCAGCGTCGAATATCCAGTCCCAAAATCATCCAGAGCAAACTTGACACCTCTGGCTTTGAGTCGTTCGATTCGGATCCTGACCCGGTCATCACCGGTGATAATTTCACGCTCGGTTATCTCCAGAACCAGACGGATATTGCTGCCAGCCCGCATAAGGAAATACTCCAGATCCGCTTCCAGCTCCTCAGACTGCAGATGACGTGCGCTCATGTTAACGCTGATATAAAACGGGTCAACCGGCTCATATGACATTACAAATTCGTTAGTGATATCTTTGATGAGCTGTCGCGTAAGCGGAATGATGAGCCCGGTTTCTTCGGCCAGTGGAATGAACTGATCCGGAGGAATGAGATTGCTTTTGTGCAGCCAGCGAACCAGCACTTCACATCCGACAGGCACCGGCGGCTCGCCCTTTACAATAGGCTGATAATAAGGGTGCAGTTCATGATTCTTCATCGCAATGGCCAATAATTTTTCAGGCGTCCGTGGCCGGCCAGACCAGATATAGCTGGCGATAGCAATGGCCACACACAACCCGGCAAGGATCATCATTGTAATCCGGCTGTTCCTCAGAGAGACCGCAATGATATCCGTGGTACTGATGTTTGAATAAAGCCGATAACCGTAAGCCGCAGAGTGGAGCTGTATGTTTTGCTGATGGGGAAACAATGAAGAATGAATGATCCCGTCCTGTGCCATCCACCCCTGTTCGGTCAACAACACCACAGGTGAAAGCTCAGAGGCCGACTCCAGAATATTGCGAATATAATAACCATCCGTGCTGGTATAAAGACCCTCCGCGCCCTCATGTACATGAAACACGACAAAGGGGTGCCCCGGCAAGGACATGGTCGTGTCACTCAGGTAGAGACGCTTCTCTTCCCGCTTTTCTGTGTCGGGAGGTACCGCGCCGAGCAAAGAGGAACAATAGACTGCCCCCGACTTCGCCAGCTCAATGTTCCCCACATTAGGTGTGATAGCCAGGTAACGACGCAGCTCAGTTATCGTTTGCGGTGTGCAGGCCGCACCAACCAACGCCCGCATGGATTGCACCGACTGATCGACATGCGTTAAAAGAGAATCAAGCTGATGCTGTGCGCGGTCCATGTTGTCATTCTGCTGACTTCTTACCCAATGAGCAGTTTGTGCATAGAGGAAAATCGTTGCCCCAGCCAAGCAGAAGATAAGTACAAGAACCGACAGGGCAATGCGGTATAGGTGGTGTGAGCGAAAATTTTTCATTCGGGTTAGCAACGCGACTGGACGATAACTGGAAGTGTGGCACATTCTTACAGAATAACCATGCTCCCAATGTTTGAAATCAAAACGCAGGGTTATACGCTTCTTGTGCCGGGTAACATCATAGCAACCTGCCTGATGTTAGTTGGCCACCCATAATAAGCGTTCACAAATAAACAGGCCAGTGAATGCAATCCCCATATTGACCTTAGCAATACCCGTTTGTAACCATTAGCACCGCTCTTCATTCCTCTGACCTGCTCCCCGTTGATTAATACACCGCGATGTTAGTAATGTCTTCATAAGCCACATAAGCACACTCCATCGGACCCGCGGCAGTCCTGCCATGGATTTGAATTTTGCTACGGCCATAGTGTAAGCGCCCCATACTGAACGTGGCGTAAGGATTATTTTACAGAGGAGAGATTCCAGGGCAGCAGTTCATGTACCCGGTTTGAAGGCCTGTCGTT
>NZ_FXAS01000011.1:0-166504 GCF_900177785.1 Cedecea sp. NFIX57 | reverse complement strand
AACGACAGGCCTTCAAACCGGGTACATGAACTGCTGCCCTGGAATCTCTCCTCTGTAAAATAATCCTTACGCCACGTTCAGTATGGGGCGCTTACCGTGATCTCGCGACCTGGGATAACAAAGTTGTCGATCATAAAGTGCTGCAGGAAGCGGCGCTGGCGGGGGTAGCTGACGTGTTTGCAGAGATTAAAACCACGGATGAAGTATTGAAGATGCCCGTGACTAAGGGCTAAGAAAATGGCCCCTTTTGGGGCCATTTTCTTCTAACGTTAAGTCTTCGGGCGTTAAGCGCGGTCCACCGTAAAGGCTAAGACCTCGGCGAGGCTTTCCGCCCCCAGCGCCAGCATAATCAGGCGATCAACGCCCAACGCCACGCCGGAACTGTCCGGCATGCCGGCTTCCAGCGCCGCCAGCAGGTTCATGTCCACCGGCTGCTGCGGCAGGCCAAGCGCTGCGCGTTTGCGGTTATCCTGCTCGAAACGCTGCTGCTGTTCACGGGCGTCGGTCAGCTCATGGAAGCCGTTCGCCAGTTCGATACCTTTGAAATACACCTCAAAACGCTCCGCCACGCGGTGATCTTCGGTGCTGATCTGCGCCAGAGAAGCCTGGCTTGCCGGGAAGTGGTACACAAAGGTCGGTTTGTCTTTACCAATCTGCGGCTCTACGCCCATAGCAAACAGCAACTGCAACAGCGTGTCCCGGTCTTCTTCTGTGTCGGCGATGTTGCTCAGGTCGAGCTTCGCCGCCGCTTCACGCAGCTGCGCTTTGTCCGCAGACAGCGGATCAATATCCAGATGACGCTGGAAGGCCTGCTGATAAGACAGACTTTCTGCTGCACCGCATTCCAGCACCTGCTGCAGGAGATCGTCCACCTCATTCATCAGGCGGTACATGTCGTAGTGCGGACGATACCACTCCAGCATGGTGAATTCCGGGTTGTGGTGACGCCCCATCTCTTCATTACGGAAACTTCGGCACAGCTGGAACACCGGACCACAGCCCGCCGCCAGCAGGCGTTTCATGTGGTACTCCGGGCTGGTCATCAGGTACAAATTCATGCCCTGAGAATGGCCTGGGCCGACGAAACGGGTTTCAAACGGCACCAGATGAATATCGGTAACCGTCGCCTGGCTCATGCAGGGTGTTTCCACCTCCAGAACGCCTCGGTCGGCGAAGAAGCGCCGAATCTCCGCCATAATGGCGGCGCGTTTTAACAAATTGGGGATGGATGCGCTCGGCTGCCAGGTGGCCGTTTCGCTCATGAGAAAGTCTCCGTATTTATGCAAGGCCGAGAAGTCTACCCGCATCACGGAAAGGAGACAAATTTTGCGCAGAGAATTTTATTCTGAGCGTTTTATGGCCCGCGTTGCGCAAATTTTTTCTCATGCTCCAGCAGCCATTTTTTCCGCGCAATGCCACCACCGTATCCCGTCATAGCGCCGTTTTTACCGATGATTCTGTGGCACGGAATGACGATAGCTACCCGGTTCGCACCGTTGGCTCCGGCCACCGCGCGCACGGCATCCGGGTTCTCCATTTTTATCGCCAGCGCCTGATAGTGGGACGTTTCCCCATAAGGCACGGTATCGAGCTGCTGCCAGACTTTTTGCTGAAATGCGCTGCCCGGCGTATGCAAGGCAAGGGTGAACTGTTGTCTCTTTCCGGCAAAGTATTCCCCGATCTCTTTCTCCGTCTGCCGCGTATGATTATTTTCCCCGGCGATGATGCGGGCGTTGAGCCGCGGCTGCAGATCGTCGAATTCCCGCTCCAGTGCGCGTCGGTCAACAAACTCCAGCAGGCATACGCCCTGTTCGGTGGCACACACAAACATCGGCCCGATGGGGGTGGTAAAACGGTGAATAACGATGATGTCTGTCGCCCGACTGGGGGAATCGCCAGTGAGTTTTTTGCAGGTGTAGCCAAACCCACTCAGTGAATCGTAGCCGCTGTTAAACGCGGCATCCGTCGCGCTTTTCCCTCGCCTGAGCTCCTGCAATGCCATATCCACTCGCAGCATTCTCTGCCAGGCCTGAAAAGTCATCCCGTGATGTTGCACAAACCAGCGGCGGAGACGCTCGGGACTGATGTTGTGCTGCCGCAGCTCGCCATCGCTGACCCGGTTCTCACTACTCGCCCTGAACAGGGCAATGGCCTGCTCGACTATGGGCGGCGCAGAGAAGGCGTTTTCGGTGGGGCGGCAAATTTTGCAGGGGCGAAAGCCCGCGTGAAGCGCGGATTTGAAGTCGTTATAAAACTCAACGTTACCCCGCTTAGGTTTACGGGCGCGGCAGTTGGAAATGCAGAACACGCCGGTGGTTTTCACACCCACAAAAAAAACGCCAACATGCTCGGAAGAACGCGCCACCAGCGCCTCGTACCAGGCATCACACTGCTCGATATCAAGGATTTTCATCGGTAAAGATCTCGTCAAATGCACCCTGTTGGCGAAGGCTAAGCAACAGCTGCTGTAACTTACGGTTCAGCGCAGCGTGCACAAAATTCCCCATCGAAATGCGTTTCACCCCAAGCGCCGCCAGTTGATTAAAGTCGGGCAAACCCGGCATACACATAATATTAAGCGGCAGATCAACTGCGCTGGCAATCGCCTGAATATCTTCCGGCAAGGTCGCGCAGGGCACAAAGAAGCCGTCAGCCCCCGCCTGCTGATATAGCCTGCCGCGGGCGAGCGTTTGATTCAGCGCATCCGGTTCGCCGAGCAAAAAGCCATCGGTTCTGGCATTGATAAAGAGCGGTGTTTTCGCGGCGTCTAATCCTGACTTTATCGAGCTCAGGCGGGCTGCGAACTGTTTTGCATCCAGCAAACGACGCGCTCCCTGCTCAACTTTGCTGTCTTCAAGGTTAATGCCGACGACGCCCAGTGCTGCCAGCTGAATGGCCTGGCGCACCACCGTTTCGGTGTCTGCCCCATACCCGGCTTCCATATCAACGGAAAGCGGCAAATTGACGCACTCACGTATGCGGCCCACCAGGGCCTGGAGTACAGAAAATGGTATTTCTTCTCCATCCTTGTAGCCCAGCATATCGGCGATTGCCGCGCTTGAGGTGCCCAACGCCTGATAACCCGCCGTCTGTGCCGCCTGAGCGCTGGTGACATCCCAAACGTTAGCCAGCACCAATGGCGTGTTCTGATAATGCATCTGACTGAAGCTCATTTTTACCCCCTGCCTTTATAGAATGGAAAGATTCTGTGCTTCAAGCCGGGGCGGCAACAACCGAAAAACAGACGACTATTTTTCGCTATTTTTTCTTCGCACTACACCATTTAAACATTCATTTTTGTGACGTAATTCATTAACAGCGGTAATTAATCGTCCCGTAGAACAGTAAAAAAATCGAACAAATCAAATTTCCCTAAAATCCCTCCGGTTATACTTCCTCTACCTAAAAAGGAGCAGGGATACACCTTTCGCAGCCACCGCCTTTCGGGCAGTGAATACCCTTTGGTCGTATAGCTTTGCGAATTACTAAAATCTGGAGGAATGTCGTGCAAACCTTTCAAGCCGATCTCGCCATTATAGGCGCCGGCGGAGCAGGCCTACGAGCAGCCATTGCGGCGGCCCAGGCTAATCCACAGGCAAAAATCGCTCTGATTTCCAAAGTCTACCCAATGCGCAGCCACACGGTTGCCGCCGAAGGGGGTTCCGCAGCCGTCGCGCAGGATCACGACAGCTTCGACTACCATTTTCACGACACCGTTGCCGGAGGCGACTGGCTGTGTGAGCAGGATGTGGTTGACTACTTTGTTCACCATTGCCCCACCGAAATGACCCAGCTTGAGCAGTGGGGCTGCCCGTGGAGCCGCCGTCCGGACGGCAGCGTCAACGTCAGGCGCTTCGGCGGAATGAAGATCGAACGGACCTGGTTTGCCGCCGACAAAACCGGCTTCCATATGCTCCACACGCTCTTCCAAACTTCCCTTCAGTTCCCGCAAATTCAACGCTTCGACGAACATTTCGTGCTCGACATCCTGGTCGATGACGGCCAGGCGCGCGGCGTCGTTGCCATGAATATGATGGAAGGCGAGCTGGTGCAAATCCGCGCCAATGCGGTAGTGATGGCCACCGGCGGCGCCGGACGCGTCTATCGCTACAATACCAACGGCGGCATCGTCACCGGGGACGGCATGGGCATGGCGCTGAGCCACGGCGTGCCGCTGCGCGACATGGAGTTTGTGCAATACCATCCAACCGGGCTGCCGGGTTCCGGCATCCTGATGACCGAAGGCTGCCGTGGTGAAGGCGGCATTCTGGTAAACAAAAACGGCTATCGCTACCTGCAGGATTACGGCATGGGGCCGGAAACTCCGCTCGGCGAGCCGAAGAACAAATACATGGAACTCGGCCCGCGCGACAAAGTGTCTCAGGCTTTCTGGCACGAGTGGCGCAAAGGCAACACGATTTCCACCCCACGCGGCGATGTGGTGTACCTCGACCTGCGTCATCTCGGCGAGAAAAAGCTGCTTGAGCGCCTGCCGTTTATCTGCGAACTGGCCAAAGCCTACGTGGGCGTCGACCCGGTCAAAGAGCCGATCCCGGTTCGCCCAACGGCGCACTACACCATGGGCGGCATCGAGACTGATACCCAGTGCGAAACCCGCATCAAAGGACTGTTCGCGGTGGGTGAATGTTCCTCCGTTGGCCTGCACGGTGCCAACCGTCTGGGCTCTAATTCGCTGGCAGAACTGGTGGTCTTTGGCCGCCTGGCGGGCGAGCAGGCAATGGAACGCGCCGCACAAGCGCAACCGGCTAACGATGCCGCGCTGAACGCTCAGGCCACCGATGTTGAAGGCCGCCTGAAGCAGTTGGTGAACCAGGAAGGCAACGAAAACTGGTCGAAAATCCGCGACGAGATGGGACTGTCCATGGAGGAAGGCTGCGGGATTTACCGCACCACGGAGTTAATGCAGAAAACCGTCGACAAGCTGGCGGAGCTCCAGGAACGCTTCAAACGCGTGCGCATTACCGACACCTCAAGCGTCTTCAATACCGATCTGTTGTACACCATTGAACTAGGCCACGGCCTGAACGTTGCCGAATGCATGGCGCACTCCGCCCTCGCACGTAAAGAATCGCGCGGCGCCCACCAGCGCCTGGACGAAGGCTATACCAAGCGTGATGACGTCAACTTCCTTAAACATACTCTGGCCTTCCGCGACGCCGACGGCACCACTCGCCTCGACTATAGCGATGTGAAGATCACCACGCTGCCGCCAGCAAAACGCGTGTACGGCGCAGAAGCGGAAGACGCTGAGAAAAAGGAGAAGGCAAATGGCTGAGATGCAAACCCTGAAGATTGAGATTGTGCGCTACAACCCGGAAACGGACAGCCAGCCACATAGCGCAATCTACGAGGTGCCGTTTGACGAGCAAACCTCGCTGCTGGACGGGCTGGGTTATATCAAAGATAACCTCGCGCCGGACCTCAGCTACCGCTGGTCGTGCCGCATGGCGATTTGCGGCTCCTGCGGCATGATGGTCAACAAAGTACCTAAGCTGGCCTGTAAAACCTTCCTGCGTGAATACACCAACGGCATCAAAGTTGAAGCGCTGGCAAACTTCCCGATCGAGCGCGATTTGGTGGTCGACATGACCCACTTCATCGAAAGCCTGGAGTCGATTAAGCCTTATATCATTGGCAACCCACGCACGCCGGATCAGGGCCCAAACAAGCAGACGCCCGCGCAGATGGCGAAATACCATCAGTTCTCCGGCTGCATCAACTGCGGGCTCTGCTATGCCGCTTGCCCACAGTTTGGCCTGAACCCTGAGTTTATCGGCCCGGCGGCGATTACCCTCGCTCACCGTTACAACCTGGACAGCCGTGACCACGGCAAGAAACAGCGTATGCCGCAGCTCAACGGGCAAAACGGCGTGTGGAGCTGCACCTTTGTTGGCTACTGCTCCGAAGTTTGTCCAAAACACGTCGATCCGGCCGCGGCCATCCAGCAGGGCAAAGTCGAAAGTTCGAAAGACTTTTTGATTGCCACCCTGAAACCACGCTAAGGAGTGCACCATGACCACGAAACGTAAGCCTTATGTCCGTCCCATGGCGCCAACCTGGTGGCGGCAACTCGGCTTCTACCGTTTTTATATGCTGCGTGAAGGCACCTCGGTTCCAACAGTCTGGTTCAGCATCGTGCTGATTTATGGCCTTTTCTCGCTGAAACACGGCGTAGAGGGCTGGGCTGGCTTTGTCGGTTTCCTGCAAAACCCGGTGGTGATCATCCTCAATCTCATTACACTTGCCGCCGCCGTGCTGCACACCAAAACCTGGTTTGAGCTGGCGCCGAAGGCCGCTAACGTCATCGTTAAGGGCGAGAAAATGGGGCCGGAGCCGGTCATCAAGGGACTGTGGGTTGTCACTGCACTGGTGACTGTCGTTGTGCTGCTTGTAGCACTGTTCTGGTAAGGAGGCTGAGGTGATTAACCAAAATCCAAAACGTTCCGACGAGCCGGTATTCTGGGGCTTGTTTGGTGCAGGCGGCATGTGGGGTGCGATTTTCGCGCCGGTTATCGTGCTGCTGATCGGTATCATGCTGCCGCTCGGCCTGTTCCCCGGCGATGCGCTGAGCTTTGACCGCGTTTATGCCTTCGCCCACAGCTGGATTGGCCGTCTGTTCCTGTTGCTGATGATTGTGCTACCGCTGTGGTGTGGTCTGCACCGCATCCACCATGCGATGCATGACCTGAAGATCCACATTCCGGCCGGGAAATGGGTGTTCTACGGCCTGGCCGCTATTCTCACGGTGGTGACCATTATTGGCCTGCTGACGCTCTAGGCGTTCAGCGCACCAAAAGGCTCGCTTTCGCGCGGGCCTTTTTTATTCCATCGCCAACGCCTTCACCCGCTTTCTGTATTCCCCAGGCGAACAGCCAAACTCACGCATAAAAGCCTTATGAAATGACGATTCGCTGGCGTAGCCTACGGCATCCGCAATGGTGATAACCGAGCTTGCTTCACGCGAGAGCTGCTGAGCGGCAGTTTGCAGCCTTATACGGGTCAGAACCGCCAGCGGTGTGGTGCCGCTCACCTCGCGAAAGAGCAGTGCGAAACTGGCACGAGACATGTGCACTTGTTCAGCCAGCGAGGCAACGGTCCAGGGCGTTTGCGGTGCATTCAGCATGCTTTGTACCGCCATTCCAAGTCTCGGATGCAGCAGCAAATTCAATTGGCTTTTGTCCTGAGCATTTTCCCGTAGCCATTGCCGCAAGCCCAGGGCAATTATCGTGGCACATTGCTGGCTACATATCGCCGCTATACCAGGCTGTGGCATTTCCGTTTCCTGTTGCAGTAGCGAAACCGCCGCCAGCAGCCATGTATGCTCGGGGCTACCTTGTTCGGGAGTCATCACCAGGGCCTCCGGAAGCGCCGTCAAAAAATGGCGGGAAGCCGAAGATAAATGCAGGCTCCCACAAACGATCCACGTCTCTTCCTGCCCCTTCTGCCGCAGCCGGTGCGCAGAGTTTTGCGTCAATACAACCACCTGCCCGGGCAGCAGCGTCAGCTTTTCACCGGAAGGCAGCTCCAGCCATGCTGCCCCTTGCGTAACGGTGTGCCAGCGAACGGTCGCCAGCGATCCCGCCGCATGAGGCAGGCTCCAGCCCGCGCTTAGCAGGCAATTTTTATCAATCGACCCCTGTGGGGTGCTGAATGCCATCAACTGGCTGAGAGGATCCATCAATCACTCCAACAAATCAGACGATAAGACAGGATTTAAAGATACCTGAAGAAACCACGCGGCTGCCATTGGAACAGAATCAAAACCATCAACACGACGGCTGACTCATTGACGGAGAACTCCTATGCAAGCCTATCAGGCAATCATCATTGGCTTTGGTAAAGCAGGTAAAACCCTGGCAGCAACCCTGGCAAAACAAAACTGGAAAGTCGCTATTATCGAACAATCCTCCGCCATGTACGGCGGCACCTGCATCAACATTGGCTGTATCCCAACCAAAACGCTGGTTCACGACGCAGAACGGCATCAGGACTTTACGACAGCTATTGCACGTAAGTCTTCGGTCATCAGTTTCCTGCGCGACAAAAACTACCACTTGCTGGCCGACCTGGACAATGTGGACGTTATCGACGGCCACGCCGAGTTTGTTGACCAGCACACGGTGCGCGTGAAGCAAAACGGTGAAGCTATTGAACTGCGCGGTGAAAAAATATTTATCAATACCGGAGCACAGTCCGTTTTGCCGCCGATTGACGGCCTGACGACTACGCCAGGGGTGTATGACAGCACCGGATTGCTTAATCTGACCGCACTCCCAACGCACCTCGGTATTTTGGGCGGCGGCTACATCGGGGTTGAGTTTGCCTCAATGTTTGTCGGTTTCGGCAGCAAGGTCACCATTTTCGAAGCCGCTGCAGATTTCTTGCCGCGTGAAGACCGTGACGTAGCCGAAGCCATCGCCAATATACTTCAACAACAAGGCGTGGAATTGGTCCTCAACGCCCAGGTTCAGCGCGTTGAATCTCGCGACAACACCGTGCATTTGCATACGAGTGATAGCCTCCACAAGGTCGACGCGCTGCTTGTTGCCTCAGGGCGAAAACCCGCTACGGATAGCCTGAACCTGAAAAACGCCGGGGTTGATGTCGATGCCCGTGGAGCCATCGTGGTGAATAAATATCTGCGAACCTCAGCAGACAACATCTGGGCAATGGGGGATGTGACCGGCGGGCTACAGTTTACCTATATCTCGCTCGATGACTTCCGTATCGTGCGTGACAGCCTGTTGGGCGAAGGCAAACGCCATACCGGGGACAGAAAAAATGTACCCTATTCCGTGTTTATGACGCCCCCGCTGTCTCGCATCGGCATGACTGAAGAACAAGCCCTGGCTAGCGGTAAACCCGTTCAGGTCGTTACGCTTCCCGTAGCGGCAATTCCAAGGGCTCGAGTCATGGGCGACACACGCGGCATGCTCAAAGCTATCGTGGACACATCAACGCAGGAGATCCTCGGTGCATCGCTGCTCTGCCCTGACTCTCATGAGATCATTAACCTGATTAAAACCGTCATGGATGCCGGGCTGCCCTACACCACGCTGCGCGACCAAATTTTCACGCACCCTACCATGAGTGAAGCGCTTAACGACCTGTTTGGGTTGGTAAAATAACCCGTCCAGGTTCGGGCAATCAGGTCCTACGCGTTCTCACACTCTCCGGCTAACCAGCCGGAGAAGTCTCTCATGGCGGGCGTTTCCGGCCTGGACTGGAGCTTTGTCAGCCAGTAACTACCGAGACTGATTTCCGTCTCAAACGGGCGCACAATCCGCTCGCTATTCAGCAAGTGAGTAAACATATTGACCGGGGCAATGGCAATCCCTGCCCCAGCCTGTGCGGCTTCGAGCATAGTGACCGAAGAATCAAACACCATCACCAGATGCGTTGGCGACGGTGGAACCTCTCCCGCCGCCTGTAGCCATGCCGCCCATTCGTCTCGCCGATAAGAACGCAGGAGGGTGTGGTTCAGCACGTCCTGCGGACGCTGGAGTTCAGCAGCCAGCGCCGGAGAACAAAGCGGTGACAGCGGGGCATCACACAGGTATATCGCATCCGTTCCGTGCCAGGCCCCGCTCCCAAATCGCACCGTATAATCCAGCCCTTCCGCAGCCGGATCCACCCGGTTGTTGTGCGTCGAAAGCTGAAGGTCAATATGTGGATAGCGCCGACGGAAAGCTTCAAGGCGCGGCAGCAGAAAGCCTGTTGCGAAAGTACCTACCACGCCTAGCTTAAGTTTTTCTCTCGCCTGAGTGCCGGAAAAACGGTCCAGCACACCTGCGATACGGTCAAAGGAATCGTTCAGCACAGGTAACAGATTTTCACCTTCCGTGGTCAACATCAATCCGCGAGAAACGCGCACAAACAGCTGGCAATGCAGGTGTTCTTCCAGCGCCTTTACCTGCTGACTGATGGCAGAGTGGGTGACATTCAGCTCAATGGCGGCATGGGTAAAGCTAAGATGCCTGGCGGCGGCTTCAAAAGCACGTAGGGAGTTCAGTGGGATATAGCTGCGGGTCATCACTTTACCTGTTAGAAAATCTTAAACCTAATGCCAAATTTAATCGTTTGTCACCAGGAGTCAAATCCAACAAACTTGCCTCGTCTGACGGGCCCGGACTGCTATCATCTCTCTAAGGAAGGTTATCCATTATGAAAAAATCCCTCTGCCTGACGCTGCTGCTTGCAGCCTCATGCTCCAGCTTTGCCGCTCAAAAAGAACTGACCGCGCTGCAGATTGAAAGGCTCGTGAATCGCACCGTTGCCCCGCTAATGAAAGAGCAGGCGATCCCCGGCATGGCGGTGGCGGTTATCTATAAAGGCTACCCGCTGTATTTCACCTGGGGAAAAGCCGATCTACAGCGCAACCTGCCGGTAACGCAGCAAACGTTGTTTGAACTGGGCTCGGTCAGTAAAACCTTTACTGGCGTGCTGGGCGGTGATGCTTTGGCACGTGGCGAAATCAGCCTTAACGACCCGGCGCAAAAATACTGGCCTGAGCTGAACGGCAAGCAGTGGAAAGGAATCATCCTGCTGCAGCTTGCCACCTATACTGCCGGCGGACTACCGCTGCAGGTGCCGGACGAAGTGACCAATAGCGATGAACTGCTGAAGTTCTACCAGAACTGGCAGCCGCAGTGGGCACCGGGCACGCAGCGCCTATACGCCAACGCAAGCATCGGACTGTTTGGAGCCTTGATGGTGAAACCGTCAGGCATGAGCTTTGAACAGGCGATGTTAAAACGCGTCTTTAAACCGCTGAATCTGAAACACACCTGGATTAACGTTCCGCCAACGGAAGACAGCCACTACGCCTGGGGCTACCGGGACGGGAAAGCCGTGCGCGTCTCACCGGGCATGCTGGATGCAGAAGCCTACGGCGTGAAATCCAGCATCGAAGATATGGCCCATTGGGTGCAGGCCAACATGGCCCCTAATCGCCTGGAGGACAAAACGCTAGCACAGGGTATCCAGCTTGCGCAGTCCCGGTACTGGCGCGTGGGCAGCATGTATCAAGGGCTTGGCTGGGAAATGCTGAACTGGCCGGTGAAGGGGAAAACGGTTATTGACGGCAGCGACAATAAAGTTGCCCTTGCACCGCACCCGGCAACGTTGATTGATCCTCCCGCACCTGCGGTTAAAGCCTCGTGGGTACATAAAACCGGGTCAACAGGCGGCTTTGGAAGCTACGTAGCTTTTATTCCAGAAAAACAGCTGGGCATCGTGATGCTGGCCAACAAAAGCTACCCGAATACCGAGAGAGTAAAAGCCGCTTACGCCATTCTTGAAGCCCTGCAATAAAAATGACCACGGCCTGTTGAACACAGGCCGTATTATTTCCGGCTTCGCTCACACTTTATTTCCTGTCGCCATCTACACTTAGCTAAAAAACCCTGGAAGGAATCTGCTATGCGCATTTGGCCTGCTGTCACCGCGCTTGCGGTCGCATTATTCGTTGTCTCCTGTAGTGCCCCAACTCCTCCCCCCAGCGTCACGGTCGTGCAAAACTTCGAGGCAAAACGTTTCATCGGCACCTGGTATGAAATTGCCCGGATGGACCACAGCTTTGAAAGCGGCCTGAATCAGGTCACGGCCACCTACAGTTTTATGGATGACGGCGGCCTGCGCGTGATAAACCGCGGGTTTAATCCTGACAGGCAGATGTGGCAGCAGGCCGAAGGGAAGGCTTACTTCACCGGAGACCCGAGCGTTGCCGCGCTAAAAGTCTCTTTCTTTGGCCCGTTCTACGGCGGCTATAACGTGATTGCGCTGGATAAAGACTACCGCCATGCGCTGGTGTGCGGGCCGGACCTCAGCTATCTGTGGATCCTGTCCCGCACGCCAACCATCAGCCGCGACCTCAAACAACAGCTGTTGGCTATCGCCGCCCGCCAGGGCTTTGCGGTGGATAAACTGATTTGGGTGAAACAACGGGGCAGTTAATGCGTGGAAAGTTTCAGGCCAATGATCCCGACCACAATCAGAGCCAGGCTAGCCAGACGCATCGGGTTAGCCGACTCTCCCAGCAATAGAATGCCGGTAATCGCCGCACCGACGGCACCGATCCCGGTCCACACCGCATAGGCTGTTCCTGTAGGTAGCGTTTTCATCGCCCAGGCGAGCAAGGCCATACTGACAACCATCGCGACGATGGTAATAACGCTAGGCCACAGGCGGCTAAAACCGTGGGTATATTTCAGTCCTACTGCCCAAACAACTTCCAGTAATCCAGCAATCAACAGTACGATCCAGGCCATAACAGCTCCAGTAAAAATGGGGCCGTCCCCGGTGTGAGATGCGCTTGCGGGTCGTCCCGTAAGGCTTAGGTGAGAAGATGATTTTAGCACTCAAACGGTTGCCTGAAAATCCGTATCCAAATGCCGCGCGATGAAATAATCGTTTCACTCGCCGGGCCTTGCTAAGCCTGGAATTGACAGCGAATTCGCGCGCATTTCCGTGATTCATTTTGGCAAATTTGTTCATATGATAAAACGTGGTTTGCCAGCCTGCAAACGCCGCAGTAATGATTAACGTGAAGCGTGAAAATGTATAAAATATTATTGGTTGATAGGTGTTACTTCAGCCGTCAGGGACTGACGCACTTGCTCAATCAGAAAAATAATCTGGCTACGGCAGTGAGTATTTTAGAGACAGACAGTTTACTTCTCGCCCGGGAAAAAATTATTAAATGGCAGCCGAATATGGTGATCGCCGACTTCAACAGTTTCTCAACCGCATTGCATAATATCCAACAGCTTTCGGCTATTTATTCCGCCTGTGGCGATACGACACGCCTGCTGTTGCTGCAAAGCGGGCAACACCCCACCATTGCCGAGTACTGCGCGACGCAAGGCACTACCGATATTTGGGATAAGTCAGTATCATTATCGGCATTAACGACTCTGATTCAGCAGACTATTGCAACTCGCCCGCCATTCCGTGAAGTGAAACGACATATTACGCCATTATTGACCTTACGCGAAGAGAGAATACTAAAACTCTGGAAGGAAGAGGCGAATAATGAATATATTGCCAGAGTTATGGGAATAAGCGTAAAAACAGTTTACACCTACAAGCGAAATATTCGATTAAAGCTGGGAGCCGACAATCGATTATCGCTTTTTTTAAACATTCCGGAAGCCGTTTTAGAATAACGGTACGGCACAATCGCCGTACCGAAAATCATTATTCCTGCGCTTTTGTTGCCGCACCAGAAATAGCTTTACCGCCGCTTTGAATATCCTCGCCCACGCCGCGGGTCGTGTTACAGGCGGTCAACAAGGATGAAAGAACGACGAGAGAGAAAAACGCAGCAATAGTTTTCTTAATCATGAGCTTTTCCTTATACCTATGTTGTTTGTGTATAGCTCGTTAAGCATAGCTAAAAAAATGAACAACGAAGGAGAAGCGAGGCGATTTAGGATAACTGGAGGGGATTATTTATTGGCTACGCGCTCAATGGCGCCGCCGAGATGTTGCAAGTCTTCGCCAAACCCACGCGTGGTATTACAACCCGACAGCGCAGCGGCCAGCAGCGAGATAAAAAGAATTTGTTTCAGCAAACGGTTCATCTTCCCTGCCCTGATAAAGCAGCGGCGCGTGCCTCAGGCGCCGCGCCGCGAACCTTCACGAGAATTACTTCACGCGAGAAACGTATTCACCAGAACGGGTGTCAACTTTGATGACTTCGCCGATCTGAACGAACAACGGAACTTTAACCACAGCGCCGGTGCTCAGGGTTGCTGGCTTGCCGCCGGTCCCTGCAGTGTCGCCTTTCAGACCTGGATCGGTTTCAACGATTTCCAGCTCAACGAAGTTCGGTGGGGTAACGGAGATTGGCTGGCCGTTCCACAGGGTCACGATGCACTCAGCCTGGTCCAGCAGCCATTTAGCGTTTTCGCCAACGGCTTTTTCGTCCGCAGCCAGCTGCTCGAAGGTTTGGTTGTTCATGAAGTGGTAGAACTCACCGTCGTTGTACAGGTAAGTCAGGTTCATATCGACAACGTCAGCGCCTTCTGCAGAGTCGGTAGACTTGAAGGTTTTCTCAACGCGGGTACCGGTCAGCAGACGACGCAGCTTAACGCGCGCGAATGCCTGGCCTTTGCCCGGTTTTACGAATTCGCTGGCTTCAACCGCGTACGGTTCGCCATCCATCATGATTTTAAGACCGGCACGGAAATCGTTGCTAGAATAAGTCGCCATAAGGCCCTCTGAATTTGTTAACTGGTAGCTTAGCCAAAAAAATGGCACACATTGTAACCCTAAATCCCCCTCACAGAGAAGATTGGTTAGCGCAACTTGCCGATGTTATAACCGATCCTGATGAACTGCTGCACATTTTAAATGTAGCCGACGATGAAGAACTGCTCGCCGGGCGTGAAGCAAGGCGTCTTTTTGCTCTGCGCGTCCCTCGCGCTTTCGTCGCGCGGATGGAAAAAGGCAACCCTAACGACCCTCTGCTGCGCCAGGTTTTGACGGCAAAGCAGGAGTTCGTTGCCGCACCCGGTTTCACCACCGATCCGCTGGAAGAGCAGCACAGCGTCGTCCCTGGGCTGCTGCATAAGTACCGCAACCGCGCCTTGCTGCTGGTAAAAGGCGGCTGCGCCGTAAACTGCCGCTACTGTTTCCGGCGCCACTTCCCGTATGCCGACAACCAGGGCAATAAACGCAACTGGCAAACGGCGCTGGCGTATATCAGCGAACATCCTGAGCTGGACGAAATTATTTTCTCCGGCGGCGACCCGCTGATGGCCAAAGATCACGAGTTGGACTGGCTGATGAGCGAGCTGGAGGCCATTCCTCATATCAAGCGCCTGCGCATTCACAGCCGCCTGCCGATAGTTATCCCGGCGCGGATTACCGATGTGCTGGCAGCAAGAATCGCCCGCTCATCGCTTCAGGTGCTGCTGGTTAATCATATTAACCACGCCCAGGAAATTGGCGACGATTTCCGCTCGGCGATGGCGAAGCTACGCCAGGCGGGCGTCACGCTGCTGAATCAAAGCGTGTTGCTGCGCGGCGTGAACAACAGGGCGCAAACTCTGGCTGACCTAAGTAATGCACTATTTGATGCGGGCGTGATGCCGTATTACCTGCATGTGCTCGACCGAGTGCAGGGTGCGGCACACTTTATGGTGGAAGACGAAGAGGCCCGGGCGATTATGCGTGAGCTGCTGACGCTGGTTTCTGGCTATATGGTGCCGAAGCTGGCGAGAGAGATAGGCGGAGAGCCAAGTAAGACGCCGCTGGATTTGCAGCTACGGCAAAAGTGAGAGCGTAACGCCCTCACCCTAACCCTCTCCCCCAGGAGAGGGAACCGTTCAGTGCAGCCTGCAACTGTAGAAGAAGCCCCACAACTTTATCCCTTACCAGTGAGAGGGAACCCTCTGGCTTTCTTCCGTTTTTCTCCCTCTCCCTGAGGGAGAGGGCCGGGGTGAGGGTAATACTTACCGAATCAGTTCGGGCACTTATAAACCTGGCCGGTCATTTGGCTAGCCGTTGGCGCAAAGCTCGAGAGCAGCGTCTGGGTTGGGCTACTTACGCCGTACAGCACGTTGCCGCCCATCTCGGCCGCATTGTTACGCAGTGCGTTTGCCGCGCCGCGCATAGAACCGCCCTCATCACCGTGCTGGCCAGACAGCCAGTTGCTCTGTTCCCCGGTCGCGGTGCCTAATAAGCGGCATTCGTTACCTGGTTTGTCTTCAACAAAACGAACGCTCTGGCCGCCAGAGCTAAGCTGATTGCCCGTGCTACATCCTGCCAGCAGCAGCGCTGCCACAACCACTCCTGATGAGACTTTCATGCGCATGTTATTCCCCGTAATCAAGGTATTGAGCCGTTATTGCCCGGTAAGCACTTATACCAGAGTGTGAACAAAAGAAAAAACCCCCAGACATTTCTGACTGAGGGTTTCTTTAACACAAGGTGCTAAGGCGAATTACATCATGCCGCCCATGCCACCCATGCCGCCCATGCCACCAGCAGCGCCTAAGTCAGGAGCATCGCCTTTAGGCAAGTCGGTAACCATGCACTCGGTAGTGATCATCAGGCCCGCAACGGAAGCCGCGTACTGCAGAGCAGAACGAGTCACTTTGGTTGGGTCCAGGATACCGAAGTCGATCATGTTGCCGTATTCTTCGGTCGCAGCGTTGTAACCGTAGTTACCTTCGCCCGCTTTCACCGCGTTGGTAACAACGGATGGCTCTTCACCGGCGTTAGAAACGATCTGACGCAGAGGAGCTTCCATCGCGCGCAGCGCAACTTTGATACCCACGTTCTGGTCTTCGTTCTGAGCGGTCAGGCCAGCCAGTTTAGCGGCAACGCGAACCAGCGCTACACCACCACCGGCAACCACGCCTTCTTCAACCGCAGCACGGGTAGCGTGCAGGGCATCGTCGACGCGAGCTTTTTTCTCTTTCATTTCAACTTCGGTAGCAGCACCAACTTTGATTACCGCTACGCCGCCTGCCAGTTTCGCTACGCGTTCCTGCAGTTTTTCACGGTCGTAGTCAGAAGTGGCTTCTTCGATCTGCTTACGGATCTGACCAACGCGGCCCTGAATAGCGGCTTCTTCACCCACGCCATCGATGATGGTGGTGGTGTCTTTGTTGATCACAACACGTTTAGCCTGGCCAAGGTCTTCCAGGGTCGCTTTTTCCAGCTCCATACCGATCTCTTCAGAGATAACAGTACCGCCGGTCAGGGTAGCGATGTCCTGCAGCATAGCTTTACGGCGGTCGCCGAAGCCAGGTGCTTTAACCGCAGCCACTTTCACGATGCCACGCATGGTGTTAACCACCAGGGTAGCCAGTGCTTCGCCTTCAACATCTTCAGCGATGATAACCAGTGGTTTGCCTGCTTTCGCAACGGCTTCCAGCACTGGCAGCATTTCGCGGATGTTGGAGATTTTTTTGTCAGCCAGCAGGATGAACGGGCTTTCCAGCTCAACAGCGCCAGTTTCTGGCTTGTTGATGAAGTATGGGGACAGGTAGCCGCGGTCGAACTGCATACCTTCAACCACGTCCAGTTCGTCTTCCAGACCGGTACCGTCTTCAACGGTGATCACGCCTTCTTTACCGACTTTATCCATCGCTTCAGCGATCAGTTTACCTACGGTTTCGTCGGAGTTAGCGGAGATAGTACCCACCTGAGCAATCGCTTTAGAGTCAGAGCACGGCACGGACAGCGCTTTCAGCTCTTCAACAGCGGCAACAACGGCTTTATCGATACCGCGTTTCAGGTCCATTGGGTTCATGCCCGCAGCCACGGCTTTCAGACCTTCGGTGATGATAGCCTGAGCCAGTACGGTTGCGGTGGTGGTACCGTCGCCTGCAGCGTCGTTCGCTTTAGAGGCAACTTCTTTCACCATCTGTGCGCCCATGTTTTCGAACTTGTCTTCCAGCTCGATTTCACGCGCTACGGAAACGCCATCTTTAGTGATGGTCGGTGCACCGAAAGATTTATCCAGAACCACGTTACGGCCTTTGGGACCGAGGGTAACTTTCACTGCATCTGCCAGTACGTTAACGCCGCGCAGCATTTTTACACGAGCGTCGTTACCGAATTTTACGTCTTTAGCTGCCATTTCTTCTGTTCCTCAAATTCGTTCAGGTTCGTGCGTCAAATTACGCTTCAACAATTGCCAGGATGTCGCTTTCGGACATGATCAGCACTTCTTCGTTGTCGATTTTCTCGGACTTCACGCCGTAGCCATCGTTGAAGATAACGATGTCACCCACTTTCACGTCCAGCGGCTGCACGCTACCGTTTTCCAGGATGCGGCCTTTACCGACAGCGATGATCTCGCCACGAGTTGATTTGCCCGCTGCGGAGCCAGTCAGAACGATGCCGCCCGCAGATTTGGATTCAACTTCTTTACGCTTGACGATGACACGATCATGTAATGGACGAATGCTCATTGATAGCTCTCCTTTGAGAAAGTCAGTATCAGATAGTTAGGTAACGCCGTCCCACAGGGGTAATCGGCTGGTGACCTGATTAATGGGGATGCGCTTTCCCCCCTTCAAGGGGGGAAAACAAAAAAAACTAAAATTTAACGATCGTCCCGGTGCTGGTCGTCGAGGCGCTTTGGCGCGTCGTCTTTACGCTGAAACTCGCCGTCAAATGTATTGCCGCCTTCGCTACCGGCGCTAAAACCGCCGCCTGGCATACGGGAGAAGCGCAAATGCGGCATCAGCTTCAGCGTCAGATGCTTTTGCACCGGCGGTAACAGCAGCAGCAGGCCGAGGAAATCGGTAAAGAAGCCCGGCAGCAGCAGCAAAATACCGGCCATGATCAGCGAGACGCTTTTGATCATCTCCGCCGCAGGGCTTTCGCCGGCCGCCATCTTCTGCTGCATCAGCATCAAGTTTTTAAAACCCTGGTTACGCACCAGAGAGAGGCCAATCACCGAAGTGAAAATGACCAGAATCAGGGTCATAAAGACCCCCAGAACATGTGCCACCTGTATGAACAGCGAAATTTCGATGTAAACATAGAGGAAAACGGCAATAAGCGGGATCCAGCGCACTATACGCTCCTGTCATCGGGCGAGCCCGTTAATGGTCTCGCGAAAAATAGATTAGCAATTACGCGTAGGGGGGAGATGGCGACGCTGTAGACAAAGATCAATGTTTATTGCGTGAATTTTTTCTGGAAATTTTCAACTATTGACCTATATCACATATTAATAATTGTTATGCGTGGCGGCTTTTAATAAGTGATCCAGGTTACTGCTTTTCGCTATCATCAGCATATCATCACGTTAACGCGGTCGAATATGGACATAATCGTCGGCCTATTAAGCTCACAACCACATATCGTGTGTGTGAATAAAACAGTGCATTTATCTGCAGCTTTACTAAGAAGGTTCACATGTTAAATAACATTCGTATCGAAGAAGATTTGTTGGGTACCAGGGAAGTGCCAGCGGATGCCTACTACGGCGTTCATACTCTGAGAGCGATTGAAAACTTCTACATTAGCAACAGTAAAATCAGTGACATACCGGAATTTGTACGCGGCATGGTGATGGTGAAAAAAGCGGCGGCAATGGCGAACAAGGAACTGCAAACCATTCCTAAGAGCATCGCGAACACCATCATTCAGGCCTGTGATGAAGTCCTGAACAACGGCAAATGCATGGATCAGTTCCCGGTAGACGTCTACCAGGGTGGCGCCGGTACTTCCGTCAACATGAACACCAACGAAGTCCTCGCCAACATTGGTCTGGAACTGATGGGCCACCAGAAAGGTGAATACCAGTTCCTGAACCCGAACGACCACGTCAACAAATGCCAGTCGACTAACGACGCCTATCCAACCGGCTTCCGCATCGCAGTGTACGCCTCCATCGTAAAACTGATCGATGCCATCAACCAACTGGGCGAAGGTTTCCAGCGTAAAGCGGTTGAGTTTTCTGAGATCCTGAAAATGGGCCGCACCCAGCTTCAGGACGCCGTGCCAATGACCCTCGGCCAGGAATTCCACGCGTTCAACGTGCTGCTGACTGAAGAGACCAAAAACCTGCTGCGCACCGCTGAACTGCTGCTGGAAGTGAACCTTGGCGCCACCGCCATCGGTACCCGCCTCAACACGCCAGATGGCTACCAGCAGCTGGCCGTACAGAAACTGGCGGAAGTCAGCGGCCTGGCCTGTGTGCCGGCGGAAGACCTGATTGAAGCGACCTCCGACTGCGGCGCATACGTTATGGTGCACAGCTCCCTGAAGCGCCTCGCTGTGAAAATGTCCAAAATCTGTAACGACCTGCGTCTGCTCTCTTCCGGCCCGCGCGCTGGCCTGAACGAAATCAACCTGCCAGAACTGCAGGCGGGTTCTTCCATCATGCCGGCCAAAGTGAACCCGGTTGTCCCGGAAGTGGTGAATCAGGTTTGCTTCAAAGTCATCGGCAACGACACCACGGTGACCATGGCCTCTGAAGCAGGTCAGCTGCAGCTGAACGTGATGGAGCCGGTGATTGGCCAGGCGATGTTCGAATCTATTCATATTCTGACCAACGCCTGCTACAACCTGCTGGAAAAATGCATTAACGGCATCACCGCGAATAAAGAAGTGTGTGAGAGCTACGTGTACAACTCCATCGGCATCGTGACCTATCTGAACCCGTTCATTGGCCACCACAACGGCGACATCGTCGGCAAGATCTGTGCGGAAACCGGCAAGAGCGTGCGCGAAGTCGTGCTGGAGCGCGGCCTGCTGACCGAAGCCGAGCTGGACGATATCTTCTCCGTCCACAACCTGATGCACCCGGTCTACAAAGCTAAGCGCTATACCGATGAAAGCGAACAATAATTCATCTACCTAAACGCCAAAAGGCACGTCCAGTCGGACGTGCCTTTTTCATTTTAACGGTATACGAAAACACAACATTTCATTTTCATCTCATTAAAACATCAAGGAAGCGACCATGATAGTCATCGAGCTCATCATCGTGTTAGCAGCGATTTTTCTGGGGGCAAGGCTTGGCGGGATAGGCATTGGGTACGCCGGTGGATTGGGGGTTTTGGTTCTCGCGGCGATAGGCGTAAAACCTGGCAGCATCCCCTTCGACGTTATTTCGATCATTATGGCGGTCATCGCGGCTATCTCGGCGATGCAAATCGCCGGCGGTCTGGATTACCTCGTTCACCAAACCGAGAAACTGCTACGCAAGAATCCTAAATACATCACTATTCTTGCGCCCATTGTGACCTGGTTTTTGACCATTTTCGCCGGCACCGGCAACATCTCGCTGGCCACGCTGCCGGTGATTGCCGAAGTCGCCAAAGAACAAGGCATCAAGCCCTGCCGTCCGCTCTCAACGGCGGTGGTTTCAGCCCAGATAGCCATCACCGCGTCGCCAATTTCCGCCGCAGTGGTTTACATGTCGTCAGTGATGGAAGGCCACGGCGTCAGTTACATTCAGTTGCTATCAGTTGTTATCCCCTCAACGCTGCTGGCCGTGCTGGTGATGTCATTCCTGGTCTCTATTCTGTTCGACTCAAAGCTGTCCAACGATCCGGTTTACCTCAAACGCCTGGAAGAAGGCCTGATCGAGCTGCGCGGCGACAAGCAAATCGAGCTTAAGCCTCGCGCCAAAACCTCCGTATTCCTCTTCCTGCTCGGCGTGGTGGGCGTGGTTATCTATGCCATCGTCAACAGCCCAAGCCTTGGCCTTGTCGCCACGCCGCTGATGAATACCACCAATGCGATCCTGATTATTATGCTGTCGGTCGCCACCCTGACCACCGTGATTTGTGGTGTGGAAACCGAAAGTATTCTTAGCTCCAGCACCTTCAAAGCAGGGATGAGCGCCTGTATTTGTATTCTCGGCGTAGCCTGGCTGGGCGATACCTTCGTTTCCGCAAACATTGACTGGATCAAAGAGACTGCAGGCAGCGTGATTCAGGGCCACCCTTGGCTGCTGGCAGTAATTTTCTTCTTTGCCTCCGCGCTGCTTTACTCCCAGGCCGCTACGGCCAAAGCGCTGATGCCGATGGCGCTGGCGCTCAGCGTCTCGCCATTAACCGCCGTGGCTTCTTTCGCCGCCGTCTCCGGCCTGTTTATTCTGCCAACCTATCCAACGCTGGTCGCCGCGGTGCAGATGGACGATACCGGCACAACCCGCATCGGCAAATTTGTCTTCAACCATCCATTCTTTATTCCCGGCACAATGGGCGTGGTGCTGGCGGTCTGCTTCGGCTTCGTGTTCGGCAGCATAATGCTGTAAATCTCTTCAAAGGCGGGCTGTTATTCGGCCCGTCTTCTCCTCCCCGTGCTATAGTCGATGCCGTTTCCTCCCCTAATGAGGTTTGCGATGTCGATGACCCAGGCTGTCGTTGTACTCTGTACCGCCCCGGATGAAGCCAGCGCGCAGGATCTGGCCGCGAAAGTGCTGGCGGAAAAACTTGCCGCCTGCGTGACGCTGCTCCCGGGCGCGACGTCGCTCTATTATTGGGAAGGAAAGCTGGAGCAGGAGTACGAAGTCCAAATGCTGCTCAAGAGCGACGTGGAACACCAGGAGGCGCTGCTTGCCTGCCTGAAAACCCACCACCCTTATCAAACGCCTGAACTACTGGTTCTGCCAGTTGCACACGGAAACAGTGAATATCTCTCATGGCTTTACGCATCATTACGCTAGTCCTGCTGCTTTTCAGTTCGCAGGTCTTCGCCGGGCTGTTTGACGCCCAAAATAAAACCCAATTTGTTCCGGTTGATCAGGCCTTTGCCTTTGACTTCCAGCAGGCTGAGCACAAGCTGACGCTCAACTGGCAGATAAAACCCGGCTATTACCTCTACCGCCAGCAGATAAAAGTGGTGCCAACCAGCGCGGACATTGCGCCCCTGACTATTCCTAAAGGCACCTCGCATGAGGATGAGTTCTACGGCAAAACCGAGATCTTCACCCAACAGCTGAATCTGCCGATTACGGTTAACTCCGCCGATAAAGGCTCGTCCGTCAGCGTCACCTACCAAGGCTGCGCCGAAGCCGGGTTCTGTTATCCGCCGGAAACACGCGTTGTGCCGCTGAGTGCTATTGCTGCGTCGGCTAACGATGCCAGTGTGTCTTCCTCCCTTTCCCCTTCAAGGGATGAGGCCAATATTTCTTCCTCCCTCTCCCCTTCCGGGGAGAGGGTCGGGGTGAGGGGTGCAGACAACTCCGCCCCCGCATCGCTCCCCTTCTCCGCGCTGTGGGCCTTCCTGATCGGCATCGGCATCGCCTTCACGCCCTGCGTACTGCCGATGTACCCGCTCATCTCCGGCATCGTGCTGGGCGGTAAACAACGCCTGTCCACCGCCCGGGCGCTGCTGCTGGCCTTCGTTTACGTCCAGGGTATGGCGCTGACCTACACCGCACTCGGCCTGGTCGTTGCCGCCGCGGGGCTTCAGTTCCAGGCGGCGCTACAGCATCCGTATGTGTTGATTGGCCTGTCGGCGCTCTTTATCCTGCTCGCTGTCTCGATGTTCGGTCTGTTCACGCTGCAGCTGCCGTCGTCGCTGCAAACGCGCCTGGCGCTGATGAGCAACCGCCAGCAGGGCGGCTCAGCGGGTGGCGTCTTTGCTATGGGCGCGCTGGCCGGTCTGATCTGCTCGCCGTGCACCACCGCGCCACTTAGCGCCATCCTGCTGTACATCGCGCAAAGCGGAAATATGTGGCTCGGCGGCGGCACGCTTTACCTTTACGCGCTGGGCATGGGCCTGCCGCTAATCCTGATCACCGTCTTCGGTAATCGCCTGCTGCCGAAAAGCGGGCCTTGGATGGAAAGCGTCAAAACCGCCTTTGGCTTTGTGATTCTGGCGTTGCCGGTCTTCCTGCTGGAACGAGTGCTGGGCGACACCTGGGGGCTGAGGCTTTGGAGTCTGCTGGGCGTCGCCTTCTTTGGTTGGGCATTTATCACCAGTCTGGCGGCGAAGAAGCCCTGGCTACGCGTGCTGCAAATCCTCCTGCTGGGTGCCGCGCTGGTCGCCGCTCGCCCACTGCAGGACTGGGCTTTTGGCTCTCCCGCATCCGCTGAGGCTCTCCCTCACCTCAGCTTTAACAAAATAGCCAACGTTGAGCAGCTCGATGCGGCGCTAGCCGGGGCGAAAGGCAAACCAGTGATGCTCGATTTGTACGCCGACTGGTGCGTGGCGTGTAAAGAGTTTGAGAAATACACCTTTAGCGATCCGCAGGTACAAAAAGCGCTGTCTGGCGCCGTTTTACTCCAGGCCGATGTCACGGCAAATAACGCCGACGACAAAGCTCTGCTGAAGCATTTACAGCTGCTTGGCCTGCCAACCATTTTATTCTTTGATGCTAACGGCGTTGAACAACCGGCAGACCGCGTAACGGGCTTTATGGACGCCACCACGTTCAGCGAGCATTTGCGCAATCGCAGCCAGTAAACAACACTTGATCCGTTGGGAAACGTAAGGAGAAGACCGTGCAACGCGAAGAAGTTTTAGAGCACGCCCTGCATGTCCTTGAACGTGAAGGCATTGCCAGCACGACGCTGGAGATGGTGGCGAAAGAAGCCGATTACCCGATCGCTGAGGTTCGCCAGTTCTGGCCCGACAGCGAAGCCCTGCTGTACGACGCCCTGCGCTATTTAAGTGCGCAGGTGGATGTCTGGCGCCGCCAGCTGATGCTGGACGAAGAATTAACGCCGGAGCAAAAGCTGCTTAAGCGCTACCACGCCCTGACCGAATGCGTGAGCAACCAGCGCTATCCTGGCTGCCTGTTTATTGCCGCCTGTACCTTCTATCCAGATGCCGCACACCCGATTCACCAGCTAGCGGACCAGCAGAAGAAAGCGGCCTGGGAGTACACTCACGAGTTGCTCACACAAATGGAAGTGGACGACCCAACGATGGTCGCGCACCAAATGGAGCTAGTGCTGGAAGGCTGCCTGAGCAAACTATTGGTGAAGCGAAGTCAGGCTGATATCGACACGGCCAGAACCCTCGCGGAAGATATTCTGCGCTTTGCGCTGTGCCGCACCGGCGGGGCATTAACCTGAATTTGCTGCCTTTGACTGAAAAGCAGGCAATCAGCATAGTTTTAGGTAATTTTTATGACAAAGCCGTTGACGCCTGGCGGCCTTTACGGTTTAATGCGGCCCGTTGCCCGGATAGCTCAGTCGGTAGAGCAGGGGATTGAAAATCCCCGTGTCCTTGGTTCGATTCCGAGTCCGGGCACCACTATTTAGAAGAACCAGCCTACGGGCTGGTTTTTTGCTTTTGGGGAAGTGAACTCTTTATCGAATTGAATGATTATTCGACTGCATCAACATCGCCCTCTCCCAACCACTTTTCCAGAGCCAAATAAAAACTACAGCGCTAATCTGCACTAATTTCTAAACGAGGTTCTGGCCTGTATTTTTGAGGAAAGCAGGGACTGGTGGCTCTTGAGAACCCAAGAACGGAATCTACTGAAGCCAAAAATTCAGCGTGATCAGGCCGCAGGTCAGCAGCGCGGTGAGGATTAATTCGAAACTGTAGCGTCGCAACATTATCTGAACTCCAGAAAGAAACACCCGGCAAGCCGGGTGTTTGTGTTAACGCTTAAAGCTAACGGGTAGCCCCGTTGAACTTATGCTGCTGGCTTAACGGCTGGTTTTGCAGCAGCTTTGTGATGTTTTTTCACGTGTTTCTTAGCAGCCTGCGCTTTCTGGGCAACAGGTTTTACTGCTTTTTTGTGATGCTTTTTAGCAGCCTGAGCCTTCTGTGCCGCTGGTTTTACTGCTTTTTTGTGGTGCTTTTTAGCAGCCTGCGCTTTCTGTGCAGCTGGTTTTACTGCTTTTTTGTGGTGCTTTTTAGCAGCCTGAGCTTTCTGCTCGGTGGCTGGCTTAGCGGCTTTTTTGTGTTTCTTTTTAGCGGCCTGAGCTTTCTGAGCGGCAGCTTTTTTGTGTTTCTTATGATGCGTTACTTTTGCAGCTGGAGCTTTAGCAGCAGGAGCAGCGGCGGTGGTTGCCGGCGCAGCAGCAGGTGCAGTAGCGGTAGTGTCAGCAGCGAAAGCGGCAGAAGACAGACCCATAGCAGCGGCAACAACCAGAGCTAATACTTTTTTCATTTCGACATCCTCGAATTTGTTTTCGTGTTTACCCCACTGCGGGGCCGTTGAAATGAACTATAGGCGTGTGGAACAAACTCTTCAGTGAGTGATTGGTATCGGCGTGTAATGAAATGTACAAAGTCAAATTGGGCGATTAGCGATCGCATCATGCCGCCTCTTTCCGGCAACACGGCCGTTCACCGCTATGCTAGATTGGCTGACAAACAGACTTCCCCCTACAGGAGCAAAGCATGGCCGCATACTGGATTGCCCACGTCACCGTTCACGACCCTAAGCAGTATCAAAACTATATCGATTTATCTCCGGCGGCCTTTACGCGTTACAACGCCCGCTTTTTGGCGAGAGGCGGTAAAGCGGAAGTTGTAGAGGGTTATGCGGCTTTCACCCGGCATGTCGTCATTGAGTTCGCCGACATGGAAACGGCGCTGGCCTGCTACCACTCACCGGAATACCAGCGCGCTCGTCAGGAAAGGGCCAACGTCGCAGAAGCGATGATCTCTATTGTGGAAGGCCTGCCTGGCTGAGTCTTGCGAACCCAGCCCAGGCTGGGTTTTTAGCCGTTATTTTCTGAAACGCCCCGGTAAACCATCAGGTTGTTACGCTTTTCACCGGGGCGATTATCCTCCCAGAAAAAAACCATTCCCTTCGGCGCGGGCTGCAGTTTGTCGCCAAGCACAATCAGCCAGAGGCATCGCTCGGGCTTGCTGAAGGTTTTTTGTGGCTGGTGCAGGACCCCGGCAAAGTAATAGAGCATCGGCGCTTCCGACTCCCCCAGCCGGTAAGAAGCCATGCAATCATTCGGCAAGTACTGCCCCGCCAGATGGCTTTTGAGATCCTTAAATACCCCTTCATAGCCTTTACTGTAGTCGAACCAGCCCACCATCAATGTGAATGCCACGCTCCAGACAACGGTCACGCCTAATCCCCAACTGAATGCTGCCCGCAACGCCGGGTTAAGCGCCGCAGATAAACGCCCCCGGCAAATCCACAGCGCGGTGACGACCAGGGCAAACACAAACGGCGGCCAGGATAAATGCAGCTTGTAGCTCGCCGGCAGCCAGCGCTCAAGCGGAGCCAGCCAGCCTTTTGGATCGCCCCCCACCTTAAGCAGATAAATGCCCCAAACCACGGCAAGCGAAGCTGACCATAGCCCGACAGCAAAACAGGAGAAATAACGCAGCACTTTCTCTTTTATTACGGGCAGAAGCTGAGAGCCCAATATAGCCATGGGTGCAACAAAGGGCATTAAATATAAAGCACGACTGGTGGCCGACATCTGCAGAATAATAACACCTAGCAACGAGAAAAACGTAATCGCATACTCATCCTGATTTCTCAACCGCTGAAGTGGGTGACGAAGAAAATAGAGCGTCGCCAAAATGCCAGCTGGGAGCGCAAAAAGTGCAATAGCCTCAGGCACTCGCATCAGGTTTGCTTTGGCACCAAGCTTAGCAACGGAAAAACCAAGGAAACGGCCAATATTATTTTCCCAAAACCACGCCATAAAAAAATCGGGGTGTTTACTGTAAAGCAGAACCGGCCAGGGAAGAATAAAAATAAGTGCAACCAAACCTGAGAGAATAACCGGATACCAAAACGCTTTAGTCCGACATTGTGTGAAAAAGAAAGCGCTTAAAAATAAAGTTATCCATAACACGCCAGGAACAAATACGCCTTTGGATAACATCGCTGCTATCGTGCCCAGGCCAAGCCATACCGCCGAGGCGGCCACTTTTTCCTGGCGAATCAACCCGACAATGCCATACAACGCCACGGTTGCGCCTGCGGTGAGCGCGGTATCGCTGAACATATCATGGCTATGGCGCAGGATGCCTGGGGCGCTGATATAAACGGCAAAAGCCAGCCAGATACGGTAATCAGCCAGGCTTTCACTGCGGAACACTCTTTTCGCCAACAGAATAAAGAAGGAAAAATTGATAATTGAAAACAAAAGCGTCGCGCTTCGGGCAGCGTCATGGAGCGGCATCACGCCAGAGAATAAATGTGCCATCAGCGTTGCCGTCCAGTAATAAAGCGGCGGCTTTTCCATAAACGGCTCACCAGCATTCACAGGCACTAACCAATTTCCCGTTTCATACATGGTTTGAATCACGCCAAAGGTATAGTTTTCATCCTGCTTCCACGGCGTATGGCTATATATTCCCGGTAGCAGGTAAATAATAAGAAAAATAATAAATAAAAGGAGTATTTTTCCATCCCTGCGCTGCAACATATAAACATCACTCCTTTACATGATTTGGCTTATTGTTTCTGGTTGTGTGTCGTCGGACACACGTTCGGGATAATAGATTCTCCCCGCCACAGGACATTACAAAGCGCCAACGCAATGGAAAATAAACGGCATTTGTCTTTTCAGACTCACCGCATTTTTTTTATGAGTTCGTTGAGGAAATAAACAGGTTAGCAACATAAAAACGGTACGTCCTGCCGTCGGGCACAGAAAGTTACCCCCTCTTTTACTGACGCCCCCTTTCCCTTTGACCAAAATCAAAGTTGCATCTGGTTAGCAGGTTAAACGGTGGATATGTACGCCACTCCTGGATATAAAGGCGAACGATAATAAATATCATTAACGTTCTCAAGGATGGGTTTATGCCAGGGAAATGTGAAGCCTACGCGACCTTTTCAGCCGTACCTCTGTTTATTGCCGGTGCTTTTGCCACTCCTGATTCCGCTTTTGCACAGCCAAACGCCGCACCCGATGACACCATTATCGTCAGCGCCAGCCGCACGGAAACCAACCTCTGGAACAGCCCGGTTACCGTTCAGGTGGTTGACAGTAAAGCGCTGGAAAACTCCACCAGCGTCTCCATTGCAGACGACCTCAAAGATATTCCCGGGGTAGAGGTCACCGATAATGCGCTCGCGGGGCGCAAGCAAATCCGCATCCGGGGAGAAGCTTCATCGCGCGTGTTGATTCTGATTGATGGTCAGCAAGTCACTTACCAACGCGCCGGGCAGGACTACGGCGCGGGGCTGCTGGTGGATGAATCGGCTCTGGAACGTATCGAAGTCATTAAAGGCCCCTATTCCGTGCTCTACGGCTCACAGGCCATTGGCGGCGTGGTGAATTTCATCACCAAAAAAAGTGGGGATACGCCGCTGGGCGGGCTGGTCAAAGCAACCTGGAACTCCGCCACCGCAGGCTGGGAGGAATCCGCCGCCGCCTGGGGCAGCATCGGCCAGTTCGACTATCGCATCAACGGCAGCTACTCAGACCAGGGCAACAGAAAAACCCCGGACGGGCGGTTGGATAACACGCACTTCCGTAATAACGGCCAGGGGCTGTGGCTGGGCTACAGCTTTGATCGGCAGAAAATTGGCCTGTCTCTCGACCGCTACCGCCTAGCCACACAAACCTGGTATAACGATCCAGATCAGCAGTTTGACGCCTTTAGTGTCAGGATCCCGAAGATGACTCGGGAAAAAATCGGGCTGTTTTACGACATTGATGTCGATGGCAATTACCTGAAAAAAATCCACCTGGATGCTTACAGCCAGACCGTTGAACGTCGTTTTGAAAACGAAGTCGCGACCACACAACCGATTCCTTCCCCGGCCATTCAGGCGCTAAGCGTAAAAAATCAGACCCAGACCAACGACAAGCAGTACACCCAGGGCGTCACGCTGCAAACAAACTTCTCCCTGCCCGCCGGGAACGACCTGGTGCTTGGGGCGCAGTATCAGCACGACAAGGTAGACCAGAGCGGCAGCGGCCACACGCGGCAGACGGCTAAAACCGGAGTCTTTGATATTGAAACCCGCACCCAATCGCAGGATAAATCGGAACAAAGTAATACCTCACTGTTTGCGCAGAACGCGTGGCATCTGGCCGATGACTGGACATGGACAGCAGGCGCCCGCCAGTACTGGCTCTCCTCCAGACTCATTAATAGCAGCACGCAAACAACCGAAGGCGGCGTCACAACTCACACCGCAACCGGCAACAAATCCGCCAGCGATAGCCAGTTTGTGGCGGCGACCAGCCTGAATTACTCCGGGTTTAAAGATATCGAGCTACGCGCGGCCTTTGCTCAAGGTTACGTCTTCCCGACGCTGGTGCAGCAGTTTATGCAGACTTCCGCCGGTGGCGGCGTGACTTACGGCAACCCTGATCTGCGCCCGGAACACTCCAACAACTACGAAATCGGCGCCCGCTACAAGGGCAACCTGTGGCTGATTGACGGCACGATCTACTACTCCGAAGCCAAAGATTACGTCGCATCACGAGCCTGCGAAGGGCAAGCACTTTGCCAGGGGAACAGCAGCAGTTCCCGGGCCAACTACCGCTTTTACGACAACATCAACCGCGCCAAAACCTACGGCATCGAGCTGAGCGCGGAGTACAACGGTTGGGCCATCTCCCCTTACCTGAGCGGCAATCTCCTGCGCCGACAGTATGAAAGCGACTCGCTGAAAACCTGGGATACCGGCGAGCCTGCCGTCAATGGCCGCTTCGGGGTCAGGCATACGCTGATGCTCAACGCCATGAATATCACCTCCGACGCCTTCATCCGCGCGGCTTCCCGCGCCAAAGAAAACACCGGCGACGGTGAAAGACGCTACCCCGGCTGGGCCACGTTAAACCTGGCCGTCAACGCCGAGTTTGGTGACAACGACCAGTACCTGGTCAACCTGGCGCTGAACAACCTGGCCAACAAACGCTACCAAACCGCCCACGAATCTATCCCGGAAGCGGGCTTCAACACGGCCCTCGGCTTTGGGTGGAAATTCTGATGAATAGACGTATTTTTGCCGCGCTACTGGCGCTGACCACTTCTTTTTCCAGCCAGGCCAGCGAGCGCCTGGTCGTCGCTGGCGGCTCCCTGAGCGAACTAGTTTATGCCCTCGACGCGGGCGGCCAGGTCGTTGGCGTGGATGAAACCACCACCTGGCCGCCGGAAACGGAAAAGCTGCCGCACATCGGCTCCTGGATGCAGCTCAGCAGCGAATCCATCTTGTCTCTGCGGCCCGAGCGCTTCATTACCTGGCAGGACGCCGGGCCGCAAATCGTCATCGGGCAGTTGCAAAAGACAAAGGTGAATGTCCTGCAGCTCCCGCGAGTACCTGCCACCGTCGAGCAGATGTACGCCAACATTCAAACCCTGGCGATGACCCTACAGCGCCAGCCGCAGGGAGAAGCGTTGATTGCTAGCCTTAAACAGCGGCTGGAGGAGATAGCCAAAAGTAATGCGCTCAAGCCACGCCCCGTCAAAGCGATGTTTATTCTCTCCGCGGGCGGCAGCGTGCCGCAGGTTGCCGGCGAGGGCAGCGTGGCCGACATAATCCTGACCATGGCCGGAGCCAAAAACATCGCCCGGCATCGTCAATACCAGAGCTACAGCACCGAGGCGATGATCGCCGCCAACCCCGAAGTCATCGTTGCTACAACGCAAATGACCCAGGGCAACCCCGAAGCGCTGAAAGCTATTCCCGGGATCGCCCACACCTCCGCCTGGAAGAACAAGCGGATTGTCATTATCGATCAGGCTTTGATTCTGGGCATGGGCCCGCGCGTCGCAGAGGCCGTGGAGCTGCTGCATCACCAGTTTTGGCCTGAGTCCGGCCAGAGCGATTAAAGATTACGTTGAAATGAGCGATGTTGAACATGAAACCTGAATTGGATCTCCAGGCGCACTTTGCGCTCCCCGGCGGGCAACCCTTTAAAGACAGGCACGCCACCATGCCCTGGCGCGGCGCAATGCCCATCGCCAAAGACCAGCTGGAGCACACCTGGCAGCAGGTGATTGCCAGCCCAACGCCTCCTGGCAAAAGGCTGGTTTATCTCCATATTCCCTTCTGCGCAACGCACTGTACCTTCTGCGGCTTTTACCAGAATCGCTATGAGGCGGACCACTGCGAACGCTACACCGACGCGCTGCTCAGGGAAATCGAGCTGGAGGCCAGCAGCCCGCTGCACCAGTCGGCCCCCATTCACGCCATCTACTTTGGCGGCGGTACGCCTTCGGCGCTGTCAGCCAAAGATTTAGCGCGAATCATTACCGCCCTGCGCCGCAGCCTGCCGCTGGCCCCGGACTGCGAAATCACCATTGAAGGTCGGGTGCTGAATTTTGACAATGAGCGTATCGACGCCTGCCTCGACGCCGGTGCCAACCGCTTCTCCATCGGCATTCAGTCGTTTAACAGTAAAATCCGCAAAAAAATGGCGCGCACCTCCGACGGCCCCACCGCCCGACGCTTTATGGAAAACCTCTGCAAACGCGATCGTGCCGCCGTAGTCTGCGATCTGCTGTTTGGCCTGCCCGGGCAAGATCAAAAGCTGTGGGCCGAAGACCTGGTTATCGCGCGAGATATTGGCCTCGACGGGGTCGATCTGTATGCCCTGAATTTGCTGCCGCAAACGCCGTTGGGTAAAGCAGTGGAAAACGGGCGCGTTACGCTGCCTTCCCCGGCCGAACGCAGAGATTTGTACCTACAAGGCTGCGACTTTATGGACAGCGCAGGCTGGCGCTGTATCAGCAACAGTCACTGGGCGCGCACCACGCGGGAACGCAACCTTTATAACCTGCTGATTAAACAAGGGGCTGACTGCCTGGCCTTTGGCTCCGGCGCGGGCGGCTCGGTTAACGGTTACTCCTGGATGGTTGAACGCAATCTGGAAACCTGGCACACCGCCGTTGCCGCCGGAAAAAAACCGCTGATGATGATGACCCGCACCACTGATCCAGGCTACCGCTGGCGGCATCGCCTGCAGGCCGGCATTGAAACCGCCCGCGTGCCCCTCGACGAGTTAACCGCCGATGCGCATCTGCTCCAGCCGCTGCTGACCCAATGGCACGAATCCGGCCTGACCCGGGATGACTCAACCTGCCTGCGCCTGACCGACGAAGGCCGCTTCTGGGCCAGCAATATCTTCCAGTCGCTGCAGACGCTGGTTGCCGCCCTCAATACCCCAATAACAACGGACAAAAAACCACAAGGAGCAACGCTATGACTTCCGTTTCCCTCGCCGATTACTTAAAAACCCAGCCGGACGGCACGCTGGAATCTATTGCCGCACAATATAATGTCACCCTGCTGGATGTTGTCTCCCAGCTCCCCGCCCAGGCGCTGGTTAGCGGCGAGCTGTTCGACACCGTCTGGGATACCGTTGTCGAATGGGGCAGCGTCACCACACTGGTACACACTACTGACCTGATTATTGAATTCTCCGGCGAACTGCCTTCGGGCT
Source organism: Cedecea sp. NFIX57 (assembly GCF_900177785.1). NCBI lineage: Bacteria > Pseudomonadati > Pseudomonadota > Gammaproteobacteria > Enterobacterales > Enterobacteriaceae > Cedecea > Cedecea sp. NFIX57. The sequence goes on along the minus strand of NZ_FXAS01000011.1, from coordinate 133,706 downwards.
TCCACCGCCACGGCTATTTCAACCTGCGCGGCAAAAAAGGCATGACGGGGCATATCAAAGCGGCCAACTGCGCCCACATCGCTTTGGTGGAACGCAAGTTTATGGGGATGGACACCGCCTCAATTCTGTTCTTCAATCAGGCGGGCAGCGCGATGCTGAAAATCTTCATCGGGCGCGACGATCATCGCCAGCTACTGGCAGACCAGCTTGCGGCTTTTCGTGCGCTGGCAGAGAAACTTAAGGGAAATATTGCATGACGCCATGGTTAATTTTTGGGGCCGGAGGCAAAGGCGTGGGCGCGCTAACCGCGAAGCTGGCGCTGGCAGAAAATCGCAGCGTTGTTGCGCTGGTGCGTAACGAAGAGTCCGCCGCAAAACTGCGCGAGGCGGGTGCTCAGGTGATTATCGGTGACGCCTGTAATGCAGACGCTGTCGCAGAAGCCTGTCGCCTTGCGGGCAAGGATGCAACCGTCATCTCGACGATGGGCGGTTCACAAGATTACCTGGCGCATCGCACGGTTATCGACTGCGCCGAAAAAGCCGGGATCTCACGCATGGTGCTGGTCACCTCTTTAGGCTGTGGGGAAAGCTGGGCTTACTTGTCCGATCGCGCAAAAGCGGGCTTCGGCCAGGCAGTGCGGGAAAAATCTCTCGCCGAAAGCTGGCTGCAAACCAGCACGCTTGACTTTGCTATTGTGCGCCCCGGCGGCCTGCTTCACGGCGAGCCAACCGGTAAAGCTGTGCTAAGCCAGGCTCCCGAAATACACGGCATGGTGATGCGGGCCGATGTCGCCGCGCACGTCGCAGAGCTGGCAAAATCCGCCCACCTGAACGGCCAGGTTTATGGCCTGGTTGAACCAGGGCTAAAACCGGCCTGATGCTTCTTATTTATCTCGCCTCGCCTCTTTTGGCGGGGTGATCTTTTAACAATAAAACATTATTATCATTCCGTTCTAACTTTATTATTTGCAATGGAAATGTCTCTTGTGCAGAAAAATATTCAAAAGCTGCTGAATAGCACGGCAATGCTTCACGAGGGCTATCGGCAGGCAAAAATTCGATATGCCAGTCAGGTAGCGCCGGACTTCAAATTATTTCAATTTTTTAACATAAATGAAAACACATTATCCCGCTGCCTAGCCTATCTTCTGGATCCTCAGGAAGATCATTCTCAAGGGGATCTCTTTCTTTCGAATTTCTATAATTCAATAGGACTCACTGAAAGTATATCCATTAATAAATCAACTCAGGTTTTTACTGAATACACTATACTAAACCAAAGAAGAATAGACATATACATCGCCAGCAAAGAGATTCTTATAGGCGTAGAAAACAAACCCTGGGCTGCCGACCAAATAGACCAGCTCTATGATTATTCAAACTGGCTAGCAAATGAAGCCAAGAAAAAAAACAGCGGTTGGTTAATGGTTTATCTTTGTAACAATGAGATCAATGACTTCACACTTCGCCCTGAAACATCCCAGGATCTCAGAAGAAACATTATACAATTCACTTTTTATCAGTTAGCAGAATGGCTTGCTGCCTGCGCTCCACATATTAAAGCACCACAGGTTCGCTGTTTTGTTGATGCGCTAATACAATTTACCCGTGAAGATATAAATGGAGAGACAAACGTGGATTTTGAAAAAGAACTAACAGAGAACGTAATAGCCTCTCCACAGAATCTTAATGCGGCATTTCTTATCGCTCAAAGCATGAGAAAAGTAAAAGAACAACTTTGGATTGACTTCCTATCTTATTTAAAAAAAGAACTTCAACCTAAAGGCATTACCCTTGATTATAATAACCAACTTCTTACGGGAAGTAAGGAAGCTGATTTTCATTTTTACTTTTCAGGGGAAGATGATTTCACCCTGTGCTGGCAATTTGAGAAACCAAACTATTGCGGTTTCTGTTGGGGAATAAGCAGTTCAGATATCATGTCCAAAAAGAACCAGCGCCTCTATTTCCCTCTTATTTCTGAAGCGATGAATGATATATACCCTGAGCTGGAAGCTCACACCCAAAAAGAAGGATGGTGGCCATGGTGGACCTATACCGACGAAAGCATGCATGTGCCACGTAACTGGGGCATGGATCCAGACGCATGGTCCCTCCTGGTCGAACGAGGAGAAGGCAGTTTTGCTCAGTCAGTCATCAACATCGTGACTAAGGTTCAGGCCGAGATAAATTTAAATCTCTTTAGCGTATCGGCGTAGCCTGTAACGCCGCGCCGGGCTTTCGCTTTTCTGGCGGTATAGCCCGGCAGGCTCTTCCCTCTTGCTACACTTCAAGATAGTTTCATCAGATAACTAACCTGAGAAGAAGGCAGATCACGCGATGTCCGAACACAGCTACCAGCCCCCAAAAGTCTGGACCTGGAACAAGACCGAAGCCGGTCAGTTCTCCAGCATCAACCGCCCGATTTCCGGCCCAACCCACGAAAAAACGCTACCAATCGGCAAACACCCGCTGCAGCTTTACTCCCTCGGCACGCCGAACGGGCAGAAAGTCACGATTCTGCTCGAAGAGCTGCTGGCGCTGGGCATCAGCGGAGCTGAGTACGACGCGCACCTGATTCGCATCGGTGAAGGCGATCAGTTCTCCAGCGGTTTTGTGGAAGTAAACCCGAACTCCAAGATCCCGGCGCTGTTTGACCACTCCGTCACGCCGCCGCTGCGCGTATTTGAGTCCGGCAACATCCTGCTTTACCTCGCAGAAAAATTCGGCCACTTCCTGCCGAAAGACATCGCCGGGCGCACCGAAACGCTGAACTGGCTGTTCTGGCTGCAAGGTTCCGCCCCTTACCTGGGCGGCGGCTTCGGGCACTTCTACCACTATGCGCCGGTCAAAATTGAGTACGCCATCAACCGCTTCGCAATGGAAACCAAGCGTCAGTTGGACGTGCTTGATAAACAGCTGGAGAAACATCGCTTTATCGCCGGAGATGAATACACGATCGCCGATATTGCCATCTTTACCTGGTACGGTGCGCTGGCGAAAGGCGGCCTGTACGAATCCTCCGAGTTCCTCGACATAGCCTCCTACAAACACTTTGGCAGCTGGGCCGATGAAGTGGCTAACCGCCCGGCGGTGAAGCGTGGCCGCATCGTGAACCGCACCTGGGGCGATGTGCAGCTGGCCGAGCGCCACGATGCTTCAGATTTTGATGCATTAGGGTTGTAGCTCTTTCACGTTAAAACGGATCCTTAGTCAGAAATACCCACGATGATGGAAGGTCGGCTAAGGTTCCGTTCACTTCTAGCCCAGTTTTATATGCCGCTACCGAACATGTGAACGTCTCAGGGGAGTCACCGTCACTCCCCCGAGACCCCGGACTCCCGGCGAAATAAATCGACCGCTGAAGCGGCAGACCTCCGTTTTATCTCCCAGTCCTGGGTCGGCTGAGAGAAAACGGAGGCGATTTAAGCCGGAACCGTGCCTCGCTTTATGTTCAGCACTGGTTTAAACCGCAACATCGCTGTTGGTTTTTTACCCTCACCCTAACCCTCTCCCTGGAAGGGAGAGGGAATAAACAATGTTTCCCGCAGCTTTTGTTTTCTCCCTCTCCCCTTTGGGGAGAGGGCTGGGGTGAGGGGAAAATGTGTCCCCGGCTCTCATCGCCCCCGGCTATGACCTAACTGGCGTAATCCCCCGGACACGTTCACCGTGCTCTGAATGTGCAGGGAAAATAGATCTGTGGGTGAACGGAACCTTAGCCAATCCAGCATAGACAGAAGAGTCTTGTCATTAAAATCCCCCGGAGTTACCCCTCTCTTTAAATCACACAAATGATAATAATTTGCATTTAATTATAGCAACAGCTATGTTTTATAGCACTTGCTATAAACGCTGAATCTATAATCACTCGTGAGGGAAGACGATGCCCGGGAAACTGAAGTTAACGCAAAGTATTGTCGCTGCCGCCGCCGCGCTGGCGATGCTATTGGGTACCGCTCAGGCGCAGGCCAAATTTAAGGCGATCACCACCTTTACTATCATCGCCGATATGGCGCAGAACGTGGCCGGCGACGCGGCCGACGTGGAGTCCATCACCAAGCCCGGCGCGGAAATTCACGAATATCAGCCGACGCCGGGGGACATTCGTCGGGCGCAGGGTGCTCAGCTAATTTTGACCAACGGACTGAATCTGGAACTCTGGTTCGCGAAGTTTTATCAACATCTGAAAGGCGTGCCCGAAGTTGTCGTCACCACCGGCATTCAGCCCACGGGCATCACCGAAGGCCCTTATAACGGCAAACCAAACCCTCACGCATGGATGTCGCCGCAAAATGCGCTGATCTACGTCGATAATATCCGGGATGCATTCGTCAAATACGATCCGGACAACGCCGCGACCTATACGCGAAACGCCGAAGCCTATAAACAGAAAATTCAGCAGACCATCGAGCCGCTTCGCAACGAACTGGCAAAAATTCCGGCGGATAAACGCTGGCTGGTCACCAGCGAAGGCGCTTTTTCCTACCTGGCCAACGACTTTGGCCTGAAGGAACTCTACCTGTGGCCGATCAACGCCGACCAGCAGGGCACCCCGCAGCAGGTGCGCAAAGTGATCGACAGCATTCGAAAATACCAGATCCCGACGATCTTCAGCGAAAGCACCATCTCCGACAAACCTGCTCGCCAGGCAGCGCGGGAGTCTGGCGCACATTATGGCGGCGTGCTTTATGTCGATTCTTTGAGTGCCGCAGACGGCCCGGTACCCACCTACCTTGACCTGCTGCGCGTCACCACCAGCACTATCGTGAACGGCATCAATGCAGGGCTGAAAAAATGAGTCGTCGTCCCGGCATAGTCGTTCAGGACGCCAGCGTCACCTATCGCAATGGCCACACCGCGCTGCGGGCGGCCAGCTTTGAAATCCCGACCGGCACCATTGCGGCGCTGGTGGGCGTCAACGGTTCCGGGAAATCAACGCTGTTTAAAGCGATCATGGGCTTTGTGCGCCTGGCCAACGGCAGCATCTCGATTCTGGATATGCCCACGAAAAAAGCACTGCGCCACAATCTGGTGGCCTATGTGCCGCAGTCCGAGGATGTGGACTGGACGTTCCCGGTGCTGGTGGAAGACGTGGTAATGATGGGCCGCTTTGGCCATATGGGGATGCTGCGAATTCCCAGCAAAGCTGACAAACTGGCGGTAGACAACGCCCTTGCCCGCGTCGGCATGAGTGATTTCCGCAAGCGCCAAATCGGCGAACTGTCCGGCGGCCAGAAAAAACGCGTATTTCTCGCCCGGGCGATTGCCCAGGACGGCCAGGTTATTCTGCTGGACGAACCGTTTACCGGCGTGGACGTGAAAACGGAAGAGCAGATCATCGCCCTGCTGCGCGAGCTGCGGGACGAAGGCCGCACGATGCTGGTCTCAACCCACAACCTCGGCGCCGTCACCGACTATTGCGACTATACCGTGCTGGTGAAAGGTACCGTGCTGGCCTGCGGCCCGACCGACGTCACCTTTACCCAGGCCAACCTGGAGCTGGCGTTCAGCGGCGTGCTGCGCCACGTCACCTTAACAGGGAAAGAAACCAGCGTCCTCACCGACGACGAAAGGCCGTTTATCCACGGCGCGGCGTTAAAAGGGGAGCCTTAATGTCCGTCCTGCTCGAACCGTTTAGCTATGGCTACATGTTTAACGCCATCTGGGTATCAGCGCTGGTCGGCGGCGTGTGCGCGTTCCTCTCATGCTACCTGATGCTGAAAGGCTGGTCGCTGATCGGCGATGCCCTTTCCCACTCCATCGTGCCCGGCGTCGCTGGGGCCTATATGCTTGGTCTGCCGTTTTCCATCGGTGCATTTTTCTCCGGCGGCCTCGCCGCAGGCACCATGCTGTTTTTAAACCAGCGCACACGCCTGCGCGAAGACACCATCATTGGCCTTATTTTTTCGTCATTCTTTGGCCTCGGGCTGTTTATGGTTTCGCTCAACCCGACGTCGGTAAACATCCAGACCATCGTGCTCGGCAATATTCTCGCCATCGCCCCGTCGGATATCGTGCAACTGGCAATTATCGGCTTTGTCTCGCTGGCGATTCTGCTGTTGAAGTGGAAAGACCTGATGGTGACCTTCTTCGACGAAAACCACGCGCGTTCCATTGGTCTTAACCCGCTGTGGCTCAAAGGATTGTTCTTCACCCTGCTGTCGGCCACCACCGTAGCGGCGCTGCAAACCGTTGGTGCGTTTCTGGTGATTTGCATGGTGGTCACGCCGGGTGCAACGGCTTATCTGTTGACGGATCGTTTCCCAAAATTACTGATTATTTCCGTCACGTTAGGGACTTTTACCAGCGCATTCGGCACCTGGATAAGCTATTTCCTCGACGGTGCCACCGGCGGCATTATCGTGGTGCTGCAAACGCTTATTTTCCTGCTGACCTTCGTGTTTGCCCCCAAACACGGCCTGCTGGCTAACCGTCGGCGCGCGCGCCTGAGCCTGGAGCAAACGCCATGAGCCTGATAGATACTCTGCTTTCTCCCTTCCAGTTTGGCTTTATGATCAACGCCCTGACCATGACCACGCTGGTTGCCATTCCGTGTGCGCTGCTCTCCTGCTTCCTGGTGCTAAAAGGCTGGGCGCTGATGGGCGATGCTATGAGCCACGCGGTCTTCCCCGGCGTGGTGATCGCCTGGATGGTCGGCCTGCCGCTGGGCCTCGGCGCGTTCGTAGCCGGGCTGTTTTGCGCCTTTGCCACCGGCTACCTCCAGGACAACAGCCGCATCAAGCGCGACACGGTGATGGGCATCGTTTTCTCCGGCATGTTTGGCGCGGGCCTCGTGCTCTACGTCTACCTGAAGCCAGATATCCATCTCGACCACATTCTGTTCGGCGATATGCTGGGCGTCAGCGGCAGTGATATTCTGCAAACGGGCGCTATCGTGCTGCTAACAGTGATTGTTGTAGGGCTAAAATGGCGTGACTTGCTGCTGCATGCCTTCGATCCGATTCAGGCCCAGGTCTCCGGCCTGAACGTTAAGCTGCTGAACTATGGCCTGCTCTGCCTGGTCTCGCTGACCATCGTCGCGGCGCTGAAGGCGGTGGGGATTATCCTCGCGATTTCCCTGCTTATCGCACCTGGCGCTATCGCTTCGCTGCTGACCCGCACCTTTAAAGGCATGATGCTGGTCGCGCTTGGGCAGGCCATCGTGACGTCATTTCTTGGCGTCTATCTTTCCTTCTTTATCGACAGCGCCCCCGCGCCGACCATCGTTGTGCTTTCTGCCCTGGTCTTCATCGCCGCCTTTATTCGGGCCACGATCAAGCAACGGCGTATGGAAGCGATTAGCGAGCCATTCTGAATCCGCGTGAAGCGACCCTGGCAACGGTTTTATGGTACAAAGTACCTTCTCTTTTTTGCACAAGTACCAGGGTCGCGCCATGAGCTACACCATCGATATTATCTCCTGCATCACCGACCGCTTCGTTGAGCTGACCGCCACCGAAAAGCGCATCGCGCAGTTTATTCTGGACGATGTGCAAACCGCCGCGGCGCTGCCCATTTCGGAAATGGCGCGCCAGACGCAAACCAGCCAGGCATCGATAACCCGCTTTGCCCGCGCCATCGGCTGCAAGGACGTACGAGAACTGAAGGTCAAACTCGCCCAGTCGCTGGCGGTGGGGCAGCGCTTTATTCTCGATGTCCCTGACCTCGAAGGCGTGCAGGGGATCTACGAAACCATCATCAACGTGCTGGATATCAATCGCCGCGCGCTAAACCCGGAGTCACTCAACAAGGCCGTGACCTGGCTTAGCAATGCACGGCAAATCCTGGCGCTGGGCATGGGCGGCGGATCAACCATTTGCGCGCAGGAGTTACAGTTTCGTCTCTTTCGCCTGGGCCTGCCGGTCGTCAGTCAGAGCGATGGCCTGCTGGCGAGAATGATGGCGGCGTCGGTGGCCTCCAACGATGTGGTGGTGGCGCTATCGTTGGGAGGTTACACGCCGGAAGTGGTGGAGAGCGCGGCCATTGCCCGCCAGTACGGCGCAAAGATCATCGCCATTACCCCGCAGGGAACACCGCTCGCCGAGCAGGCGGACATCGTGCTGCCGCTGATTATTCGAGAAAACGACTACATTTTTAAGCCGAGCACTTCGCGTTACGCCATGCTGGCGATGATTGATGTGCTGGCCACCGAACTGGCGATGGCCAACAAGAGCCAGGCGAAAGACCGACTGCGCCGCATCAAGCTGGCGCTGGACAGCCATCGCGGCGGGGCAGACAGGCAGCCGCTCGGCGATTAAGCCCGGTCGGCGCGGTAGCAGGTCACGTCCACTTCAACTTTACAGTCCACCACCAGGTCCGCCACGCAGCACACGCGGGCCGGCGGGTGGTCGCCGAAGAATTCCCGGAACACTTTATTGAAGGACTGGAAGTAGCGGGCATCAGTCAGATAGACCTTCACGTGTACCACGTCAGCGAGGGTGTAGCCCGCTTCGGTCATGATATCCACGCAGTTTTGAATCGCCAGCCGCGACTGGTCGACAATCCCGCCTTCAACCACTTCGCCGTCTTTCATCGGCGTCTGGCCGGACACATACAGCCACCCGGCCGCTTCGACGGCTTTGGCAAAAGGCAGGGGCTGCCCGCCGGTACCTGTGCTGCCGCCCACGCCATAACGTTTAATGCTCATCATTGCTCCTTGTTGATCGGTTTACCCTCACCCTAACCCTCTCCCTGAAAGGGAGAGGGGACAAACGTCCAGTCCAGAACCCGATCTCCCCTCTGGGGAGAGGAGACAAACGTCCAGTCCAGAACCCGATCTCCCCTCTGGGGAGAGGAGACAAACGTCCAGCCCGGAAACTCTTTCCCCCTCTCCCCTCAGGGGAGAGGAGACAACCGTCTAGCCCGGGAACGCTTTCCCCCTCTCCCCTCTGGGGAGAGGGCCGGGGTGAGGGGCTAAATTTATACTCACTTCTGGCGACGCAAGAACCGCCCCGCACGACCAGTCACCTTCTGCTCGAGCCCGTAACTCATCACGCCGTTCACCATCACCGCTTCAATACCCGCCGCAGGCTGCTTCGGGTTACTAAAGCTCGCGACGTCGCGCACGGTCAGCGGATCGAACAACACCAGGTCAGCATAATAACCGCGCTTCACCAGGCCGCGATCGGGCAACTGAAAACGCGCCGCTGACATCCCCGTCATCTTGTGTACCGCCTGTGTCAGCGGGAAAAGCTTCTCGTCACGGCTGTAGTGCCCTAGCACGCGCGGGAATGTGCCCCACAGGCGAGGATGCGGCATCGGGTCGTTCGGCAGCCCGTCTGATCCCACCATTGTCGCCGGATAGCGCAGCACGCGCCGTACGTCCTGCTCGTCCATGTTGTAGTAAATCGCGCCCGCAGGCATCAGTAATTTTCCCGCTTCGTGAAGTGACATCGACCAGTCAGCCGCAATTTGCTTCAGCGACCGCCCGGCGACCTCCGGGTGCGGCTCAGACCAGGTAATCACGATCTCGAACTCGTCGGTGATCTGTTTCATATCCAGCGTTGAAGAGCTGGCGGAATACGGATAGCAGTCGCAGGAGACATCCTGCTGCTCGCGCACCTTATCGAACAGTTTCAGCGTTTCAACCGTGCGGCCCCAGTTTTTCGCCCCGGCGCATTTGTGGTGCGACACCACAACCGGCACATTCCCGTGGCGGCCAATGCGGAAAGCCTCATCCAGCGCCTCCAGAATCGGCTCAAACTCGGAGCGCAAATGGGTGGTGTAAATCCCCTTCTCCGCCGCCAGTTCTTCCGCCAACGCCATCACTTCTTCGGTGGTGGACTGGAACGCGCTGGCATAGGCCAGGCCGGTGCTCAGCCCCAGTGCCCCCTGCTGCAGCGCCTGCTTTAGCTGGCCGCGCATGGCGAGAATCTCCGCTTCCGTCGCCGGGCGGAACAAATCATCCATCTGGTTATTGCGCAGCGCGGTATGGCCAATCAGCGTGCCCACGTTAATGGCCGGGCGAGCCTGCTCCACGGCATGGGCGTACGCTTCGACGGTGGGATAAACAAACTGGTGCGCCTCGCCCAGCAGATTCATTGGATCGGGTACCAGAGTTTTAATTGTGGCCCCCGCCGCGCTGATGCCGCAGTTGCCAACGATCACCGTGGTAATGCCCTGGCTAATCTTCGGCAGATATTCAGGAAAACGAATCACGTTAATATCGTCATGCGTATGAACATCAATAAACCCCGGCGCTAATACCCGCCCGCTACCGTCGATCTCATGCACGGCCTCGCCGGAAATCCCCGGCGCAATCTCAGCGATTCGGTCACCCTGCACCGCCACATCAGCCAGGTATTCCGCGCCGCCGGAGCCGTCAATCACGGTGACATTCCTGAAGAGATAATCGAACTTCATCTGCGCCTCACGCCAGTCATAATCTGCGTGCAAGTTAACCATTTACAAGCCATAAAAACAGTGAAAAACTAAACAAAACCCTTGCAAATCAATGATACTTTTATTCATAAAACTTAAGATCATTGAATAATTTATATAAATAACATCAAGTTAAAATTGATACTTAATCTGAAAGAAAGAATAATCCCGGAGGAAATACGTTATGAAATACCAGGAAATTAACCTCGTACCCCATAAGTCCGCCCTCATGCATTCCCCTGCCAATGTCCTCAACGAAGACGTCTGTCTGCCCGCCGCGCTGATCAAAAAATCTGCTTTGAAAAACAACATCCGGTGGATGCAGGCCTACGCCGATGCACGCGGCGTTTCGCTGGCGCCACACGGCAAAACCACCATGACGCCGTGGATCTTCCAGCAGCAGCAAAAAGCGGGCGCGTGGGCCATCGGCGTCGGCAGCGCATGGCAAGCGAGCATCGCGATGTCCGCGGGCATTGAGCGTGTGCTGATGGTTAACCAACTGGTGGGCAAAGCGAACATCACGCTGGTGTCGCAGTTGAAGCATAAACATACCGCCGTCGACTACATCTGCTGCGTGGACAGCGAAGCAAACGCCCGTACCCTGTCAGACTTTTTTAGCCAGCAGGGGCAAACCCTCGACGTGCTGATTGAGCTTGGCGTACCCGGAGGCCGCTGCGGCTGCCGCAGTACAGAACAAGCGCTGGCGCTGGCGAAATTGGTGGCAGAATTACCCGGCCTGAATTTACGCGGCCTGGAGCTGTACGAAGGCGTGCTGCACGGTGAAAATCCGCAGCCGAAAATAGAAGCGCTGCTGCAAGAGGCGGCCGCGTTAGCCTGCCAGATGGAACGCTATGTTGATGGAGAATTCCTGCTCACTGGCGCAGGTTCAGTCTGGTACGACGTGGTGTGCAATATCTGGCTCGCCGCAGAAAAACCGGCCAACTGCCGGATTGCGATCCGCCCAGGCTGCTACATCACCCACGACGGCGGTATTTATCAGGAAGCCCAAGATCAGCTGATGGCGCGCGATCGGATCGCCTGCGATCTCGGCGGCGACCTGGTTTCCGCCCTGGAACTGGCGGCAATGGTGCAATCAGTGCCGGAAAGCGACCGGGCGATTGTGAATTTTGGCAAGCGCGACAGCGCGTTTGATGCCGGCCTGCCGCAGCCAATAGCCCACTATCGCCATGGCAAGCCGCTGGCTTCGCCGTCGGAAACCATCGAAGCCACCGGGATTATGGATCAGCATGCGATGTTGAAACTCAAGCCAGGCGCGGACGTGCAGGTTGGGGATATTCTGGTGTTCAGCACTTCTCACCCGTGCCTGACGTTTGATAAGTGGAAGGCGCTGCTGCTGGTGGACGACGAATATAACGTGCTGGATGAGTTAGAGACGGCGTTCTAGGTTGTTACCCTCACCCTAACCCTCTCCCTGGAAGGGAGAGGGGATAAAAAGGCTCTCAGTTGCCTGCTTCCCCCTCTCCCCTCTGGGGAGAGGGCCGGGGTGAGGGGCTACGGGGCCACAGAAAATTTACTTAGCCTCAGCCAGCGCCTTAGCCCTCTCCTCTTCTTCCTTCTGCTGAAGCTCGGTTTCCAGCATCTTCTTCTCATACACCTTAAAGAACGGGTAATAGATCGCCAGCGAAATAAAGAAGCAGATAAACACCAGCCCACAGGCAATCAGGTTCCAGTTGGTGGTGATCAGCGCCCCGAGCGGCGCCGGAACGGTAAACGGCGGCTTCACCATCATCCGAGGGATCAGCCCGCTAATGGTGAACAGATACACCACCACGGTATTCACCATCGGTGCCAGAATAAACGGGATCGCGAGGATCGGATTCATCACGATCGGCGCACCGAAAATCATTGGCTCATTGATGTTAAACAGCCCAGGGATAAACGACAGCTTGCCCAGTTGCTTCAGGTAGATAACGCGGGAGCGAATAAACAGCACCACCAGCGCAAGCGTTGACCCGGTGCCGCCCATCTGCGCATACCACTGGAAGAACTGCTCGGTGAAAATGTTCGGCAGCTCATAGGCGCTCACGCCGGACTGGAACAGCTCCATATTCTGCACAATGGCCTGATCCCACAGCGGGCGGATCAGCGGCCCCATCACGGCATGGCCGTGGATCCCCAGCACCCAGAACACGTCGATAAAGAACTGGGTCACAATCCCGCCAAACAGGTTGGTGCCGGTCATAAAGCCCTTCAGCGGCATAATGATGTAGCTGATAATGGCGTTGATATCGATGTTCAGGAAGTGGCGCGGGATCCAGAATACCAGCACCACGGCAAGCGTCGGGAACAGCGCCGAAAACGAGCTGGCGACCACTGGCGGCACGCCCGCGGGCATTTTGATTTCGATGTTGCGGACTTTGATAAAGCGGTAAATCTCAATGGCAATCAGCGAAGAGATAATCGCGCCAAACAGCCCCTGAGAACTCAGCGAAGTGATGGGGATGTAGCGCCCCGCCACCGCTTCACCCGCCACGGTCACGCCCTGCTTGATGTTCACCGGCACAATCATCAGCAGCGTCGCCAGCATCGCCAGCAGGCCGCTGGTAATGTCATTCAGCTTGTAGCTTTTGCCGAGGAACGAGCCGATGGTAAACGCGGCATACAGTGACATCAGCCCGACGGTAAAGCGGAACGGTACATCCAGCATATCGCGCCACGGCGCAATAAAATCCATATAGCCCTTAATCGGGATGTTCAGCAAAATCACGAAGAAAGAGCCGACGATGGTCAGCGGCAGGATCGAAATAAGCCCGTTGCGAATCGCCTGCATATGCCGCTGGTTGCCAATCGCGTTCGCCACCGGCATCAGCTTGTCGGCTAACTTATCAAAGCTCGACATGGTCAGCCTCCTCAAAACCATTGTGCTCAATCACGGTACGGAACCAGCGCCCGGACTTTTTCAGCGAACGCTGCTGGGTGGCTAAATCCAGCCGGTAGAAGCCGTAGCGGTTTTTATAGGCGTTCTGCCACGACCAGCAGTCGATGAAGGTCCACATCTGGTAGCCCAGGCATTGGCTGCCCTCCGCCATCGCTTTGTGCAGCCAGGCCAAATGTTCCTGAAGAAACTCGATGCGGTAATCATCCTGCACTTCGCCGTCCACCATGAACTGCTCTTCGTCCATAATGCCGATGCCGTTCTCGGAGACGAACCACGGCAGGTTGCCGTAACGCTCTTTCACCAGCATGGCGATGTCGTACAGCGCAGGCGGGTAAATCTCGATCCCGCGCGAGGTATTCATCCGCCGCCCCGGCATCACGTACTCTTCAAAAAAGCGCTCCGGCACAAAACCGTGGGGTTCTTCGAGCAGCGTCTCACGCGCTTTGACCCGGCGCGGGCGATAATAGTTGATGCCCAGTAAATCGACGTGAGTCGCGGCAATCAGCTCGCAGTCACCTGGCAATATTTTTGGCAGCACATCGTATTCTTTCAGCAGCGCCACCAGCTCGGCAGGGTAGCGCCCAAGCAGCATCGGTTCGTTTATGCTGCGCGTGTAGAACAGGTCGGCCATTTCTGCTGCGCGCAAATCTTCCGGGCTGTCGCTGCGCGGGTAGACGGGAATGACATCCATGATGATGCCAATCTGCCCCTCAAGATTCAGCTCGCGCCAGGCGGCAACCGCTTTGCAGTGGGCGATAACAATGTGGTGCAGCACCTGAGCCGCACGACGGAAATCCGTCACGTAAGGGTAATGGCGAGGATGCAGATAGCCCGCTTCGGCGGGAATAAGCGGCTCATTGAAGGTAAACCAGTAGCGCACCCGATCGCCGAACAGACGGTAGCAAATTGCCGCGTAACGAGCGAAAGCATCCACCACTTCCCGGTTTTCAAACCCGCCTTTTGCCTGCACTGCCATCGGCATATCAAAATGGTAGAGGTTGATAAAAGGCTCAATGCCCTGGCGGATCAGCTCGTCAATCACATCGTTATAAAACTGCACGGCCTGAGGATTAACTTCTCCGTCGCCGTCGGGGATCAGGCGGGACCAGGAGATCGACGTGCGGAATGAATTCAGACCAATGTTTTTCGCCAGCTGAATGTCTTCCCGCCAGCGCTGATAAAACGTAGAGGTCTCGTCGGAGGTGACGCCGTTGTAAAAACGGCCATTAAACTCATGCGAGGCGAAATCCCAGATATTATCGCCTTTGCCATCGCCCTCAACTCGCCCCTCTGACTGCGTGGCGCTGGTCGCCGTACCCCACCAAAATTTTTCAGGAAAGCGGTATTTCATACAGCCCCCTATTTAGCAGTTTTCAGCAGCGACAGCGCGTGATCCAGTACCTTGTCACCCTGCATGGAGCCGTAATGCATCATGTCGATGGCCGCCACCGGAACGCCGTGAGGTGCCGCCGCCGCGCTGAGGTTTTGCAGCTGAAATTTCACCTGCGGCCCGAGGAGGATAACGTCGGCCTCATCGATAATCTGGTCGAAATCGGACACCGGCACGGCGGTAATTTCCACCGCCACATCACGGCTTTGCGCGGACTGCTTCATTCTTTCCACTAACATGCTGGTGGACATCCCCGCAGCACAGCATAAGAAGATTTTTTTCATCACTTTTCCCTCAGAGAATCAATGCAGTGTCCGCGATATGCGGCCAAATATATTCTGGGTAGCGGTGAAAAAAGCCACAAGTGAGGGGCGGCACAGATTTGCTTTTAGCGGCTGGTACTTTTGACTAATGAACGCCAGGAAACACATTAAAAGTGATAATAAACAGACTGATAAGAATGTTACTTTTCTGATGGCGTTCGTCTTTTAGTGCGGTTTTATTGATGAGAATGGTGCAGCGGTCACAGGCAGAAGTTCATCTTAATCGTGCGTCATCCCCTCACCCCGGCCCTCTCCCAGAGGGAGAGGGGGAAAAGAAGTACCAGAGAACAAGGTTTATTCCCTCCCCACAGCCAAATGGGAACGGCAGCTTTGTTTATCCCCTCTCCCTTCCAGAGAGAGCGGGAAAACAAGCGCCAGAGAACGTAGGCTATCCGCTCTCCCCACAGCCAAATGGGAACAGCAGCTTTGTTTATCCCTTCTCCCTTCCAGGGAGAGCGGGAAAACAAGCGCCAGAGAACGTAGGCTATTCCCTCTCCCCACAGCCACATGGAAAAGCAGCTTTGTTTATCCCCTCTCCCTTCCAGGGAGAGGGTTAGGGTGAGGGTGAAGGTAAAAAGCTACAAACTCCCCACACCACCGTCGACCAAAAGGTCCGTGCCTACCACAAAGGCGGATTCGTCAGACGCCAGGAACACGGCGGCTTTTGCCAGTTCCAGCGCCGTGCCGAGACGCCCAATCGGCACAAGATCGCGGATCGCTTCCCGCAGCGTGTCGGCGGCTACGCCATTGCCCAGTTTGCCCAGCGCCGGGGTTTCCGTCGGGCCTGGGCTCAGGCCGTTCACCCGAATCCCACGCGGGTGCAGCTCCCCGGAAAGCGTACGAGCCAGAGAAAGGAGCCCTGCTTTGCTCGCGGCGTAGGCGTTGGTCTGCGGCAGACCGATACGCGCGCTGACCGAGCCGCACACAATCACCGAAGAAGGGTTAGCCAGCTGCGGGAGCAGCGCCTGGATCAGGAAAAACGGGCCCTTGAGATTGATGTTCATCAGCCGGTCATACGCCTGTTCGTCCCAGTCTTCCAGCGAGTGGTGCGTCACATCCCCCGCATTGATGTAGAGCACATCCAGCCTTGGCCAGAGCTGCTTCAACTCTACCGCCACCGCACGCTGCCCGGCGATATCGCCCGCATCGCTTTTAATCAGGTGCACATTGCCCAAAACCTCTTTGGCTGCCTGTAGCCCCTGCTCGCTGCGCCCGGTGATCGCCACCGTTGCGCCCTCGGCAATAAACTGCCGCGCCGTTTCAAGCCCAATGCCGCTGGTGCCGCCGGTTATCAAGGCGTATTTGCCGTCAAGTCTGCCCATCGTCGTGTCCTAATAAAGGGTTGGTGAGGGCATTATTTCCGCTATAGTATCCTTTGGATAGTAGGCACCAAATGGATACTAACGAACCACAAAGGGCGCATTAGCGTGTACCGGGAGCCAGCATGACAAAAAATTTTTCAATCCTGCCACCGGCGGGCAGCGACTGCCCGATGGTGAATTTTGTGAACCTTATTTCAGGCAAATGGGCCATTCCGATTCTGTACCGCCTGATCCTGCTCAACGATCCGGTGCGGTTTAGCGACCTGCAGCGGGCGGTCAGCCCTATTACGCAGAAAGAGCTCACCCGCCAGCTTCGTCAATTTGAAGCTCGCGGCCTGGTGGTGAGGCAAGTTTTTGCGGAAGTCCCGCCGCGCGTGGAATATCAGATCACCGCGCTCGGTAAGTCTCTGCGCCCAACGCTGGATTCACTCGCCGAATGGATGAGGGAGAATGTCGGTGAGATGGAGCTGTCTCTTCCCTGAGAACGCTAAATCAGTTAGCCAAAAACTTCGTCGACCAGCGCGCTGCCGAGGCGCATGGCCGAACAAATACGCGGCATCCCCAGCGCCACGCCCTGCCAGCTCTGAGTGACCGAGTAACAGATCGGCTGACGTTCGATGTCGCAGCCGTCGCCAAGCCAGGTTAAAGCGTCTTTATGCTCCAGCAAACCCGGAGACGTTGGCGTAGCCAGCCAGTCATGGAAATAATGGCGGGTGCGGGGGGAGGCGTTCACTTCTTCCGCCAGACGGCTGATGGCGAGGCTGCGAACATGCTCAATCAACGCCTCCGCCTGTTCCGCCGTCCCCAGACGAACGGCATCGCCAAAGGTCCCCCAGCGCAGCTCTTCCAGCGCGACGTAGCAACGCGCCGCCGGAGAGAACGAAAAATAGTGCCCACTGCGCCAGCGGGAAAAAATCTGCTCGCTGTGGACCATGCCCTGACGAACAAGATCGCTGTGCTGAAACTCATCTTCCAGCCGGGTTAGCCGCTGAGAAAAGTGCTCGCGCAGGGCCTGAAGCCGCTCACGAGCCGCTGGCGAATGGTGCGCCGTGCGGGCAGAAACCGGCTCTAGCTGGGCAATTCTCTCGCTTATCTGGCTGTTGGCTAAGTAGCTTTTGGCCAGGTCTGCCGACAGCTGGCCAAGGCTTATCAACGACGCGTCAAGCTCGTCCTGCGGCGGTACCCCGGCTATCCCGGCCTGCCGCCGGGCCACAACGACAAACAGCGCCAAAAGCTGCTCATAAAACGCCTGGCTTTGCGGGCTGCCCCACGGCTGGCGGGCGACATCAATCCCCATGGCAAAATCGACGACAAATTTTTCGCTAAGACAGCTGAGGGTTCTTATTGGCCCTTCCATTAATACACTGCTCATCATTGCTCCGCTGAGAAAAGCGTCTGGATATCATCGCGCAACAGGCGGGTATCCTCGTGAATGTAACGTGCCGTTCTGACACTCTGTTCCAGCTTGCTCTGGAGAGAAAACAGCACGCTGTCGTTCTGCTGCTTCGCGGAAAGACTCTGGCGTAAATTGCTGTGAATAGCATCCAATACGCCGGCAAAATCAGCGAAAAACGTCGCCATCCCGGCCGTGACGGAAATATCCACCTGCGCGGTAATGGCCTGGTTTATCTGGCCCAGGAACGTCGACACATGGTCATGCAGTTTTTGCTGTAACTTCTCCAGGTCAATCACGTAGCGGCTATGGGTGGCCGCGTAATCTTCCCAGCCCCAGTCCACGCCGTTTAGCCAGCGCGCCAGCACGCCCCGCATTCCGTTTTGCGGCTGCATTGCCGACATCGTCACTTCCTGGTTTTCGATAACGTTGGTGAACGCCGAGTGGGTATTAAAATTAAGCTGGCTGGCCTGGAACGCAGGCAGGCTGATTTGGGCGCGGAACCCGGCCACTTTCAGGCCGTCGCTCACCCGCTGCTCAATAGGTTTCAACGCCGACTGCAGCGTATAGCTCAGGCTCGCCTCAAGGTTACTGAGCAGCGCCCCAAGCTCTCCGCTTAGCGTCTGCTGTGCGGCAAATAAAATGCTTTCACTGGACGCGCGAACCTTGTGCAGCAGGGTGCGGGCCGTCGCTTCATCTTCCCCCATCAGCTTGTCGCTGCCCGGCGAAAAATCCACGTGACGCGTTAATGTGTGCGGGTATAGCTGATGTAGCTTCTCTGCGCCCAGCCGCCCTTCCCGGAAATAGGTTTTCAGGTCGCTATGAATCTGAGTTTCAAAGCGCTGCACAAAATCGCCTATGCCGGCGAGGGCATCGCTGACCTGCCGCTGAATCACCGTGCTCACCGACTGCTGAGTCTGCAGCAACAGCTGAATATCCTGCTCCAGCTGCCGAATATTCTCCAGCAGGCTGTCGTTGGCCACCTGCAACCCCTGGCAGCGGAAACTCAGGTAACGCTCAGCGCCCTCGGCATAATCCAGCAGCTTGTGGCACGCCGCGCGCAGCGTGTACAGAGAAGCGTTAGCGTGCGCAGTATGCAGGATGGTCTCAATCGGTGACTCAAACATAGAGTCTTCCCACAGCAAGTCCGCCGCGTGGCGCAGGTGCTCAATATCGGCCAAATCCGCGCTGCGCCAGCGCCGACCTAATGCTGCTTCCGCAAAATCCTGCACCCAGCGCTGCTCTTCGGGGTCGGGTAAACGGCCATGCGTGGCCAGCTCATAGCGGGCGCGGTTAGCAAGGTAGCCCCACATACTCGACACCGGGAACACGTTTTCCGGCGCGATGCTGTCCTTCATCAGCGTCCCGGCAATCATCGCCTTCACCTGAGCGGCATCGTCGCCGTTGCGATCCTTCTGATCGAACTTGTTCACTAGCGCATACAGCGGCACCGATTTACTGACGCCGAGCACCGCCTCGCGGACTTCTTCGTCGGAGATGGACTTGAGCTGCGTATAGTCCATCACCGCCAGCACGGCGGAAGCCTGCGCCAGCTGCTCTTTCAGCATCTTTTGCAGGTGCGGCTGCCCCGCTTCGTTCGGTCCAGGCGTGTCCAGCAGCGTCAGCTGGCCGTGGCCATTTTTGAGGCCGGCCAGATGCACAAATTCCACCTCAATGACCGGCACATGCTCAATAGCGGCGTAGGCTTTGAAGGGGAAAGCCACATCCAGCACCCGGCACAGACGCACCAGATCGTTCAGGCTCTTCAGGCAGTGGAAAATAGGCTGCGCGCCGAGGTAGTGGCGCTCAAAGCCTTTGCCGTTGGCGATCCGGGCGATAAGCGCCTCCATATCCCGGTCCACTTCCAGCTTGCGCGCCAGCGCTTCCCGGCTGGTGATCAGCAGTTTCTCCTGCAACTCCCCCATCAGGCTTTCTATCGGCTGCACATAGGGAAAATGCAGCACCGGCTCGCGCTGGCCCGGCGTGTGGCGGATCAGCGTCGGCAACGCCGTCATGGGCCGGTTGCGGTTTGGCAGAACCTCCGTACCGACAATGGCATTAATGGTGGTCGACTTCCCCGCCTTCATGGTGCCGACAATCGCCAGAACCATTTCATGTTGGGTTATTTTACGCCTTTCGTTTTGCAGCATATCTTTCTGCAGTTCGATGCCGCGTGGGCTAAATTTCAATGGATGTACCGTCGCCACAGGGTTCGCTAAAGCGCTATTTTGTTCATTTTGCAAAGCCAGCGGAGCGACTTTTAAAGCGTTAAGGTTTTGCAACGCTAATTGCAAAAGCCGCTCGGCTTCCTGACTCAGTTCAAAAATAGTTTGTGTGTGCATAAAAAATCTTTCCTTAACTCAAATTACCCGGTTTTATGACCGCCACCGTTTAGTTGTAATCATGGCAATACCGGTTTTTATAATTACGTGAGGGAAATAATTTATTAATTAACATTACACCATGCCGCGATCCTGGCTTTTAAGTCGCTCTGCCAGACCTGCGGAGAAATAATGGTGAGATGCGGTATCCAATACTGCACCAGCGGAAATAATTGTTCTGGCGAAGCAATATGACTCGCCAGGAGTAACTCTCCGTTATCAAGCTCTCTGACGGTTTTTTGAAAAGGTAAAAGCTTGCGCTGTTTAAAATGTTCAGCCGCCTGCGCGGAAACCTGTAAAAGCACTTCCGTTTTTACCCTTTCCCCACCAGGATCATCCCGATCGTCAAATAATGGATAAAAAATAGCTTTACGCTGTGGGCTATTTTCATATTCATACCCTACAACCAATAAATCTGGAATAGCGCGTAGCGTAATATATTGATTATGGCTCTTTATGTCGTACCACGGATAAAACGCAGCAAGCCCTACGCGTTTAGTAATGCGTAACAGGTCGTTTACGTTAAACTGTCCTTTTAAATGCGAAGAGAGACGCTTTTTCCCCTCGCCGACGTCCTCCAGAATAGCACCAAGCCGGTTCAAATCACGATACGCAGTTCGCATATCTACATCAAAACGCTGGCGGATAATATCAGCGGAAAGGGTTTCCCCCTGATAAAGACTTAAGACGATTTCGGCCAGTCGATCTGCAACTTTTACTTTCGCGCCTTTCATTCTCATCGGTTCCTGCCTCTGTATCGGTACATCCATAGGCCCAACCATACCCCTGTCAAGTGACAGGAGGTGTCAGCGCAATACGCTTTTTTTTATTTTTTCAAACAGGTATAGCGCAGCAGCCCATGCTGGCAGACTTGCTCGAAGCGAAGTGAAACTAAGTTAAATTAGCCTTATTTAACGGCAATTAAAGCCTGAACTTTAAGTTAAATTTGGTGCTTATTTCTTTGAATGAAAGGTTTTTTGCACTTTATGGCGGCCAGAAAGCCCGCCGGGCATAGGTTTACGGCAATAATCCCTGCAAATGTAGGGATTTGATGTATAATCTCAGCACTTTTTTGCGATTCAGCATATTTTTACGGCCAAATCGCTATTTTTCATTACTTTATCTCACCTTGAGGATCAGATAATGCAACTCCCTCATTGCCCGAAGTGCAATTCCGAATACACCTACGAAGACAACGGCATGCTGATTTGCCCGGAGTGCGCTCATGAATGGAACCCGGCCGCGGCGAGCGAAGAAGACGCAGCCCTGGTGGTAAAAGATGCCAACGGCAACCTGCTGGTCGACGGCGACAGCGTCACCGTGGTGAAAGATTTGAAGGTCAAAGGCAGCTCTTCGATGTTAAAGATCGGCACCAAAGTGAAGAACATTCGCCTGGTAGAGGGCGATCACAATATCGACTGTAAAATCGACGGTTTTGGCCCAATGAAGCTGAAGTCCGAGTTTGTGAAAAAGAACTGATCCCCTCCGGCAGGCGGCTCTGCTGCCTGCCCCGCCTGGCTTACCTCTCCCGCACAACCTACACTTCTTCTGCACTCTCCTTACAGAGGATTCGGTTATGTTTTTAGGATCCTACATCTCATTAAACGGCCGCTGCGCGGAGGCGATCGCCTTTTATCAGCAGGTTTTAGGCGCTGAGCTGACATACAAAATCACCTTCGGTGAAATGCCCAAAGAGGCGAAGAATACAGAAGGTTGCAGCGGCGAGACCGAATATGCCGACGACAGCATCATGCATGCCTGTTTGCGGGTGACTGGCGGTGCCCTGATGATGACCGACGCCAGCATGAGCGGAGAAAAACCCCAATACACTGGTTTTTCGCTCTGCCTGGTAAGCGCTCATTTAGAAGAGGGTAAACGCTGGTTTGACGGGCTGGCTGCGGGCGGCAGCGTGACCATGCCGTGGGGCGAAACCTTCTGGGCAAAAGGCTATGGTTCACTGACGGATAAGTTCGGCATTCCGTGGATGGTCAACGTCGAAAGATAAAGCGCTATATTCAATTATTCTTTTTGGGCTCGCTATTCCGGGCCCTTTATTTTTATGACCGATTAAAAACTCAAGCAAATCAATGCAACTTATACATTCATTTTTTTGATACTATTTCACTATTCCTTTTCAAAGAATTTATTCATGACAAAAAGAGTCAACCTGCCAGGAGGCGTTCGGCATAAGCGATAAATTAATTAATCCTAATCTAACCCTATTATTTCAGTAATAAGGGAATATATTTAAAGAGAAACAACACCTGGATATAGAATATATTCATCAATCAATGGCAAGCACAACGGGTAAAAATTGCCTACGGGTGATTGTCCTGCCCTTACCCTTTTACTCCCCGCCCTCTCCCCGTTTTTTAGCGAAAACAAAGCAACTCTCTGATTCCTCGAAAAACAGGGTTGTGTGCTGACCGCAAACTTCAACTCTTCATCGTACAGAAACCAATCATTAACAAAACCGTCACTTTCCCCCGGCACCATGAGGCAACTTTTGAAGGAGGCCCGTGATGCAAACGACTCTTCACCTCATCAAGCAAAACCCATGCACAGCCCAGCAGCCGCGCGTGCGCATTCGCTTTATCTGATTTGAGAGGCTTTGACTGTTATGCACTTGTCCAGACATCCGACCAGTTACCCAACCCGCTATCAGGAGATAGCCGCCCGGCTCGAGCAGGAGCTGCGCAACAACTACCGCTGCGGCGACTATCTGCCTGCCGAAACACAGCTGGCCGCCTACTACGAAGTCAACCGCCACACGCTGCGCCGCGCCATTGACGAACTGGTCAACAAAGGCTGGGTGCAGCGCCGCCAGGGCGTCGGCGTCCTGGTACTAATGCGTCCGTTTGATTACCCACTGAACGCACAGGCACGCTTTAGCCAGAACCTGTTGGATCAGGGCAGCCATCCAACCAGTGAGCGCCTGCTGGCGGTGATTCGCCCGGCCTCTCAGGACGTGGCGGATGCGCTGGGGCTGGCCGAGGGGGACAACGTTATCCACCTGCGCACCCTCCGTCGGGTAAACGGCATCGCGGTGTGCATCATCGACCACTACTTCGCCGAGCAGGCCTGGTGGCCCGCGCTGCAAACCTTCAGCCAGGGATCGCTACACGATTTCCTCCAGGCCGAGTTAGGCATTGCCCTGACCCGCGCCCAAACCCGCATCAGCGCTCGTCGTTCCCAGGCCAAAGAGAGCCGCCTGCTGGAAATCCCCAACATGGCGCCGCTGCTCTGTGTTCGCACCCTTAACCACCGTGAAGGCGAGGCCAGGCCGACGGAGTACTCCGTCAGCCTGACCCGTGCCGACATGATTGAATTCACCATGGAGCACTAAATGGACACCAGCCATTTCAACACCGAACAGCGCCGCGAGTGGATGGCGGTGCTGTCACACAGCCAACCGCAGGAGCTTCTTGAGCGCTGGCACAGCCTGAACATTCAGGCGGATTACACGCTTATTCGCGCGCCGGAAATCGGCCTGGTTCAGGTGCAGGCCCGCATGGGCAGCACCGGCCAACGCTTTTTCACCGGCGACGCCACGCTGACCCGCTCGGTAGTCAAACTGGCGAGCGGCACCTACGGCTACAGCTACCTGCTTGGCCGCGACAAACAGCACGCCGAATGTTGTGCAGTGATCGACGCCCTGATGCAGGAAACCACGCATTTTCACACGCTACAAGAAACCTTAATCGCACCGCTGGCGGCCAACCGCGAACAACGCCTTGCCGCTCGCCGTGCAGAAGTTAACAGCAGCCGCGTGGACTTCTTCACGCTGGTACGCGGAGACAACGCATGACTTTAATGACCGCTTTTACCCTTCCGGTGCAGGATGCCCAGCAGAGTTTTCGTCGCCTGCTCAAAGCGATGAGCGAGCCGGGCGTGATTGTTGCGCTGACCTCGCTCCAGCAGGGCTGGCTACCGCTGAACGTAGCGACCACCAGCGTACTGCTAACGCTGGCCGATAACGACACGCCGGTGTGGATCGACGCCACGTTGGGCAACGATATTGCCGCGCAGAACATTCGTTTTCATACCAATGCGCCGCTGTGCGAACAGCCTGACCACGCGCAGTTCGCCGTCGCCAGCGACGCTATCTCTTCCGAACAGCTGAACCTGCTGGCTCAGGGCTGCGACATCGCCCCCGATACCAGCGCGACGCTGATTCTTCAGGTGTCCAGCCTGAGCGGCGGCCGCATGCTTCGTCTGACCGGCGCGGGCATCAACGAAGAACGCATGATCGCCCCGCAGCTGCCGGAATGCGTCCTGCACGAACTGACCGAACGCCCGCACCCGTTCCCGCTGGGCATTGACCTGATTTTGACCTGTGGCGATCGCCTGCTGGCTATCCCGCGGACCACCCACGTGGAGGTGTGCTGATGTACGTTGCCGTCAAAGGGGGCGAGAAGGCAATCTCCGCCGCCCACGCCCTGCAGGAGCGCAACCGACGCGGCGATGAAACGCTGAAAGAGCTTAGCGTCGCGCAGATTGAGCAACAGCTTGGCCTTGCCGTTGACCGCGTAATGACGGAAGGCGGCATCGCCGACCGGGAACTCGCCGCGCTGGCCATCAAGCAAGCCAGCGGCGACATGATCGAAGCAATTTTCCTGCTGCGTGCTTACCGCACCACGCTGCCTCGTCTTGCCGTGAGCGAGCCGCTGAACACCGCCGAAATGCGCCTCGAGCGCCGTATCTCCGCCGTTTATAAAGACGTCCCTGGCGGCCAACTGCTGGGCCCAACCTACGACTACACGCACCGCCTGCTGGACTTCACGCTGCTGGCTAACGGCGAAGTCCCTGACGCCGAACCGGCCGACGAGCAAAGCGCTCCGGCTCCGCATGTGTTCAGCATGCTGGCGAAGCAGGGTCTGGCCAAAGTCGAAGAGGACGACGGCGCGCAGCCGGACGACATCACCCGCAACCCGCCGGTTTATCCGTGCTCACGCTCTTCGCGTCTGCAACAACTGGTCCGCGGTGACGAAGGCTACCTGCTGGCCCTCGCCTACTCCACCCAGCGCGGATACGGGCGCAACCACCCGTTTGCCGCCGAGATCCGCAGCGGCTATGTAGATATCGAAATTGTGCCGGAAGAGCTGGGTTTTGCAGTGAACATCGGTGAACTGCTGATGACCGAATGCGAAATGGTGAACGGTTTTGTTGCCCCGGCAGACGAACCGCCGCACTTCACCCGCGGCTATGGCCTGGCGTTTGGCATGAGCGAGCGCAAAACCATGGCGATGGCGCTGGTTGACCGTGCGCTGCAGGCGCCCGACTACGACGAAAACGTCGCTGGCCCGGCGCAGGACGAAGAGTTCGTGTTATCTCACGCGGATAACGTGGAAGCGGCAGGCTTTGTGTCCCACCTCAAACTGCCTCATTACGTGGATTTCCAGGCCGAACTGGAGCTGCTTAACCGCCTGATAAAGGAGCGAGCCAATGGCTAACCTGAGCGGCTATAACTTTGCCTATCTGGACGAGCAAACCAAACGCATGATCCGCCGCGCAATGCTAAAAGCGGTGGCGATTCCAGGTTACCAGGTGCCGTTTGGCGGGCGCGAAATGCCGATGCCTTACGGCTGGGGCACCGGCGGCATTCAGTTGACCGCCAGCCTGATTGGCGAGTCTGACGTGCTGAAGGTGATTGACCAGGGCGCGGACGACACCACCAACGCCGTGTCGATCCGCAACTTCTTCAAGCGGGTGACCGGCGTGAACACCACCGAACGCACCGAAGACGCGACGCTGGTGCAGACCCGCCACCGCATCCCGGAAACGCCGCTGGTGGAAGATCAGATCCTGATTTATCAGGTACCGATCCCTGAGCCACTGCGCTTTATCGAACCGCGCGAAACGGAAACCCGCACCATGCACGCGCTGGAAGAGTACGGCGTGATGCAGGTGAAATTGTACGAAGATATCGCCCGCTTCGGCCACATCTCCACCACCTACGCCTACCCGGTGAAGGTGAACGATCGCTACGTGATGGACCCGTCGCCGATCCCGAAATTCGATAACCCAAAAATGCACATGTCCCCTGCGCTGCAGCTGTTCGGCGCCGGACGCGAAAAACGCATTTACGCCGTGCCGCCGTTTACCCGCGTAGAGAGTCTCGACTTTGACGATCATCCCTTCCAGGTTCAGGAATGGGAAGAGCCGTGCGCGATTTGTGGGTCACGCCACAGCTACCTTGATGAAGTGGTGCTCGACGACGCGGGCAACCGCATGTTCGTCTGCTCCGATACCGACTACTGCCGCCAGAACAGTGAGGCCTCTCAGTCATGACCAGCCCGTTACTCTCGGTGAATAACCTCACCCACCTCTATGCGCCCGGCAAAGGCTTTATGGACGTGTCATTTGACCTCTGGCCCGGGGAAGTACTGGGCATTGTGGGCGAGTCCGGCTCCGGCAAAACGACGCTGCTGAAAGCCATTTCCGCCCGCCTTGCGCCGCAGGAAGGGGAAGTGATTTACCTCGACCGCTCGCTGTACGACATGTCGGAAGGCGAACGCCGCCGCCTGCTGCGCACCGAATGGGGCGTGGTTCACCAGCATCCGATGGACGGCCTGCGCCGCCACGTTTCTGCCGGGGGCAACATCGGCGAGCGTCTGATGGCCACCGGGGCGCGCCACTACGGTGACATTCGCGCCACCGCCCAGCGTTGGCTGGAAGAAGTTGAGATTCCGTCGGCCCGCATTGACGACCTGCCGACCACGTTTTCCGGCGGGATGCAGCAGCGCCTGCAAATCGCCCGCAACCTGGTCACCCATCCGAAACTGGTGTTTATGGATGAACCGACTGGCGGGCTGGATGTTTCCGTGCAGGCGCGCCTGCTCGATCTGCTGCGCGGTCTGGTGGTGGAGCTGAACCTGGCCGTGGTGATTGTGACCCACGATCTGGGCGTGGCTCGCCTGCTGGCCGACCGCCTGCTGGTGATGAAACAGGGCAAAGTGGTGGAAAGTGGGCTGACCGACCGCGTGCTGGACGACCCGCATCACCCGTATACCCAGCTTTTGGTGTCCTCCGTCCTTCAGAATTAGGTACTCGCTATGACCAGAATACGGGTTGAAAACCTGAGCAAAACCTTTGTCCTGCACCATCAGCACGGCATCCGTCTGCCGGTGCTGGCCAACGCCTCGCTGGAAGTCAAAGGCGGTGAATGCGTGGTGCTGCACGGCCACTCCGGCAGCGGGAAATCCACCCTGCTGCGCTCGCTCTATGCCAACTATTTGCCGGATGAAGGACACATCTGGGTTAAGCACGCCGACGAATGGATCGACATCGTGCAGGCCCCGGCGCGCGAAGTGCTGGCGGTGCGTCGCCAGACCATCGGCTGGGTGAGCCAGTTCCTGCGCGTTATCCCGCGTATTTCCGCGCTCGAAGTCGTCATGCAGCCGTTGCTGGATTTGGGCGTGCCGCGCGAAGAGTGCGAGGCAAAAGCCGCGAGCCTGCTGACCCGACTCAACGTGCCGGAGCGCCTGTGGCATCTGGCCCCGTCGACTTTCTCCGGCGGCGAGCAGCAGCGCGTGAACATCGCCCGCGGCTTTATTGTTGATTACCCCATTTTACTGCTTGATGAGCCCACCGCCTCGCTGGACGCCAAAAACAGCGCCGCCGTGGTGGCTTTGATTCAGGAAGCAAAAGCGCGTGGAGCGGCCATTGTCGGCATCTTCCACGATGAAGCTGTACGTGAACAGGTGGCCGACCGCCTGCATACGATGTCCGCGATGGAGCCCCAACATGATTATCAATAATGTTCGCCTGGTGCTGGAAGAAGAAGTGGTCAGTGGCTCACTGGAAGTGGCCGACGGTGTGATTCGCAACTTTGCCGAGACCCAAAGCCAGCTGCCGGGCGCACACGACGGCGGTGGCGGCTGGCTGCTGCCGGGGCTGATTGAGCTGCACACCGACAACCTGGATAAATTCTTTACCCCACGGCCAAAGGTTGACTGGCCGGCACACTCCGCCATGAGCAGCCACGACGCGCTGATGGTGGCAAGCGGCATCACCACCGTGCTGGATGCCGTTGCCATCGGCGACGTGCGCGACGGCGGCGACCGCCTGGAAAACCTCGAAAAAATGATCAACGCCGTGGAGGATACGCAAAAGCGTGGCCTTAACCGCGCCGAACACCGCCTGCACCTGCGCTGCGAGCTGCCGC
Source organism: Cedecea sp. NFIX57 (assembly GCF_900177785.1). Classification (NCBI taxonomy): domain Bacteria; kingdom Pseudomonadati; phylum Pseudomonadota; class Gammaproteobacteria; order Enterobacterales; family Enterobacteriaceae; genus Cedecea; species Cedecea sp. NFIX57. The sequence goes on along the minus strand of NZ_FXAS01000011.1, from coordinate 105,452 downwards.
ATCACACCACGCTGCCGCTGTTCGACAAGCTGGTTGACCGCGAACTGGTCTCCCTCGTTTCGCTGATGGACCACTCGCCGGGCCAGCGCCAGTACGCGGAACTGTCCAAATACCGCGACTACTATCAGGGCAAATACCATCTCACCAACGAGCAGATGGATCGCTTTGAAGAAGAGCAGCTGACGCTGGCGGCCCGCTGGTCGCAGCCAAACCGCCAGGCCATTGCCGCCCGCTGCCGCGACCGCAATATCGCCCTCGCCAGCCATGACGATGCGACGACCGCCCATGTGGTGGAGTCCCATGAAATCGGCAGCGTGATCGCCGAATTCCCGACCACGGAAGAAGCCGCCGAAGCTTCTCGCCGCCACGGCATGAGCGTGCTGATGGGCGCGCCAAACATCGTGCGCGGCGGCTCTCACTCCGGCAACGTGGCGGCCAGCCACCTTGCTCAGGCCGGTCTGCTGGATATCCTTTCCTCAGATTATTACCCGGCGAGCCTGCTGGATGCGGCTTTCCGCGTGGCGAACGACGACAGCAACAGCTTTACGCTGGCGCAGGCGATTCACCTGGTGACTCGCAACCCGGCACGGGCGCTGAACCTGACCGACCGGGGAACACTGGCGGAAGGTAAACGAGCGGATTTGGTGCTGGCACACATGCACGGCGACCATATCCATGTCGATCACGTCTGGCGCCAGGGAATTCGGGTGTTCTGATGAGTAAACTAATCTGGCTGATGGGCCCGTCCGGCTCCGGCAAAGACAGCCTGCTGAGCGCCCTGCGCCAGCAGGAGCACGCCAGGCTGTTGGTGGCGCACCGGTACATTACCCGCGCCGCCGACGCAGGCTGCGAGAACCACATTGCGCTGAGCGCAAACGAGTTTGAGCAGCGCCAGCAGCTGGGGTTGTTTGCTCTGAGCTGGCAGGCGCACGAGCACTCCTACGGTGTCGGCGTGGAAATGGATATATGGCTCGAAGCCGGATTTGACGTGGTGGTGAACGGCTCGCGCCAGCACCTGAAGCAGGCGCGGGAACGTTATGGCGATGGGCTGGTGCCCATCTGCCTGCAGGTTTCCCCGGACGTGCTGCGCCAGCGGCTGGAACAGCGCGGGCGGGAAAACGCAGAGCAAATCGAGCAGCGGCTGCAGCGGGCCGCGCTTTACTCGCCAGAGGGAGGCGATTGCCTGATACTCAACAACGACGTGAGTCTGATACAGTCTGCCGCATTGTTTATGCGGCTGTTAGCCCAGCACCGCTCGAACGTTATCCCTCTTCACCGCAAGGAGCCCCGCCATGTCTGATGTTGTTAAGTTAAAAGCTGCCGCTATCGAAGACAGCGACACCGTTTACCGCATGATTTGCGAGCTAAAACAGGCTCAGGCCGACCGCCCCGGCTTTAACGCCTGCTTCACGGAGAATCTGCGTGACCCAAATATCTTTTATCAACTGGCGTGGTTAGGGAACAAAGCCGTGGGGATGATTAGCCTCCACCTGCAATACCACCTGCATCACGCCCGCCGCATCGGCGAGATCCAGGAACTGGTGGTGCTGGAAGAAGCACGCGGCCACGGCGTCGGTAAACAGCTGCTCGCCTGGGCAGAAGAAAAAGCGCGTAAAGCCGATGCAGAGCTGACGGAGCTTTCGACCAGCACCAGCCGCAAAGACGCCCATCGTTTTTACGAGCGTGAAGGCTACCGCGCCACCCATATCCGCTTTACCAAACCGGTGGAGACACCTGATGACGCTCACGCTAACGCTTAGCGGCACCGGCGGGGCGCAGCTTGTCCCGGCCTGGGGCTGCCGCTGCGCCGCCTGTTCACGGGCGCGAACCAACCCGGTCCACCGTCGACGCCCGTGCAGCGCGGTGCTCAAGTATAACGATGCGATTACGCTGATAGACGCGGGACTGCCCGACCTGATGGACAGCTGGCAGCCGGGGGATTTTCAGCAGTTTTTACTCACCCACTACCATATGGATCATGTCCAGGGCCTCTTTCCGCTGCGCTGGGGAGTGGGCGAGAAAATCCCGGTTTACGGCCCGCCGGATGAGCAGGGCTGCGATGATCTGTTCAAGCACCCAGGCCTGCTGGACTTTAGCCATACCGTCGATCCGTTTGTCGCCTTCACCCTCCAGGCGCTGCGCGTCACGCCACTGCCGCTCCTGCACTCAAAGCTGACGTTTGGCTATCTGTTTGAAACGGCGTACAGCCGACTGGCCTGGCTAAGTGATACCGCGGGGCTGCCGGACAAAACCCTGAAGTTTCTGGCCGCCAACCGCCCGGAAGTGGTGGTGATAGATTGCAGCCGTGAACCCCGGCCTGACACGCCAAAAAATCATTGCGACCTAACCACAGTGATCGCACTGAACGAGCAGATTGGCAGTCCGCGAGTCGTGCTGACCCACATCAGCCACCAGTTTGATGCATGGCTGATGCACAACGTATTGCCTGAGGGGTTTGAAGCGGGTTTTGACGGCATGGAGATCGTGCTGGACTAGCGATCGTCATCGTCCTGCAGGCGGCTCTCTTCATCATCCAGCTGCTGGCGCTCGCGGTCTAGCTGGTTCTGGCGCTCATCAAGACTACGACGCCTGTCTTCCAACTGGCGGTAACGGGCGTCGTCCTGGCGGCTGAGCCGGCGCTGATCCGCCGGATCGTCATTGTCATCATGATAAACGCGGTCGCCACCCGGCTTGTAGGCATCGCTAAACGCCTGCTGGATATTGCCAATTGCGTCATCAATCACGTCGGCCTGCGCGAACGGCGAGGCCAGGTAAAGCGTGCCGAGCAGCAGCGCGGCGGCATAAGATTTCATCGGTCAGTCTCCGGGATGGACTGGCCTCAGCGTAGTCAGCCGGCCTCACGCGCAGTAGCGGAGGAATCTCAAATTCTCGGCGATTCCAGCGCGCCAATGGCCTCGACTCGCGCCTGATGGCGTCCGCCTTCAAACTGCCCGCTTAGCCATGCATCGACGATCATTTTGGCCAAATCCAGCCCCACCACGCGGGAGCCGAAAGCCAGCACGTTGGTATTGTTGTGCTGGCGGGAAAGCAGTGCGGAATAAGGTTCACTGCAAACCACCGCCCGAATACCAGGAAACTTATTGGCGGTGATCGAAATCCCCACGCCGGTACCGCAAATTAAAATGCCGCCTTCGGCTTCGCCGTTCACCACGGCTTCTGCCACCGCGCTGGCGTAGAGCGGGTAATCCGTGCGCTCGCCAGACCAGGTCCCCTTGTCCAGCACCTCAATGCCTTTCTCCTGAAGATGCTCCACAATCTCCGCCTTCAGCAGGAAGCCTACGTGGTCACAGCCAAATGCAATTTTTTTCATTTTATCCTCACCGTTGCCGTTACTTTACGAACCCGACAATTTTCGTGATTTAAGACCGGTTCACTGCCCAATTAATCGTCAAAATTGCCGGGTTCGTGGCCATTTCTACACCGATTCTCTTCACAACACAATGCACAGACTTGTCATTCCCGTGTCATAAAACGACTTCCATTAACGAGAGAATTTAAATTAATTCATTATATTTCATACAAATAAATAAAATTAAGCGATCACCTAACTTCACAAAAAGTAAAACTTTATGAATTAATTATTTTTGTGAAGTGTGCAGCATATTTTCTGCACACGCTGTGGTGTTATAGTGGCGTCTTCACTCTACGGACACGAGAGAACAGGATGAGTCAGTCAGATATTGATTCACAGCCGCCGTTCGGCATCGGCCTTGCCCCCTGGCTGCGCATGAAGCAGGAGGGGATGACGGACAACGAAAGCCGCATCGTCGACTGGTTGTTGAAGCCCGGCAATCTGAGCGATGCCCCGGCCATTAAAGACGTTGCCGAAGCCCTTGCGGTGTCGGAAGCTATGATCGTTAAAGTCTCGAAGCTGCTGGGGTTCAGCGGCTTCCGCAACCTGCGCAGCGCGCTGGTCACCTACTTTTCCGAGTCAGAGCAGGTGCTGCCGACCGAGCTTGCCTTCGACGAAGCGCCGCAGGATGTGGTCAACAAGGTGTTTAACATCACCCTGCGGACCATTATGGAAGGGCAGTCGATCGTCAACGTGGATGAGATCCACCGTGCGGCGCGCTACTTCGCGAAGGCAAAACAACGGGATTTGTACGGCGTTGGCGGCTCAAACGCTATTTGTAACGACATCCAGCATAAGTTTTTACGCATCGGCGTGCGCTGCCAGGCATACCAGGATGCCCACATCATGATGATGTCGGCCTCGCTACTAAAAGAAGGCGATGTAGTACTGGTGGTATCCCATTCGGGGCGCACCGGTGATTTAAAAGCCGCGGTGGAGCTGGCGAAAAAGAACGGCGCAAAAATAATTTGTATTACCCATAGCTATCATTCGCCGATTGCCCGGCTCGCTGATTTTATTATTTGTTCACCGGCGCCCGAGACGCCTTTATTGGGCCGTAACGCTTCGGCGCGTATATTACAATTAACGTTACTCGATGCATTTTTTGTTTCAGTCGCACAGCAAAATATTGAACAGGCAACATTAAATATGCAAAAAACCGGCGCAATTGTGGATTTCTTTTCCCCAGGTGCGCTGAAGTAAAAAAGAGATCCCGCCTAAGCGGGGTCTGACTGTACCCTACACTGAGAATATTATTATGAATAAATATCTGAAAATATTCAGCGGCGCTGCTATGGGCCTGATGTTATCCACCAGCGCTTTTGCGGCTGCCGATTATGCGGTGGTATTAAAAACATTATCCAACCCTTATTGGGTGGATATGAAAAAAGGTATTGAAGATGAAGCTAAAACGCTGGGCGTTAGCGTAGATATTTTTGCTTCGCCTTCGGAGGGGGATTTCCAGTCGCAATTACAGCTTTTTGAAGATTTAACTAATAAGAAATACAAAGGCATCGCTTTTGCGCCGCTCTCCTCGGTCAACCTCGTGGTGCCGGTGGCGAATGCCTGGAAAAAAGGCATTTACCTGGTCAACCTCGATGAAAAAATCGATATGGATAACCTGAAAAAAGCCGGCGGCAACGTCGAAGCCTTTGTTACCACCGATAATGTGGCGGTCGGCGCGAAGGGCGCAGGCTTCATCATTGATAAACTCGGTGCCGCAGGCGGCGACGTGGCCATCATCGAAGGTAAAGCGGGGAACGCCTCCGGCGAAGCCCGCCGCGTAGGCGCCAGCGATGCCTTTAAGAAAGCCAGCCAGATTAAACTGGTTGCCAGCCAGCCCGCCGACTGGGACCGCATCAAAGCGCTCGATGTGGCCACCAACGTGCTGCAGCGAAATCCAAATCTGAAAGCCTTCTACTGCGCCAACGACACCATGGCGATGGGTGCCGCTCAGGCGGTGGCTAACGCCGGGAAGACCGGGAAAATTCTGGTGGTCGGCACCGACGGTATCCCGGAAGCCCGTAAGATGGTGGCTGACGGGCAGATGACCGCCACCGTAGCGCAGAACCCGGCGGATATCGGTTCGACAGGCCTGAAGCTGCTGGTAGATGCGGCGAAAACGGGCAAGGTGATTGCGCTGGATAAGGCCCCGCAGTTTAGCCTGGTGGATTCGGTACTGGTGACGAAATAGTTTTAAACCTGAGTCGCCTGATGCCCTCACCCCGGCCCTCTCCCACAGGGAGAGGGAGAAAAAAGGAGTAGTCCTCGTCCGCAGGGAGAGGGTGAAAGAAGGAGTAACCCTCGTCCGCAGGGAGAGGGTGAAAAAAGGAGTAGTCATCTCTCGCGGGCAAAGGTGCAAAAAGAGTACTAAAAGAAAAGCAGTGGCAGCAGTTATTCCCTCTCCCTTTCGGGACGAGAGAGAACATCAACATCAGCTCGGTACCGTCCCCTCTCCCCTGTGGGGAGAGGGTTAGGGTGAGGGGAAACCTTCGCTAAAAATGATTGAGGCTCGTCATGGTCACGCCATACATTGCAATGGCGGGGATCGGCAAATCCTTTGGTCCGGTTCACGCATTAAAATCGGTTGATTTAACAATATTTCCCGGCGAAATTCATGCGCTGCTCGGGGAAAATGGTGCAGGTAAATCAACCCTGATGAAAGTCCTGTCGGGTATTCACGAACCGACCAAAGGCACCATTACGATTAATAACGTTAATTATGAAAAGCTTGATCATAAATTAGCGGCACAGCTCGGTATTGGGATTATTTATCAAGAACTCAGCGTCATTGATGAATTAACGGTTTTAGAAAATCTTTATATTGGCCGCCACACCACTAAAAAAGTCTTCGGGATTAATATTGTTGACTGGAAAGAGATGCGTATTCGCGCCGCGATGATGCTTTTGCGTGTCGGCTTAAAAGTGGATCTCGATGAAAAGGTGGGTAATTTATCCATCAGTCACAAGCAAATGTTAGAAATTGCCAAAACATTAATGCTGGACGCCAAAGTCATTATTATGGATGAGCCCACCTCTTCTTTAACCAATAAAGAAGTGGATTATCTTTTTCTCATCATGAACCAGCTGCGGAAAGAAGGCACGGCGATGGTGTACATCTCCCACAAGCTCGCCGAAATCCGCCGCATCTGCGACCGCTACACGGTCATGAAGGACGGCAGCAGCGTCTGCAGCGGCCTGGTCAGCGACGTCTCCAACGACGACATTGTGCGCCTGATGGTCGGTCGCGAGCTGCAAAACCGCTTTAGCGCAATGAAAGAGAGCGCCGGGAACGTCGAGCCTGACGTGGTGTTTGAGGTGAAGAACGTCAGCAGCCGCGACCGCAAAAAAGTGAAAGACATTTCGTTCAGCGTCAACCGGGGCGAGATCCTGGGCTTTTCCGGCCTCGTCGGCTCAGGGCGTACCGAGTTGATGGACTGCCTGTTTGGCGTGGACAAACGCTCAGCCGGGGACATTCTGCTTAACGGGAAAAACATCTCGCCCAGCTCGCCGATGGACGCGCTGAAAAAAGGCATGGGCTACATCACCGAAAGCCGCCGCGACAACGGCTTCTTCGCCAACTTCTCCATCGCGCAGAACATGGCCGTCAGCCAGAGCCTCAAGCGCGGCGGTTACAAAGGCGCCATGGGCCTGTTTAACGAGGCCGAGGAGCGCCAGACCGCTGAAGCCCAGCGCCAGCTGCTGGCGCTGAAGTGCCACAGCGTCGACCAAAACATTACCGAACTTTCCGGCGGCAATCAGCAGAAGGTGCTGATTTCTAAATGGCTGTGCTGCAATCCGGAAGTGATCATTTTCGATGAGCCTACCCGCGGCATCGACGTCGGCGCGAAGGCCGAAATCTACAAAGTGATGCGCCAGCTGGCGGATGACGGAAAAGTCATCCTGATGGTGTCGTCTGAGCTTCCCGAAATTATCGCCGTCTGCGACCGCATTGCCGTGTTCTGCGAAGGGCGACTGACGCAAATCCTGACCAATCGCGACGATATCAGCGAAGAGGAGATTATGGCATGGGCATTACCACAAGAATGAAACGCGAAGAAAGCGAGAAAAAACCGTTCAATTTCGCCCAGTTTTGGGACAAATACGGCACCTTCTTCATCCTCGCGATTATCGTCGCCATCTTCGGCACGCTCTCCGCTGAGTACTTCCTGACGGCCAGCAACATCAGCGCCATCTTTGTGCAAAGCTCGGTGACGGTGCTTATCGGTATGGGGGAGTTCTTCGCCATTCTGGTGGCGGGGATCGACCTGTCGGTGGGCGCGATTCTGGCGCTTTCCGGCATGGTCACCGCCAAACTGATGCTGGCGGGCGTCGATCCGTTCCTTGCGGCGCTGATTGGCGGCGTGATTGTCGGCGGGCTGCTCGGGGCGATTAACGGCTGCCTGGTGAACTGGACGGGGCTGCATCCGTTCATCATCACCCTCGGCACTAACGCCATCTTCCGCGGCATCACGCTGGTTATCTCTGACGCCAACTCGGTGTACGGCTTCTCGTTCGACTTCGTGAACTTCTTCGCCGCCACGCCGCTCGGCATTCCGGTGCCGGTGATCTTCTCGCTGATTGTCGCCGGGATACTGTGGTTCCTGACCACCCGCACGCGTCTCGGCCGCAATATTTACGCCCTCGGCGGCAATAAGAACTCGGCGTTCTATTCCGGTATCGACGTGAAGTTCCACATGCTGGTGGTGTTCATCATCTCCGGCATCTGCGCCGGGCTGGCTGGCGTGGTTTCAACCGCGCGTCTTGGGGCGGCAGAGCCGCTGGCGGGCATGGGGTTTGAAACCTACGCCATCGCCAGCGCCATCATCGGCGGCACCAGCTTCTTCGGTGGCAAGGGCCGGATTTTCTCGGTGGTGATTGGCGGCCTGATCATCGGCACCATCAACAACGGGCTCAATATTCTCCAGGTACAAACCTATTACCAGCTGGTGGTAATGGGCGGGCTTATCATCGCTGCGGTGGCCCTGGATCGGTTAATCAGTAAATAAGAACGGCAGATGCGTTGGCCGCACCCGCTGTCAGAAATCCATAGATTTACAGGAGCTTGTAATGAAAATTTCCCCCTCTTTGATGTGCATGGATCTGGCAAAATTCCAGGAACAGATTGAGTTTATCGACCTGCACGCGGACTACTTCCATATCGACATTATGGACGGTCACTTTGTGCCGAACCTGACGCTGTCCCCGTTCTTCGTCGGCCAGGTCAGGAAGCTTGCCAGCAAGCCGCTGGACTGCCACTTAATGGTCACCCGCCCGCAGGATTACATCGTCCCGCTGGCGCAGGCCGGGGCGGACATTATCACCCTGCACCCGGAAACCATTAACGGCCAGGCCTTCCGCCTCATCGAAGAGATCCGCCGCCACGGCATGAAAGTTGGCCTGATTTTGAACCCGGAAACGCCGGTCGAGGCGATGAAGTACTACATTCATAAGGCAGACAAGGTGACGGTGATGACCGTTGACCCGGGGTTTGCCGGCCAGCCGTTTATCCCGGAAATGCTGGAAAAAGTGGCCGAGCTGAAAGCCTGGCGTGAGCGCGAAGGGCTAAGCTACGAGATTGAAATTGACGGTTCCTGCAACGCGGCAACCTATGAACGACTCATGGCCGCCGGAGCAGATGTGTTTATCGTCGGCACTTCCGGGCTGTTTAACCACGCCCGGGATATCGACGAGGCCTGGCAGGTGATGAGCGAGCAGATCCTGGCGGCCAAAGACGAGGTTATGCCCCATGCCAAAACCGCTTAACGTGGTGGCCGGAGTGGATATGGGCGCCACCCATATCCGCCTGTGTTTGCAGGACGAGTCCGGCACGGTGCTGCACTGTGAAAAACAGCGCACGGCAGAGATTATCGTGGGTGGCGTAGTCTGCGGGATCGCCCACCTGTTAAACGATCGACTGGATCGCTTTCACGCCCGCTGTCGCGGCATGGTGATGGGGTTCCCGGCGCTGGTGGGCAAAGACAAGCGCACGATCATCTCCACGCCGAATTTGCCGCTTTCCGCGCTGGAACTGAACGAGCTGGCGGGCAAGCTGGAGGATGCGATCGGCTGCCCGGTCGAGTTTTCTCGGGATGTAAACCTGCAGCTCTCTTTCGACGTCGCGCAAAACAGCCTGCAGCATCAGCAGGTGCTGGGGGCTTATCTCGGCACCGGCATGGGCTTTGCCGTCTGGCTGAACGGCGCCCCCTGGACCGGCGCCCACGGCGTTGCCGGGGAACTGGGCCATATTCCGCAGGGCGATATGCACCTGACCTGCGGCTGTGGGAACGCGGGCTGCCTGGAGACGGTGTGCTCGGGGATTGCCCTGAAACGCTGGTACGACGCCAGCCCGAAAACGTATGAGATTGGCGAGCTGTTTACCTTTGCCGCCCAGGAACCATTTGTCGTTGCCCTGCTCGACCATGCGGCGCGTGCCATCGCCACCAGCATCAACCTGTTCGACCCGGATGCGGTGATCCTCGGCGGCGGGGTGATGGACATGGTCGATTTCCCGCGTGAGGCGCTGGTGGCGCAGACGAAACGCTACCTGCGACGCCCTTTGCCGCATGATGCCGTGCGCTTTATCGACGCGTCTTCCTCGGCCTTCAACGGCGCGCAGGGGGCGGCTACGCTGGCCCGCGCCTGTTTCCTGCCCGCGCTTTACGTAGCGCCTCAGCAAGCTGCGCTCGGGTAAACGGCTTGCGCAGCAGCTCCACATCGGGCAAGTGTTGTTCGCTGCGGCGAAGGTCCTGCCCGCTGATCAGCAACAAGTCCAGCTGAGGATGGTGGCGGCGAGCCTGCTGCAGCACATCCGCGCCGCTTAACTCGCCGGGCAGCATCAGGTCGCTGATCACGAGGCCAATGTCCGGCACCTCCGCCATTAGCTCCAGCGCCTGCCGGCTGTCGCTGGCTTCCAGCGTCAGATAACCCAGCTCATGTAACTGCTCGCACAGCGTCTGGCGTACGTCCGGTTCGTCTTCCAGCACCAGCACAAGCTGGTCGGCAATATCGGCCTGCTCCCCGGCCAGCGGCAAGGCCTCCGGCTGCACTTCCGCAGATGCACGAGGCAGTTGCAATATGACCCGAGTCCCTTTGCCGGGCTCGCTTTCTATTTGCACCCGCCCGCCGGACTGGCGCACAAAGCCATACACCATCGACAGCCCCAGCCCGCTGCCGCTGCCGGTCTGTTTGGTGGTGAAGAACGGCTCAAACACCTGCGCCTTCACTTCATCCGTCATGCCATGGCCGGTGTCGGCCACTTCAATCACCACCATATCCTGTTTGCGCCCTTCGCCGCGCACCACGCGCTGGTTCCAGGTGCGGATTTTGATTTCACCGCTGCGGCCTTCCATCGCGTCCCTGGCGTTCATCACCAGATTGATGATCGCGTTCTCCAGCTGGTTAACGTCGATCCACGCAGGCCAGGCGGGCTGCTGGGCTTCTACGCTAAGCGTGAGGTGGGCGGGCAAAGAGTGGCGCATCAGCGGGTCGAGGTTTTCCAGCAGGCTTTTCATCGCCACCGCACGCGGATGCAGCGATTGCTTACGGGAAAAGGCAAGCAGCCGCTGGGTAAGCTGAGCGCCCCGTTCGGCGGCCTTCAGCGCACGCTGAATGCGCACGGCGTCCGGTGAGTCTGTCGCGGTCAGCTCCAGGCTGCCGATAATCACCGCCAGCAGGTTATTAAAATCGTGCGCCAGGCCGCCGGTGAGTTGCCCCACCGCCTTCATTTTTTGACTGTGCACCAACGCCTCTTCCAGCGCCTTGCGCTCGCTGCGTTCCAGCACCACGTTCACCATGCCCCGCCCCGGCACCGGGCTAAAGTGCAGCTCGATGGTACGCCCGTCCGCCAGCCTCAGTTCCTGCGGCTTCGGCAAAGGCCGGGAGAGATTGCCGAGCATGTGTTCCTGCAGCGGCGTGACCTGTTTGAGTAGCCCGAGGTAGTGCTGGCCGCGTTGCAGGCGCTGTGGATCCAGCCCCAGCAGCAGCGGGTACTGCTGGTTCCACACCACCAGGAAACCGTCGCTGTCGAACAGCGCAAAGCCGTCGCGCATGGCGTGGAAGGTGGTTTCCAGCAGGGTACTTTTCTCTTTCAGCAGCCGCGAAGTGTGCTCCAGCGACGCCGTATTGCGGGCAAAGACGTTAAACGCCCTGGCCAGCTCTCCCAGCTCATCACGCCGCTGCTGCGCAGGCACGCTGACCTCTTTTTCGCCCTTCGCCAGCCGCGTCATCGCCTGGGAAATGGCCGTTAAGTTAGAGCCCAGGTTGCGATAGATATACAGCCCGGCAAAACCGGTGATCACCAGCGCCAGCAGGGCGAACAGGCCGATAAAGGCGATAATGGACTGCAAATCCCGGTGGCTTTGCTGGCTGCGCTGCCGGGACTCTTCCCCGACTTTTTGCACGTACAGGTTGATGTCCTGATTCAGAAAAGCCACCAGCGCTTTGATGTGGTACATGTGCCAGGCGATGCCCAGGTCACTCTCCTCAAGCTGGGCAGAGAGCGGCGGCAGCTGCTGCAGGCCGCTTCTGAACTGCTGCAAAATGCTGTCCGCCAGCGGCGATGGCGCTTGTGCGGGCAAGAGCTGCATCACTTCGCTAAGCTGGCGTACCGCTGGCCTCGGCGAAGAAGACTGAATCGCCACCAGGATCAGGCGATCCATCTCTTTCAGCAGCGCGGCATCCGGCACGTTCAGCCCTTCGCGCGCGTTGACCTCCTGCAAGTGCTCGAGATAGCTCTGGTTCTGGTACAGGGCGCTCAGCAGCAGGTTGCGCTGCAAGTGGCGGCGGTGCCCCATCACCAACATGTTGGTGACGCTGCTTTCCAGCTCGTTGCTGCGGGCGATGATCCGGCTGACTAGCTGCGGTTCGCGTTGGGCCAGCGGCGCGGTAGCCAGATGAGAAAGCGAGTTTTGCAGCGAAAGCTGGGTCTGTTTCAGGCTTTCTGCTTCGCTCTGGTATTCCAGCGCGCCGACGACCTGGGAAAGCCTGACCGCCGCCGTTGCCACGTTGGAGGTGTCGCGCGCCAGCTCCATGCTGCCGGACATGTCGAGCAGCGTTTGCCCCTGCACCTGTTCCTGCAGGCGGCTGGCATGTTCAAAGCCGAGCACCGCCACGCCGCAGACCATCAGCGTGACCGCCACCACCAGCAGGTTGAAGAACAGCAGGCGGCCACGGGCGCTGGCGAAGAAGGACGGGCGAGGCTGGGTCATAGAGGCTCCGTGGTTGTTTTTTCCCCTCACCCTGACCCTCTCCCCAAAGGGGAGAGGGAAAATAGAGGACAACGAATAGCGCGCCGCCTTTCCCCCTCTCCCTTTCAGGGAGAGGGCCGGGGTGAGGGTCACACATTCACTCCAGTTAAGCATTGCACGGATTTTGATAAATATTTCCACGCCGGGAATGTGATCCAGGTTAACTATTCAACTCTATGACAAATATGAACGGCGGCTGACATTTTGCATTTACCGGCGCGTGGTTGACTGGCCTTATAAATAACCACCACAGGCGCCGCACCATGAGCAGAGTCCCCATTCTGGAAATGCGCAATATTGCCAAGTCGTTTGGCAAATTTTATGCGCTAAAAGGCGTCGATTTAACGGTCTTTCCCGGTGAAATCCATGCGCTAATGGGCGAGAACGGCGCGGGTAAAAGCACCCTGATGAAGATCCTCGCCGGGGCTTACATCGCCACCAGCGGCGAAGTGCTGATTGACGGTGAACCCTACGCCATCAAAGGCCCGAAAGATGCCCTCAACGCTGGCATCACGCTGATTTACCAGGAGATGCAGCTCGCGCCAAATCTCACCGTGGCAGAGAACATTTTCCTCGGCAGCGAGCTGGCGCGCGGCGGCCTGGTGCAGCGTAAAGAGATGGTGCAGCAGGCGCAGGCGGTGATTGACCGCCTCGGGGCACAGTTCAAAGCCACCGACCTGGTCATGAAGCTCACCATTGCCGAACAACAGCAGGTTGAGATTGCCCGTGCGCTCCAGCGCAACAGCCGTATTCTGGTGATGGATGAACCCACCGCCGCCCTCTCCTCTCGCGAAACGCATCGCCTGTTTGAGCTGATTTTCCGCCTGCGCGATGAAGGCATGGCGATTATCTACATCAGCCACCGCATGGCGGAGATCTATGAGCTGTCTGACCGGGTCAGCGTGCTGCGCGACGGCCAGTACGTCGGCAGCCTGACGCGCGAAAACCTGAACGCCAGCGAGCTGGTCAAAATGATGGTGGGCCGCCCCCTCAGCGACCTGTTTAACAAAGAACGTGATATCCCATTGGGCAGCCCTCGCCTGAATGTCCATCACCTGACGGACAACGGCAAAGTGCAGCCTGTGAGCCTGCATGTACGTTCCGGGGAGATAGTCGGCCTGGCCGGATTGGTTGGCGCGGGACGTTCAGAACTGGCGCAGCTGATCTTCGGCGTGCGCAAACCTACGGGCGGCTCGATTGAGATCGACGGCCAGCCTGTGACGCTGCACTCCCCCCGCGAGGCAATTCAGCACGGTATTGGCTTCCTGACCGAAAACCGCAAAGAGCAGGGGCTGTTCCTTGAGCTGGCCGCGCAGGACAACATCACCATGGCCACGCTTGAGCGTGACGCCCACTTCGGCATGCTCGACCGCAAAAAAGCCCAGACCATTTCCGACGACGCCATCAGCCTGCTGAATATTCGCGTCCCTCACGCGCAGGTTCGCGCCGGGGGCCTGTCCGGCGGCAACCAGCAAAAACTGCTGATCTCCCGCTGGGTTGCCATTGGCCCCCGCATCCTGATCCTCGACGAGCCAACGCGCGGCGTGGACGTGGGCGCAAAAAGCGAGATTTACCGCATCATGAACCAGCTGGCCCGCCAGGGCGTGGCCATTTTAATGATTTCCAGCGAGCTGCCCGAAGTCGTGGGCATGAGCGACCGGGTGTACGTCATGCGCGAAGGCAGCATTGCCGGCGAGCTGCTGCGCCACGACATTACGCAAGAAAATATTATGACCCTGGCTACCGGCGTGACCGAGGCCCATAAGAAAGAGGTACACCATGACTAACTCAGGCACGCAACCGGTGGCAAAATCCGCCTCGCTCAAAAAAGCCCTGTTCGGCGATTTGATGCAAACCGTCGGTATTCTGCCGATTCTGGTACTGATCATCGCCGTCTTTGGTTTTGTCGCCCCTAACTTCTTCACCGAGTCTAACCTGCTCAATATCGCCCGCCAGTCATCCATCAACATCGTGCTGGCGGCTGGGATGACCTTCATCATTCTGACCGGCGGTATCGATCTGTCCGTCGGCTCCATCCTCGGCACCACCGCCGTCACGGCGATGGTGGTGTCGCTGATGCCCGGCTGGGAAGGCCTGTCGATTCCGGCGGCGCTGCTGATGGGCACCGGGCTGGGGCTGTTTAACGGCATGCTGGTCGCCTGGGCTGGGCTGCCGCCGTTTATCGTCACGCTCGGCACCTATACCGCCCTACGCGGCGCGGCGTATCTGTTGGCCGACGGCACCACAGTGATTAACTCCAACATCAATTTCGAGTGGATTGGTAACGCCTATCTCGGCCCGGTGCCGTGGCTGGTGGTTATCGCCCTGCTGGTGATTGCGGTGTGTTGGTTCATTCTGCGCCGCACCACGCTGGGCGTTCATATCTACGCGGTGGGTGGCAACATGCAGGCGGCACGCCTGACCGGCATCAAAGTGTGGATGGTGTTGCTGTTCGTGTACGGCATGAGCGGGCTGCTTTCCGGCCTGGGCGGCATCATGAGTGCGTCACGGCTTTACAGCGCCAACGGTAACCTCGGCGTGGGCTATGAGCTGGACGCCATCGCCGCAGTGATCCTCGGCGGAACCAGCTTCGTGGGCGGAATTGGCACCATCACCGGCACGCTGGTGGGGGCGCTGATTATCGCCACGCTCAACAACGGCATGACGCTGATGGGCGTCTCCTATTTCTGGCAATTGGTGATCAAAGGGGCGGTGATCATCATAGCGGTGCTGATCGACAAATACCGTACCCGTCACAATCAAAGTGCATAACAACAAAACCCTACCCTACGAGTGAGGAAAACAGCATGCGTTTGAAACCTATAGTTACTGCGTTACTGGCTGGTGCAATGATCGCAGGCGCGCCGTTTGCCCAGGCGAAAGAGTTAAAGTCGATCGGCGTGACGGTGGGCGACCTCGCCAACCCGTTCTTCGTGCAGATCACCAAAGGTGCCGAGCTGGAAGCCCGCAAGCTCGCCGGTGATAACGTGAAAGTGACGCTGGTCTCCAGCGGCTACGATCTTGGCCAGCAGGTGGCGCAGATCGACAACTTTATCGCCGCCAAGGTGGACATGATCATCCTTAACGCCGCGGATTCTAAAGGGATCGGCCCGGCGGTAAAACGCGCGAAAGACGCCGGGATCGTTGTTGTGGCGGTGGACGTTGCGGCAGACGGCGCCGATGCCACGATCACTTCCGATAACACTCAGGCCGGGCAAATGGCCTGTAAGTACATTTCGGATCGCCTGAAAGACAAAGGCAACGTGGTGATCATCAACGGGCCGCCGGTTTCCGCCGTGCAGAACCGCGTCGAAGGCTGCGAAACCGAATTCAAAAAACACCCGGATATTAAGATCCTTTCGTCTAACCAGAATGCTAAGGGCAGCCGCGAAGGTGGCCTGGAAGTGATGACCTCGCTGCTGGCGGCGAATCCGAAGATCGACGGCGTGTTTGCGATCAACGATCCAACGGCGATCGGGGCCGATCTGGCGGCAAAACAGGCTCAACGTAGTGAGTTCTTTATTGTCGGCGTGGACGGCAGCCCGGATGGGGAAGAAGCCCTGAAGCGCGGCGGCAGCTCGCTGTTTGTGGCGACCCCGGCTCAGGATCCGCAGGTGATGGCGGCGAAAGCGGTTGAGATTGGCTATGACATTTTGCAGGGCAAACCCGCGCCGAAAGGCCCGGTGCTGATCCCGGTGACGATGATCGATAAGAGCAATATCGGCAGCTACAAAGGGTGGACGGTGAAGTAATTTGCCCCTCACCCCGGCCCTCTCCCCAAAGGGGAGAGGGAGAAAATCGTAAGTCCCCTCTCCCTTCCAGGGAGAGGGTTAGGGTGAGGGTCCACATCAAAGGAAGGCCAGATGAAACGCTCCGAGGTCAATCAATACCTGAATGAAACCCGGCAGTTTTTTGCCCGCCACGGTGTACAACTACCGCCGTTCGCCAGCTTCTCACCGCAAAAATGGCTGCAGGTTAACCCCCGCAGCTGGCAAGAGGTCTTCGATCTGAAACTCGGGTGGGATATCACCGACTTCGGCGGCGGCGACTTCCTGACTATGGGCCTGACGCTGTTTACCCTGCGCAATGGCTCCCCGGAAGGCGCGCCCTACGCCAAATCCTACGCCGAGAAAGTCATGCATGTGCGTGATAACCAGATGACGCCGATGCATTTTCACTGGAGCAAGCAGGAAGACATCATCAACCGGGGCGGCGGGAACTTGATTGTCGAACTGTGGCAGTCCGATCCCTTCGAACAGCCTGACGAAACAGACATCACGGTGGTGATTGACGGCTGCCGCCAGACGCACGCGGCGGGCAGCCAGCTGCGCTTATCGCCCGGCGAAAGCATCAGCCTGGTGCCAGAGATGTACCACAGCTTTTGGGGGGAGCCGGGCTACGGCGACGTGCTGGTCGGTGAAGTGTCGATGGTTAACGATGACGACCACGACAACCGCTTTTTAAAACCGCTTGAGCGCTTCAGTACCCTTACCGAAGATGCTGCCCCGGCGCTGCTTTTGTGCCATGAATACCGGCAGTTTATCTAAACCGCATTATTTTCGCCGTGGGTGATGTCGGCGGCGAAGACGTAACCCACGCCGCGGATGGTGCGAATCAGCGTGGGCTGGTGCGGATTGACCTCGATTTTTCGGCGCAGCCGCATGATTAAGACGTCGATGGTGCGGTCGAACACTTCGAGGCTTTCGCTGTGGGTTAGCTCGAGCAGCTTTTCTCGCGACAGCACTTTCCTGGCGTTCTGCACCAGGGAAAGTAGCAGGCCATATTCGCCCTGAGTGAGATCAACCTGCTGCTGTTGAGCATTCATCAACTGGCAGCGATCGGTGTCCAGCCGCCAGCCGTTAAACTGCAGCCCGCTGTTTTTGGTCGGGCTGCTTTCTACGGCCAGCGCTCCGCTGCGCCTCAATACCGCCTTCACCCGCGCGACGACCACGCGACCGTTGAACGGTTTGGCGATGTAGTCATCGGCGCCCATTTCCAGCCCCACGACAACGTCGGACTCGCTGCCCATGCCGGTCAACATCACCACCGGTAAAGCGGGACGCAGTTTCTGCACCTGCTGAAGCACCAGCAGGCCGTTGGTATCCGGCAGCATCATATCCAGCAAAATCAGCGCAACAGAAGGCTCTGACGCCACAATTTGCAGCGCTTCATTCCCGCTGTGGCATACCAACACATCAAAAACGTGTTCACTGAGCACATCGCGCAGCACGTCGCAAATGGCCTTGTCGTCATCCACCACCAGGATTGCAGGTTTCATTATTGTCTCCGGAGGGGAGGAGGTTCTTTTTAGTGTGAGCGATTGTTGATTGCGCGCCGCAGAAAGAACACAAATCCGTGCGGAATTTTCTATCACTGTCACAAATGGCCGTCAGTTCGACACGTCATTTATGACGAAATCCCCGGTCTTTCGTCAGCCCATTCGTCGGATACCCGCCAAACCCGCGCCAATACCCACTCACTCTATGTGGCATAGATAATGCATTGAGTGGCGCAGCAAGGCGGTTTGCATTTATCGCCGCACTTAAATGACAGCATTGACTGGAGCAACATGATGAAAAAAGTCGTCACGGTTTGCCCCTATTGCGCCTCGGGTTGCAAGATAAACCTGGTGGTGGATAACGGCAAAATCGTCAAGGCGGAAGGCGCACAGGGTAAAACCAACCAGGGCGACCTGTGCCTGAAGGGGTATTACGGTTGGGATTTTATCACCGACACCAAAATCCTTACCCCGCGCCTGAAAACTCCGATGATTCGCCGCGAGCGCGGCGGCAAGCTGGAAGCCGTATCCTGGGACGAAGCGCTGGATTACGTCAGCTCACGCCTGAGCGAGATCAAAGCCAAGTATGGCCCGAACGCCATTCAAACCACCGGCTCCTCACGCGGGACCGGCAACGAAACCAACTATGTAATGCAAAAATT
The DNA here is from genome assembly GCF_900177785.1 of Cedecea sp. NFIX57. Classification (NCBI taxonomy): domain Bacteria; kingdom Pseudomonadati; phylum Pseudomonadota; class Gammaproteobacteria; order Enterobacterales; family Enterobacteriaceae; genus Cedecea; species Cedecea sp. NFIX57. Next base: position 86,891 of record NZ_FXAS01000011.1, on the reverse strand, counting down.
TGCGCGCGCCGTTATTGGAACCAATAACGTCGATTGCTGCGCACGTGTCTGACACGGCCCATCGGTTGCAGGTCTGCACCAGTCGGTCGGGAATGGCGCGATGAGTAACTCCATCGTCGAGATTGAGGATACTGATTTAGTCTTTGTGTTCGGGTACAACCCGGCAGATTCACACCCTCTCGTGGCTAATCGCGTGATTAAAGCGAAGCAGAAAGGGGCTCAGATTATCGTTGTCGATCCGCGCAAAATTGAAACCGCGCGCATTGCCGACATGCATTTAAGGTTACGCAACGGCTCAAACATCGCGCTGCTGAATGCGATTGGCCACGTCATTATTGAAGAGAATCTTTACGACCACGCTTTCGTCGCTTCTCGTACCGAGGGCTTCGAGGAGTATCGCAAAATTGTTGAAGGCTACACGCCGGAATCCGTAGAAGAAATCACTGGCGTCAGCGCCGGGGAAATCCGTGCGGCCGCGCGTATGTATGCCAAAGCCAAAACGGCCACCATCCTGTGGGGCATGGGCGTGACCCAGTTCTACCAGGGCGTGGAAACCGTGCGCTCGCTCACCAGCCTGGCGCTGATGACCGGCAACCTCGGCAAGCCTAACGTGGGTGTGAACCCGGTTCGCGGCCAGAACAACGTGCAGGGTGCCTGCGATATGGGCGCGCTACCGGATATGTTCCCCGGCAATCAGTACGTTCGTGACGCGGAAACCCGCAGCAAATTTGCTGCAGCCTGGGGCGTTGACGCGCTGCCGGAAGCTAACGGCTACCGCATCAGCGAACTGCCTCACCGGGTTGAACACGGGGAAGTCCGTGCGGCCTATATTATGGGGGAAGATCCGCTCCAGACCGACGCCGAGCTTTCCGCCGTGCGCAAAGCGTTTGCCGGGCTTGAGCTGGTGATTGTGCAGGACATCTTCATGACTAAAACCGCCGCCGAGGCAGACGTTATTTTACCGTCCACCTCCTGGGGCGAGCATGAAGGCGTCTTCACCGCAGCCGACCGCGGTTTCCAGCGCTTCTTTAAAGCAGTTGAGCCGAAGTGGGATCTCAAAACGGACTGGCAGATTATCAGTGAAATCGCCACCCGTATGGGCTACCCGATGCGCTACAGCAACACCCAGGAAATCTGGGACGAGCTGCGCCACCTGTGCCCGGACTTCTACGGGGCAACCTACGAGAAGATGGGCGAGCTGGGCTATATCCAGTGGCCTTGCCGGGACACGTCCGACGCGGATCAGGGCACCTCTTACCTGTATGAGAGCAAGTTCGAGCGCCCTAACGGACTGGGGCAGTTCTTCACCTGCGACTGGGCACCACCTATCGATCGCGTCACCGACGAGTACCCGATGGTGCTTTCGACGGTGCGTGAAGTAGGCCACTACTCCTGCCGTTCAATGACCGGGAACTGTGCAGCCCTGGCAGCGCTGGCCGATGAGCCGGGTTATGCACAAATCCACGTCGAAGATGCCGCCCGGCTGGGCATTGAAGATGAAGCATTGATTTGGGTGAATTCGCGCAAAGGCCGGGTTATTACCCGAGCTGCGGTCAGCGAGCGTCCGAATAAAGGCGCGGTGTACATGACCTATCAGTGGTGGATTGGTGCCTGTAATGAGCTGGTGACGGAGAACCTGAGCCCGATTACCAAAACGCCGGAGTACAAGTACTGCGCCGTACGCGTCGAGCCGATCGCCGATCAGCAGGCCGCCGAGCAGTATGTGATTGATGAGTACAACAAGCTGAAGGCCCGGCTGCGCGAAAGCGCTATGGGGTAAGACATCCCCTCACCCTAACCCTCTCCCCAAAGGGGAGAGGGGATAAAGAACTCTCGCAACTCGGGGAAAGTGAAGTTTTCCTCCCTCTCCCCTGTGGGGAGAGGGCCGGGGTGAGGGGCTTTACTTAACTACTCGCCTTACTGTCAAACTTCCCAAAAAGCTCACGCTCATAGGCCTGGGCTTTTTTATGGTCGAACTTATGCTCCCACTTGGCGATAACCAGCACCGCCAGCGCGTTGCCGACCACGTTCAGCGCGGTACGCGCCATATCCAGAATACGGTCAACCCCGGCAATAAACGCCAGCCCTTCCAGCGGAATACCGACGCTGCCAAGCGTCGCCAGCAGTACCACGAAGGAGACGCCCGGCACGCCGGCAATCCCTTTTGAGGTCACCATCAACGTCAGCACCAGAATGATTTCCTGCCACAGCGACAGCTCAATGCCATACAGCTGAGCAATAAAGATCGCCGCGATGCTCTGATAAAGCGTGGAGCCGTCCAGGTTAAACGAGTAGCCGGTTGGCACCACGAAGCTGGTAATCGACGCCGGTGCGCCATAGGCTTCCATCTTCTCGATGATACGCGGCAGCACGCTCTCGGAGCTGGCGGTAGAAAACGCCAGAATCAGTTCGTCTTTCAGGATGCGCATCAGGATGGTGATTTTCAGCCCGCACAGGCGCGCCACCGCGCCTAGCACCACCAGCGCAAAGAAGGCAATCGCCACGTATACCAGCACCACCAACTTCAGCAGCGGCCAGAGCGAGGCAAAGCCAAAGTTAGCCACGGTCACGGAAATCAACGCGAAAACGCCCACCGGCGCATAGCGCATCACCATGTGCGTCACTTTGAACATGGTTTCAGAGATGGAGCGGAAAACGGTCACCAGCGGCTCGCGATGAGTCGCGGGCAGCGACGACAGCCCCAGGCCAAACAACACCGAGAAGAAGATGATCGGCAGCATCTCGCCCTTCGCCATTGATGCCACGATGTTGGTAGGCACGAGTGAGAGAATCGTCCCCATCAGGCCGTGAGCATGGCTTTGTACATCCTGCGCGGTGTGCTGGTATTTCGAAATATCCACGGTAGCAAGCTGCGACATATCTATGCCGTGGCCCGGCTGGAAAACATTCGCGAGCGTAATGCCCAGAATGATTGCAACCGTCGTGATCACTTCGAAATAAATGATGGTTTTAGCGCCGATGCGGCCAAGCTGTTTTGCGTCGCCGACGCCCGCAATCCCGACCACCAGGGTGGAAATCACAATCGGCACGACGATCATTTTGATCAGGTGAATAAAGATATCGCCCGCCGGTGACAGCAGGTTAGCGACCAGCCATTCACGGCTATCACTTTGATAATGCAGAAAACTTCCCAGGATAATGCCCAGCACCAGCGCCAGCAAGATTTGCCAGGCCAGGCTCATTTTAAAGTTTTTCATAACGACGACAGTTCCTCAAAAAAACGCCATTCCCATGCTGTTGACTCAGGAGAAGGTCACAAACTGAAAGGGGGTATGACAAACATCAGGTGTTAAGCGGGGTTTTTTAAAGCGCCGTATCAGTACCATCCCGATAGCCTGCTGCGCAACCCTTCATTTTTAGGGTTATGCACTTACATTGCATAGATAAACAGGATTTTTCGGGGGAATATGAATATAACTTATTGTTATGGAAAAAATTTCATTATTTGTTTTTGGAAATAAGTACCAAAGGTAATTAATTCTTATGATTCATCTGTTTGAACAATTTTTGCGCGATTATTTTAATGCGTGATCTGCCGCCCAAAAAGTAAACAAAGCTGCCAATACCCCTACTATTAACGTTTGTGTGACATATTATTAACATCCTAAAGGAGAAAAAAAGCCATGAGCCAAGTACACAAACACGCTATTCCCGCAAACATTGCGGACCGTTGCCTGATAAACCCGGAGCAGTACCAGGCCATGTATCAACAGTCGATACATGACCCGGATGCGTTTTGGGGCGAACAAGGGAAAATTCTCGACTGGATCAAACCGTACCAAAAGGTGAAAAACACCTCTTTTGCGCCGGGAAACATCTCTATCAAGTGGTATGAGGACGGGACGCTTAATTTAGCGGCAAACTGCCTCGACCGGCACCTGAAAGAACGGGGCGATCAAACCGCCATCATCTGGGAAGGCGACGACGCGACCCAGAGCAAAAACATCACTTACCGCGAGCTGCATCGCGATGTCTGCCGTTTTGCCAACACTTTGGTCGAACTGGGCATTAAGAAAGGCGATGTTGTCGCGATTTATATGCCAATGGTGCCGGAAGCCGCCATTGCCATGCTGGCCTGCGCGCGCATTGGCGCCGTACATTCCGTGATCTTTGGCGGCTTCTCGCCGGAAGCCGTAGCCGGACGCATCATCGACTCCAGCTCTCGCCTGGTGATCACCGCCGATGAAGGCGTGCGCGCCGGGCGCTCAATTCCGCTGAAAAAGAACGTGGATGACGCGCTTAAAAACCCAAATGTGAAAACTGTTGAGCACGTTATCGTCCTGAAGCGCACCGGCGGCAAAATCGACTGGCATCAGAACCGTGACCTGTGGTGGCACGAGCTGACAGAGAAAGCCAGCGACCAGCACCAGCCGGTGGAAATGAACGCTGAAGATCCGCTGTTCATCCTCTATACCTCTGGCTCCACCGGCAAGCCAAAAGGCGTGCTGCACACCACCGGCGGCTATCTGGTGTATGCCGCGACCACCTTTAAATATGTCTTCGACTACCATCCGGGCGATGTTTACTGGTGTACCGCCGACGTGGGCTGGGTGACCGGGCACAGCTATCTGCTTTACGGCCCGCTGGCCTGTGGCGCGATCACGCTGATGTTTGAGGGCGTACCTAACTGGCCGAAGCCAAACCGCATGGCGCAGGTGGTCGACAAGCATAAGGTGAATATTCTCTACACCGCGCCAACCGCCATTCGCGCGCTGATGGCCGAAGGGGATAAAGCCACCGAAGGCACCGACCGCTCTTCGTTGCGCATTCTTGGTTCCGTGGGCGAGCCCATCAACCCGGAAGCCTGGGAGTGGTACTGGAAGCACATCGGCAATGAGAAATGCCCGGTGATGGACACCTGGTGGCAGACGGAAACCGGTGGTTTTATGATCACCCCGCTGCCGGGCGCAACCGAGCTGAAAGCGGGCTCCGCGACTCAGCCGTTCTTTGGCGTTCAGCCTGCGCTGGTCGATAACGAAGGCAATCCGCAGCTGGGTGCCACCGAAGGCAACCTGACCATTACCGACTCCTGGCCGGGCCAGGCGCGCACGCTGTTCGGGGACCACGAACGCTTCGAGCAGACTTACTTCTCCACCTTCAAAAACATGTACTTCAGCGGCGACGGCGCGCGCCGTGACGAAGACGGTTATTACTGGATCACCGGCCGCGTGGATGACGTGCTGAACGTATCCGGCCATCGCCTGGGGACCGCCGAGATTGAATCGGCGCTGGTGTCCCATCCGAAGATTGCCGAAGCCGCGGTGGTGGGGATTCCGCACAACATTAAAGGCCAGGCAATTTACGCCTACGTAACCCTGAACCACGGCGAAGAGCCGACGCCGGAGCTGTACGCCGAAGTGCGCAACTGGGTACGCAAAGAGATAGGCCCGCTTGCCACGCCGGACGTGCTGCACTGGACCGATTCGCTGCCGAAAACCCGCTCCGGCAAGATCATGCGCCGCATCCTGCGCAAGATTGCCTCCGGTGACACCAGCAACCTGGGCGATACCTCCACCCTCGCCGACCCGGGCGTAGTAGAAAAACTGCTGGAAGAAAAACAGGCTTTATCCATACCTTCGTAACCTTGTTCTACCCCTCTCCCGTTCAGGGAGAGGATCGGGGGTGAGGACATCTGACCATACCTTTCCCCTCACCCTAACCCTCTCCCCGCTGGGGAGAGGGATAAAAAAACCTACAAAAAACCTCTGGAGATTCTGTGATGAATGACACCATTTATCAGCGGATAGAAAGTAGTGCGCATTTCAGGGAGTTGGTTTCCAAAAGGCAACGGTTTGCCGCCCTTCTGTCACTGATTATGTTAGTGATTTACGTTGGTTTTATTTTGCTGATTGCCTTCGCACCCGCGTGGCTTGGCACCCCGCTGCATGACGGTACCAGCGTCACGCGGGGTATCCCTATCGGCATCGGCGTTATCGTTATTTCCTTCCTGCTCACCGGGATTTATGTCTGGCGTGCTAACGGCGAATTTGACCGCCTGAATAACGAAGTGCTGCGTGAAGTGGGGGTTAAATGAAACGTTTTCTTGCGGTCTTTGCCGCTCTGCTGCCGGCCGGTGCCTTTGCCGCCGATGCCATAACCGGCGACGTGCAGCGCCAGCCAACGAACTGGCAGGCGATTATCATGTTCCTGATTTTCGTTGCTCTGACGCTGTATATCACTTACTGGGCGTCCAAGCGCGTTCGCTCCCGCAGCGACTATTACACCGCGGGCGGCAACATTACCGGTTTCCAGAATGGCCTGGCGATTGCCGGTGACTTTATGTCGGCGGCCTCGTTCCTCGGGATTTCCGCGCTGGTGTACACCTCAGGTTATGACGGCCTGATTTACTCCCTGGGCTTCCTGGTCGGCTGGCCGATTATTCTGTTCCTGATCGCCGAGCGCCTGCGTAACCTGGGCCGCTATACCTTTGCCGATGTGGCGTCGTATCGCCTCAAGCAGGGGCCAATCCGCACGCTGTCTGCCTGTGGATCGCTGGTGGTAGTCGCCCTTTACCTGATTGCCCAAATGGTTGGTGCCGGGAAGCTCATCGAGCTGTTGTTCGGCCTGAACTACCACGTCGCCGTGGTGCTGGTAGGCGTGCTGATGGTGATGTATGTGCTGTTTGGCGGCATGCTGGCGACGACCTGGGTACAAATCATCAAGGCCGTGCTGCTGCTGTTCGGCGCAAGTTTCATGGCGTTTATGGTGATGAAGCACGTCGGTTTCAGCTTCAATAATCTGTTCAATGAGGCAATGGCGGTGCACCCTAAAGGCGCGGCGATCATGAGCCCTGGCGGGCTGGTGAAAGACCCTATTTCTGCGCTGTCTCTGGGCCTCGGCCTGATGTTCGGTACCGCTGGTTTGCCGCATATTCTGATGCGCTTCTTCACCGTGAGCGACGCCCGCGAAGCGCGTAAAAGCGTGTTTTACGCCACCGGCTTCATGGGTTACTTCTACATTCTGACCTTTATCATCGGTTTTGGCGCCATTATGTTAGTAGGTGCTAACCCGTCGTTTAAAGACGCGGCGGGCGCGCTGATTGGTGGCAACAATATGGCGGCGGTTCACCTCGCCGATGCAGTGGGTGGGAACCTGTTCCTCGGCTTTATCTCTGCGGTTGCCTTCGCCACCATCCTCGCGGTTGTGGCCGGGTTAACGCTGGCGGGCGCCTCAGCGGTGTCTCACGACCTTTACGCCAACGTCTTCCGCAAAGGCGCGTCCGAACGCGATGAGCTGAAAGTATCGAAAATCACCGTTCTGGTGCTGGGAGTGGTGGCTATCCTGCTGGGCATTCTGTTTGAAAAACAGAACATTGCTTTCATGGTGGGGCTGGCATTCTCCATTGCCGCGAGCTGTAACTTCCCGATTATCCTGCTGTCGATGTACTGGTCGAAGCTGACCACTCGCGGCGCAATGATTGGCGGCTGGCTCGGCCTGCTGACGGCGGTGGTGCTGATGATTCTGGGCCCGACTATCTGGGTGCAGATCCTCGGCCACGAAAAAGCGGTCTTCCCGTACGAGTACCCGGCGCTCTTCTCTATTCTGATTGCGTTTGTCGGCATCTGGCTGTTCTCGATTACCGATAATACGCCGGAAGGTAAGCTGGAGCGGGAGAAGTTCCGCGCGCAGTTTATTCGCTCTCAAACCGGTATCGGTATCGATCAGGGGCGGGCTCACTAGTTAGTAAGTACTTACCGGGGCTATCGCTGCCCCGGTAGGTTAAAACATCAGCCAGCTAACCAGCGGCGCGACCAAAACCGTCACCACGCCGGACAGCATCATCACCAGGCTGGCAATCACTCCTTCCTGCGGCCCAAGCTCATAAGACCGAGCAGTACCCGCGCCGTGAGAAGCCGCGCCAAAACCCGCGCCTTTGGCTATCCCTTCCCTGATCGACAGGCGCAGAAACAGCACGTCCCCTACTGCCATGCCGAACACGCCGGTGATCACCACAAACAGCGCCACCAGTTCCGGCTCGCCGCCGATGGGCTTTGCGGCCGCCAGAGCAAAAGGCGTGGTAATCGAGCGCACGGCAAGGCTGCGCTGAATGCCGTCCGGCAGGGTAAATAAGCGGGCCAGCCAAATCGAACTGGTCACCGCCACTATCATGGCCGTCAGCACGCCCGCAGAAAGCGACATCCAGTGGCGTTTTATCACCCGGAGGTTGTCATAAACCGGCACCGCAAAAGCAATGGTGGCAGGCCCAAGCAGCCACAGCAGCCAGTGCGCCTCCCCCATGTAGTTGCTGTAGGAGATATGGCCGAAGACGAGCATCCCCACCAGCAGCACCGGCGTAAAGACCAGCGGCATCAGCGGCAGTTTGCGAAAACGGCGATACAGGCGTTTATTGGCGAAGTAGAAAACCAGGGTGACCACAAGGCACAGCACGCTGAGCTGGAAGTTAGTCATGACGGGCCTGCCTGCGAGCTTCGCGAGCCAGTTCAAAACGATAGACTTTTTCCACCACGAAGGCCGTGCTGCCAAGCACCAGCACGGTACTGACCGCAATCACGGCAAAAATGCGCCAGCCTTCCACCATCAGCAGCTGCGAGTAGTTCACCACGGCCACAACCGCCGGGACGAAGAACAGCAACATCTCGGCCAGCAGCCATTTCGACCCTTCCCTGACCCATTTCAGCGGCACAATGCGGCAAATAATCAGCGCCAGCAGGAGCAACATCCCCACCAGGTTCGCGGGCAGCGGCAGATGCCCCCACGTCACCAACTGTTCGGCAAAAACAAAAAGTCCGGCATACAGGGCAACCTGCACGGGGACACGCAGGCTATGCATTACAGCAGGCGTAAAACGGCCTAACGCCAAAGCCATGATCGGTGCTCCAGAAAAAATACCAGCCCCGATTATAGAGAGCGGTTCATCGCTACTGAAATGAATTAAAATCATTGCAGGTATAGTCAACAGGAATAGTTATGGACATCAGAACGCTGCGTTATTTCGTTGAAGTCGTCCGCCAGCAGAGCTTCACCCGGGCGGCGGAGAAGATGTTCGTCACGCAGCCCACCATCAGCAAAATGCTGCGCAACCTCGAGGATGAGCTGAACTGCACGCTGCTGATCCGCGACGGCCGCCGTCTGCTGCTGACCGACACCGGCCAGGTGGTGTTTCAGCGCGGGCTGGCCATCCTCGCCGAGTTTCGCCAGCTTGAGGCCGAACTGAGCGACATCAAGCAGCTCACCAACGGCGTGCTGCGCCTCGGCATTCCGCCCATGGTCGGCACGCTGATGACCGGCCCAATCGGTGTGTATCAGCACCGCTACCCCGGCGTGGAGTTTAAGATTTCCGAGTTCGGCGGCCTGACGGTGCAGCAAGCGGTGCTTAATGGCGATCTCGATTTGGCGGTGACGGCTATCCCCGTAGAAGACGAAGGTGCGTTGACGGTGATGCCGCTGTTCCGCCATCCGCTGTGTGTATTAGTGCCCCGCTCCGGCCCGTGGATTGGCCGCACCAGCGTTGATCCTGCAGAACTGGCCGAGCACCCGCTGCTTATCTACAACGAAGATTTCTCCCTTAGCCGCCAGTTGATGCAGCTGTTTGCCGATAACGGTTTTACCCCGCGCATTGCGGTGCGCAGCGGGCAGTGGGATTTCCTGGCGGCGATGGTTCAGGGCGGCGTGGGAATTGCCGTGCTGCCGGAGCCAATTTGCCGCAAGCTTGACCACACCACGCTGATGTGGCTGCCGCTGAACAGCAATCTGAGCTGGCAGTTAGGGATGATTTGGCGTGAAGGGGTTTATATTTCGCAGAGCGCACAGGCGTGGATTGATTGCTGCAGAGAGTTCTGGCCGGCAGTGGAAACCGGCCAGAACTAGCGGGATTACTCTTTCTCGATCAGCAGCGCTTCCAGCAGGTCGAGATCGTGCAGGAGTTTTTGCAGGGTCTCGTTGCTGATTTGCTGGGTGGCGCGCAGATGGTATAGCTCAGCGCGCTCGGAACGCAGTGCCGTCAGGCGGAAGCGGCGCTCAAGATTCTCTTCCAGCTCGCTGCTTTCAACGTCATTTCGCCCGTCTGCACGGCGACGTAAATTTCCGATAACCCGCGAACTCACCTCTTTCAACAGCTGGTCGTCGATATTCTCTTCGCTGTCTGCGGCCAGGCGCTCTTCCATTTTCTGGATAGCGACAATCGCCACTTCAGCCGTGGCGGACCGGGCCAGCCGCTCCTCTTTGCGCGACAGAGACTTATCCCCAACCTCAACGTTTCGCAGCAGAATAGGCAGCATGATGACCCCGGCAAACAGCGAGAACAGGATCACGCCTGCGGAGAGGAAAATCAGCTCATAGCGCGCCGGGAAAGGCGTGCCGTCGTTCAGCAACAGCGGAATGGAAAGCACACCAGCCAGGGTGATGGCCCCGCGCACGCCAGCGAAAGAAGCAATGCCCAGTTCGCGGGTGGTGAAGGAGCCAAATTCCAGAGGGCGCTTTTTCAAAAAGCGCAGGCTGAGGCGCTTCATCGACCACAGCCACAGGAAGCGCACCGCAATCAGGGCGAAATAAATCATCGCCACGTCGAGGAACAGCATCCACAGTTCCACGTTAGGATCGGCATTGGCCGCAGCAACGGAGGTTTCGAGAATACCCGGCAACTGCAGGCCCAACAGCAGGAAGACCATGCCGTTGAACACAAACTCCAGCATCGCCCAGACGCTGTTCGCGCGCAGGCGCATGGTCAGCGGGGCGCTACGCAACACGCCGGAACGGGTAATGGTCATCCCTGCGGCTACCGCCGCCAGAATGCCGGAAACCCCGATGTGTTCAGCAATCAGGTAAGAGGCGAACGGCAACAGAAGAAGCAGCAGGATTTGGGTGGCGGGTTCGTCGCCGCTCCAGCGGCTCATCAGGCGCAGCGATTTGCCGTACAGCCAGCTGACCGCAATCCCCGCCAGCAGGCCGCCCACGGCCACTTTGAAGAACTCAAGCGAAGCGCCGCCGACGCTAAAGGCCATCGCCCCAACGGCGACCGCCACAGCAAGCTTCAGGGACACCAGGCCGGAGGCGTCGTTCATCAACGCTTCACCCTGCAATATCCCCATGATCTTCTTCGGAATCCGCCCTTCGCCGACAATCCCGGACAGCGCCACGGCATCCGTCGGTGACAGTACGGCAGCCAGCGCAAAGGCAGGCACCAGCGGAATGCCCGGTACCAGGAAGTAAATCAGGAAGCCGATGCCGACCACGGTGACCAGCACCAGCACCAGCGCCAGGCCAATAATTTCCCGGCCATGATGGAGAAATTCGTGGGTGGGCGTTTTCCAACCGTCGGCAAACAGCAGCGGCGGAATGAACAGCACCAGGAACAGCTCAGGGTCGAATTCAACGTGTAAGCCAAAGTGCGGCCAGGCAAGCAGCGCCCCGATGGCAATTTGCATTAACGGCAGTGGGATCTGAAACGGCAACATACGTGTTACCACCCCAGAGAGGGAGACCACGAGGGTCATAATCAAGATTGTGAAGAAAATTTCCATGTTTTCCCTGAACGTGATGTGTGATTTGAAGCGTCACTCTTAGCGGTTGTTTTTATAATAAAACAACTTTTTGCATCACATTGGAACCGGAAATGCCCGAAGTGGGTGAAAGCGGCGGGTTACAGAGCGCAACCCGCACGAATTGAAAATCAGATAGCCCAGCCGCCAGCGTAGAACGCCACCAGCGCAACGGCAATCACCACGGTGCCGATGTTCAGCTTGCGCCATTCGCCGGACACTACGCGGCCAATCACCAGAGAAGCAAAGCCGATCATGATGCCGGTCACGATGTTGCAGGTCAGCACGATGAATACCGCGGTAATCAGCCCGGCCATCGCATCCACGAAGTCCGCAAAGTCGATTTTGGCGACGTTGCTCAGCATCAGCAGGCCAACATACATCAGCGCAGGTGCCGTGGCGTAGGCCGGTACCAAGTAAGAGAGCGGCGACAGGAACAGGATCAGCAGGAACAGCACGCCAACGGTGATGGCTGTCAGGCCGGTTTTGCCGCCTGCTGCGGTGCCCGCTGCAGATTCGATGTAAACCGCTGCCGGAGCAGCACCCACCAGGCCGGAGAACACGCTGCTCAGGGAGTCGGTGGTCAACGCTTTGCCGCCGTCGATAATCTGGCCGTCTTTGTCCAGCAGGTTCGCCTGACCGGCTACCGCGCGGATAGTGCCAGTGGCGTCAAACACGGCGGTCATCACCAGCGCCAGCACGCTTGGCAGAATGATCGGGTTCAGTGCGCCCATGATATCCAGGCTGCCAATCAGCGAGTTGCCTTTGTCATCACTCAGCGACGGCATGGCGAAAACGCCGGAGAAATGCACGTTCGGGTCGAAGATCAGGCCGACGATGGACACGCCGATAATGGTCAGCAGAATGCCGCCCGGCACCTTCAGTTTTTCCAGACCAATGATCACCGCCAGGCCAATCAGCGACATGATCACCGGGAAGCTGGCGAAATGACCCAGCGCAACCGGCAGCCCGTCCAGCGGGTTTTTAATCACCAGGCCGACGCCGTTCGCGGCAATCAGCAGCAGGAACAGGCCGATACCAATCCCGGTGCCGTGCGCCACGCCCATCGGCAGATTGCGCAAAATCCAGCTACGAATGCCGGTGGCAGAGATAATGGTGAACAGAACGCCCATCAGGAATACCGCGCCAAGGGCGACCGGCACGCTGATGTGCTGGCCGAGCACCAGGCTAAAGGCGGTGAAGGCGGTCAGCGAGATAGCGCAGCCGATGGCCAGCGGCAAGTTCGCCCACAGCCCCATCACGATGGAGCCCACGCCCGCCACCAGGCAGGTAGCCACAAAGACCGCCGCCGGTGGGAACCCGGCTTTGCCGAGCATTCCCGGCACAACGATCACGGAGTAAACCATAGCAAGGAAGGTTGTCAGACCGGCGACAACTTCCTGACGCACGGTGCTGCCGCGTGCAGAGATTTTGAACCAGGCGTCGAGCGAACCGCCGGCGCGCGGAGAAGGTGTAGACATAGTGAAAAATCCCCTGAGATTTTTAGAATGACGTTTGCCCGGGTGGTGGACAACCCGCTGCCAGTTAAACGTTGTCTCCCTGCGCTACGATTGTGACAAAGGGGTGTCACAAAAAAGCAATCGTTTAACTCCACACGGACAAATCGGTGTTACAGAATTAAGGCAAACGATTATCCAGCCTTCATGGCGGGATTTTCAACTTAACTTTTGCGATTTTCGCGGAAAATATGCTCAGCTGATGAATTAATCGCCTTACGGTGCGCAAACGTTATCGTCAATGCGCAATTTCGCAACAAAAACGCAAAAAGTTGGGCTAATTTTCTCTCGCTTTGCTTCTGCGGCGATCACGCCCCTGGGATCTCAAAAGGGCCGCCTTGATTTAACGCTCGCAGCCAGGCGGGGCGCGTTTGCACGTTTTTCATCCACGCCTGGGTGTGCGGCATGTTGTTGACTTCCCCTCTCGCCAGCAGCGCGGCCACCGGGAAACTCATCTGAATATCTGCCGCGCTAAACTGCTGCCCGGCGAACCACGGGTGCTGGCTCAGGTGATCCTCGATAAAACGGGCATGGGTGCTGAGTTGCTTATTCAACCAGGCTTTCTGCACGCCCTGCCCCAGCGCCTTGCCCACCGGGCGCAGCGGCCAGGGCACAGGTGCTTTACCGAGGCTGCCAAACACCAGCTTCATTAACAGCAGCGGCATCAGCGACCCTTCGGCGTAATGCAGCCAAAAGCGATACTGGATTTTGTCGTTAATCTCCTGCGGCTTCAGGCGATTTTCGCCGTCGTAGGTTTCCTGCAGGTACTCAAGAATGGCACCTGATTCCGCCAGAATATGGCCGTTATCTTCCACCACCGGGGATTTACCCAGCGGATGGATTTTTTTTAGCGCTTCCGGGGCAAGCATGGTGGGTTCCCGCTGATAACGCACAATCTGATAGGGCTGCGCCAGTTCTTCCAGCATCCAAAGTACACGCTGGGAACGGGAGTTATTGAGGTGATGCACCGTTAGCATGAGGTAACCCTCTGTTTAGCCAAATGGAATAACTATAGGAAAGCCGTACACGTATCACATGTCAAAAAAATGAACAAAAAAAGAACAATTGACCTTGCAAAGTGAAGGGGCAGATCTACACTTAAATTGTCGGTGCAGACCGGAACCTCCAAAGTCAGTGAAGTATGTACGTAGGTATGTGTAAGCGTTATCGAGGGGTGCCGACGTCGGGGGAAACCCTCCTGTCAGAACGGGATAGAGCGAAAGACAAAGACCGGAAAACAACTAAAGCGCCCTTGTGGCGCTTTAGTTTTATGTGGCAACAGATGATTCCTGTTGAGCAATGAAGCTACAGAGAACATCATTAATAAACCTGGAAAATCAATTCGTTGATTTTCGGCTAATAACAACAAAGAGGGAAAAACCACGCTTTTTCCCTCTTTGTTAGCAGTCTTGAGCGCCCTTGTGGCGCTTTAGTTTTTTATGCGGTACACATTTTCAATCTTCCAGCAGCCTTGCGCCAGTGCCCTGCTCGCCCAGCTTATCTCCCGGGTTACGCAGCGGGCATTCCGCCCCCGATAAACAGCCACAGCCAATGCAGCCATTCAGTTCGTCACGCAATGCGGTCAGCGTGGCAATGCGGTGGTTCAGCTCTTCGCGCCATTGCGACGACAGTTTCTTCCAGTCATTTTTGTTGATCGAATGGCCGTCGGGCAGGACGCCAAACGCATCCCCGACGGTGCTCAGCGGAATGCCAATGCGCTGCGCAATTTTTATTATCGCCACCGTTCGCAGCACATCACGCTGATAACGCCGCTGATTACCTGCATTTCTCGTACTTTTGATCAGACCTTTGCTTTCGTAAAAGTGAAGCGCGGAGACGGCCACGCCGCTGCGCTTCGCCACTTCACCGGGCGTTAACAGCGTTTTTATTCGGGGTAATTTCTTTTCCATAATGCTCTTTACCTCAAGTTAACTTGAGGAATTATACTCCCTGGCAATGAAACTAGCTAACCCGGAAATGAGGACGACTCATGGCTCACCAGGACATCATTTATACGTTGACTGAATGGATTGATGAACATATTGACCAGCCGCTGAACATCGACGTGGTGGCGAAAAAATCAGGTTATTCAAAGTGGTATTTGCAGCGTATGTTCCGCACCGTCATGCACCAAACGCTGGGTGACTATATCCGCCAGCGCCGCCTGCTGATGGCTGCCACGGCGCTGCGTACCACCCAGCGCCCTATTTTTGATATCGCGATGGACTACGGGTATGTTTCGCAGCAAACCTTCTCCCGCGTGTTCCGCCGTGAGTTTGACCGTACGCCAACGGATTACCGCCATCAGGCCTAAGAAAACCAACAGGAGTTGGAGTGAGAAAGTTAAGTTTCGCCATTTTGGCCATCGGACTTGCCTCAATGGCCGCTCAGGCGGCAACCATTTATACCGCGTTCCCGGACAGCGTTAACCCGAAGCAGAAATACGTTTTTTATACGCACGGGAAAGTGTTAGAGGGAAATGTTGATCGGCCGAGTAATCCAAATAAGCCGCAGTGGGGCGTTTACGATTTCCCGGCGGTGAAAGAGAAACTCAGCGATGATGGCTACAACCTGATTGCTTATCACAGAGCCAAAGATACTCAGCCAGATCAATATGCCGAAAAGCTAAAGCAAGACGTGAACACGCTGATTGCAAAAGGCGTCCCGGCTAAGAATATTACGCTTGTCGGTTTCTCACGCGGCGGCGAAATTACCATTCTGGCGGCAAGCAAACTGCAGAATAAGGCACTCAACGTTGCCATTCTGGCGGGATGTACACATTCCATTCAGGATGACGCCCGCAATCGCCTGTACGGGAACGTGCTCTCCATTTATGAAGCCTCGGATGAAGTGGGTTCCTGCCAGACGATTGTGAACCACAGTCCGGGGATTACTCATTATAAAGAGATAAAAATTGCTACCGGCCAGCAGCACGGGGCATTTTTCCGCCCTAACCCGGAATGGGTCGTTCCTTTAAAGCAGTGGATCGCGAGCCACTGAAGCCTTGCGAACGGGGATCCCGCCTGGCGTGTACAGCCAGGCAATAAACTCTTGCGGAGGCAGCGCCTTCGCAAAATACCAGCCCTGGCAATACTCCACGCCGTGATCCACCAGCCACGCCACCTGCGCTTCGGTTTCAACTCCTTCGGCAATCGTCGTTAAATTCAGGCTGTGGGCAATTTCAATGATGTGTTCCACCAGCAAATGGCTGGCCCGCTCGCTGGCGAGGGAATCAATAAAGCTTTTGTCGATTTTTAAAATATCGACGTTCAGATACTGCAGGTTGTGCAGATTCGAATACCCGGTGCCAAAGTCATCGATGGCAACTTTAAAGCCTGCGTTGCGGAACTCCTGGATAAACGGCCTGGTTTTTTCAACGTCAATAAACCCTCGCTCGGTCACTTCGATTTTTATCTGCCCCGGACGAATGTTGTAGGTTTTAATCCGTTCTGAAAGTACGGTGATTAAGCGTGAAGAGTGAAAGTCAGATGCCGAAAGATTAATCGAAATATAAAGCCCAGGATGGTCGGCAAGAAACTCACCAAAATCTTTAAATACGGCATCAACTACATAGTCCGATATTTTGTGAATCAGGCCTTCAGATTCTGCCAGCGGAATAAACGTTCCTGGGCTGATGGTTTGCCCGTTAAAATTCACCCACCGCAGCAGTGCTTCCGCACCTACGCAATAACCGTTCTGAATATCAATAATCGGCTGGTAGTGAAGTTTGAGTTGTTTTCTGGTCAACGCTCTTAAAAGCATCCGCCGCGGGGAATTTAACTGCTGGCGGGTTCTGGACCACATAATTAATATCAGCAGGCTGCAAATAACGCCTAACGGAAGCGTCAACGTCAGCTGGTGATACCATTGGCGGTTAAACAGGGTTTCTGACGTGGAAACAATCACCGCAATCGGTCTTTTAGCCGACTGGTCAACAGCATAAAAACGATTGTCTTCGGTAAACGCTTTCTCTTTACGCAGAATGAAATGGTGCAGCAGGTCGCTGTCGGCCCCCGGACTTAAAGAGAAAAAGCTGCGGGTAACGGTGTCGTAGACGCCATAAATCAGCGAGTCATCTTCGGATAAAACTTCTGACCAGGTGAGCGGATTAATCACCGCCATATAATGCCCACGCTGCATGTAGGTCATTTTATGCCCGGCATAAAACGGCGTATCCAGATAATAATAAATGGCGACGTCCGGTTTACGGGTATAAGAAGGGAGCGGCGCTGGCAGAGGTTTTAACGGCTTGTAGCTGGTCGAACACAGCAGCTTATCGCCGCTGACGTAAATTAAATCGGCGACAAAAAGTTTACCGCGCACAATATCCAGCATATTTGCCATGTGTCGGGGACTGCATATTTCTCCAGAAAAACGTTCCGCCTCGCTGCGCGCTTCATTGACGTGGCTGATGACGATTTCCGTTTTTTCCATCACCAGTTTGCCAAAAGAGTGCAGGTGCTGCTGGGTATCACTCATGGCGCGAACATGGGCAAAATAAATTGCCAACATTATCGGCAGGCAAACGATCAGGACAAAACCTGAGGTACGCAACGCCTTAAGATAAATCCGTTTCACCATGATGCTCACACGTCTCTGCTTTTATGCGCCTGTTTTTATACTTTATTAGAACAACCTGATGACCGCCGATTACGTTGCATCATAAAGCCCGCTTTAGCAATAGCCTTCAGCCGTTAACTCTGCGGAAATTAATTTGCGCAACAATGAGATAAGAGAAACCGGGATGCCGTTTAGCTTAAGATTTAACCCACCGCGTTAATATGAGTTTTTCTGGGGTTAAGGCAGCAGGGAATGATTATTTAAACGAAATTGTGGTAAACGTCAGATAAACAAAATGTTCACGCCATCCACGTCCCGGTTTCCCTAAAAAACCCCGCCAACCTGGCCTCAAATCCGTGCAAAAAACCATCACAATGCTGGTGATTAAACGCACAAAAGTGATAGACTTCACATTATCAGTGCAACAGAAAAATAAATTGCAGATTTTGAGGAACAAGGTTCATGGCAACAATCACCACCGGCGTGATGCTCATACGCTGGCCGCTGCTTAGCGCGGTTTTGATGTTTTTGGCAAGCAGCCTGAATATTCAGTTTCGCCGCTCGGATTACCGGGCTTTAGCCATAATCAGCAGCGGGCTGGGAATTGCGGCATCCTGCTGGTTTGCCATGGGTTTATTGGGTCTGACGCTCGGCGACTTCCCGATTATCTGGGCGTCGTTTAAAACGGGGCTGGTCGAGATCATCGCCAGAATGCCGCCCGAATGGCCGACGATGATGCCTTAACAGGCTGAGAAGCATTCAAAAAAACCGCCTTCATCGGCGGTTTTTTACTTTCAGACGACAAAGCCGTAATCGCGCAGTATTTGCCGCGCAGCATCCGAGACCAGGAACGCCCGCAGCGGCTCTGCCCGTTCGTCGCACACCGCCAGCCCATAATCGGCCTGAATATTGTAGGGCGTCGGGATCTCGAACACCCGCAGTTCACGGTGAGCTTTCAGTGCTGCGGAATAGCTTCGGTAGCCAATCATCAGATCGGCCTGGCCGCTGGCAATAAGCCACTGCGCCGCAAGCCTGCCGTCGGGCACGGCCTGCGTGTCTGGCCCGCCAACCAGAGCTAAGGCTCGCGGCTGCAGGGCGATGCCAAATTCAGCTTCAAATCTGGCAAAGAACTGCCAGGTATAATCCCCGGACGGATCGCTGCCCGGCGTGGACGTGCCAATGCGTAAGGCTGGATTGCTCAATAGCGTTAGCCAGGTACTTTGCTCCTCAACGCAGTACGCCGCCGCCGTCAGGCAAAGGGCGTTCCCGGCAAACCGCTGAACCGCCCGCGCTTTGCCCTGCTCCAGCAACGTGTGCGGGTGCGCCATATTCGCCGACGCAAACAGCGAACAGTTTTCACCGGCTTCTATACGCGCCCTCAGCAGGCCCGCAGGCCCAAACTGCGTCTCAGTCAGCAGGCCAGTTTCCTGCTCAAACGTCGCCATAAGCGGCTGCCAGACCCGCCGCAGGCTTCCGGCCGCCAGGATCTGCAAACTCATTACTCTACGCCTTCATAATGGGTGCGGTAAAAACGCTGATACCAGCTGTCGGCCACTTTCTTCATATCGATGTCTTTGAATCTGGCGGGATACAGTTTTTTCGCCATCCACAGCTCGCCAATCGCCATCGCTTCCGGCATCGGGTAGCCCCAGGCTTTGGCGTATTCCGGCATCAGCCAGACCTGATGGTTTTTCACCGCGTCGATCGGTTGCCACTCGGGTCTGCTGACGATCTCATCCACCACTTTAGGGTAACGATCCTGCACGAAGATCACCTGCGGATCCCAGGCGATCACCTGTTCCATCGATACCTGCTTGAAGCCTTTCACGGTCGACGCCGCCACGTTCAGCGCTCCCGCATGGGCCATCATCAGGCCGGTATATTTTCCGGAACCGTAGGTGGTCAGGTCAGGGTTGGCCATATAAGCCCGCACCCGCTGGCTTGCCGGAATGTCTTTCAGGCGGTCGCTGACCAGCTTGCGCTCGGCAAAAGTGGCGTCGATCAGCGCTTTGGCCTGCTTCTCTTTATTGACGACTTCGCCAATCAGCTCGATGCCTTCTTTCAGGCCGAGATTGTAGGCTTGCTCTTCGTCCTGCATCGACGGGTTCAGCTTGCCCTGCTCGCCCGGTGCGTCGTGGCGCAGCGAGATCGCGATAACCGGGATGCCAAGTTTGCTAATGCTGTCGATCATCTCCTGCGGCGCATAGTTGGTGACGAACACCACCTGAGGGTGCAGCGCCACCAGCTTTTCGGTGTCCACGCTGGTTAAATCGCCCAGTTGAGCTTTGTGCTCAAGCTCCGGCGCCAGACGCGCGTAGCCGCTGCCAAGCTGCTGCTTCCAGTTCGCCAGAATGCCGACCATTTTGTCGGTGGCGTTCATTTGCACCAGCAGGTTGAGCGTTTGATGCTGAAGTACCACGACACGATCAACCTCGTCGGGGATCGTGACCTGGCGGCCAAGCTGGTCGGTGAGCGTGCGGTTCGCCAGCGCGGCGAGCGGGGAAAGTACTAATAGTGCGCCCAGCGTCAGGCGGCGGGTAAATCGGTTCACGGCGGGAGTCCTCATGATCGTTGTGTATAAAAATATACAGCGATGACTCCCCCGCGCCCAGCGATTTTAAGGGGTAGATCTTACTCCGGGAGCAAACTCGCCTTGCCCCCACCAAACGACCAGTCCTCAGCATTATTATGTCGAATGACGACCATAACGTCATTGGGATGAATGCCCGGTGACTCGGCAAGTTGCTCGGTAATGACCCGGTAAAAACGTTGCTTCGTCTCAATACTGCGCGGCTTACCGGCCGTTATTTCAATCAGAAGCCAGTCATCGCTGCGGGGTCCCGCCATATAGTGACGATCAAACCGCAGCGCAGATTTAGCTTGCTCGTGAAAAACCTGAAAAAAATCCGCCTCCGGTACATCAAATGCCTCCACCAGCGCCCGCTGTATGCTGGATGAAACCGCCGCCAGCCAGGCCTCCGTTTTTCCTTTTAATAAGGTGACATGAAGTACCGGCATTTATTGCTCCTCCCGACGGCTTCCGACGATCAGCTTATCCAGCACCTTTAGCGCGCTGTGGGCGGCAGGCCAGCCCGCATAAAAAGCCAGATGGGTAATCAGCTCGCTTAACTCCTCATCGCTGACGCCATTTTGGCGCGCTAAATCGAGATGAATCGGCAGCTGTTCAAGTCTGTACAGCGCCAGCAGCGCCGCCA
This sequence comes from Cedecea sp. NFIX57, assembly GCF_900177785.1. Lineage (NCBI taxonomy): Bacteria > Pseudomonadati > Pseudomonadota > Gammaproteobacteria > Enterobacterales > Enterobacteriaceae > Cedecea > Cedecea sp. NFIX57. The sequence goes on along the minus strand of NZ_FXAS01000011.1, from coordinate 66,080 downwards.
CGGTGATCAGGCTGCGATCGCGTTTATTCAGTTCCGGTCTTTCCCAGATATCCAGGAATAACAAGTCGTTGCTCATACTGGCGAGCTTTGGCGCCCGGCTCAAAACCCGCTGAATGTCGTGTGATGTTTCGCCCATGAAGCCTCCTGACTGTTGTTGACAACCTGAGCATACTCATTGAGTATCATTCTAAAAATCAGATATTTTTTAACCAACAATCCTGATTTTCAGGACAATAATCATGACAAATTTAGATCTCGACGTTCTCCGCACTTTTGTTACCGGCATGGCACTCGGCAGCTTTGCCCGGGCAGCTGACCGGCTGGGGCGATCAACCTCAGCGGTCAGCGCCCAGTTGAAGAAACTGGAAGAGCAGGTCGGAACGCCGGTCGTCAAAAAATCAGGCCGGGGCCTGGCGCTGACGCCGACAGGCGAAATTGTGTTGAGTTATGCGAAACGCCTGCTGGAGCTGAATGATGCCGCAATGGCTGCGGTGGCCGACACGCCGCTGAGTGGGCTCTTACGGGTAGGGTTTCAGGAGGATTTTGGTGAAGGCCTGTTAACCGACGTTCTTGGGTCATTTAGTCGCGCCCACCCCGCCGTCATTCTTGAAGCACGCATCGCACGAAACGCAGAGCTGGAATCTGCCCTCAATCATTCCCAGCTGGATTTGGCCTTACTCTGGCAAACGCCATCGGCTTTCGTGGAGAATGAGATAGGCAAAATCCCGCTGCACTGGATGGGCATTCCCGAGCAGGTAGAGACATGCCTCGCCAATGGGCAGCCGCTGCCTTTAGTGGTTTTTGATGCTCCCTGCATTTTACGCCGTCACGCCATTGAGGCCCTGGATTGTGCAGGGATCCCCTGGCGAATAGCCTTTACCAGCAGCAGTCTGAACGGCCTTTGGGCAGCTGCACGAGCAGGATTAGGCGTGACGCCAAGAACGCAGGTAGGAAAACCAGCCGATCTCCCGGTGATCCAGACGCTTCCCGCTCTCCCTTCATTAGGCATTTGTCTGCCACGAGCGTCATCTGAACCTAACCCGATTCGGGATTACCTGGCAGACATTATTGAAAAACAGGTGGGCGTTTTTTGCCGCGGAAGCTGAACCAGCGCCAGGTTTGCGGGTAAAAAATGCAACCCCTGTTGCCAATCAATGTCCCAGGGTAATTTTTTGTTGTTAATTATTTCTAACCCCCAGAATCTGGTCTGTCCAGACCGTTTTAATACGCAAATTTAGGCCTTTCAGGGGGCTTTTTTTCCTGCCATTGCCAATAGTTGAGAGATCGGATGTCTGGATACCCGGCAAAAGAGTCTTCAATCCATTGATTTTAAATTAAAAAAATCGAAAAAAATAAATGATTGAGTGGGGGGGTAAAAAGCCATATATTGGCGGCGTTTTATGCACCCTAACCCATACCTATACTCTGGATAATTCGAGTTTCAACTTGAAGCATGACGAGTATTGTTTACTTAATTCAGCCGCTGCGCTCATGCCGACGGTTGTAGGAGAGATATGATGACGGATAAAGTCCGTATTGATACTTTAGATGCAAAATCTGCAAACGCTACCAACGAAACCTATTTGGCACGACAGGCTGAATTCGAATCGAATGTCAGAAGTTACCCGCGCAAATTACCGTTCGCTATAGCCAAAGCCCAGGGCGCCTGGATCATCGACGTTGAAGGTAACCGTTACCTTGACTGTCTGGCCGGTGCGGGCACGTTGGCGCTTGGCCACAACCACCCTGACATCCTGCAAAGCATCCAAAACGTCATTACCAGCGGCTTGCCGTTACATACTTTGGATCTGACTACGCCGTTAAAAGACGAGTTCTCAGAATACCTGCTCTCTTTACTGCCGAGCCAGGGTAAAGAGTACTGCCTGCAGTTCTGCGGCCCATCCGGCGCGGACGCAGTAGAAGCCGCTATCAAGCTGGCTAAGAAACACACCGGCCGCAGCGGCGTAATCAGCTTCTCCGGCGGCTACCACGGGATGACCCACGGCGCGCTGTCCGTGACCGGCAACCTGTCTCCGAAAGCGGCCATCAACGGCCTGATGCCGGAAGTACAGTTCCTGCCATACCCGCACGAATACCGTTGCCCGCTGGGCATTGGCGGCGACGCGGGCGTGAAAGCGCTGACCTATTACTTCGACAACCTGATCAACGACGTTGAAAGCGGCGTGCGCAAACCTGCGGCCGTGATCCTCGAAGCCGTTCAGGGCGAAGGCGGCGTGAACCCGGCTCCTGCCGAGTGGCTGCAGCGCATCCGCAAAGTGACCAAAGAGCACGGCATCGTGCTGATCATCGATGAAGTTCAGGCTGGTTTTGCCCGTACCGGCAAGCTGTTCGCCTACGAACACGCTGGCATTGAGCCAGACATCATCGTGATGTCCAAAGCCGTTGGCGGCGGTCTGCCGCTGGCCGTACTGGGCCTGAGAAAAGAGATCGATGCCTGGGAACCAGGTCACCACACCGGCACCTTCCGCGGCAACCAGCTGGCGATGGCGACCGGCCTGACCACCCTGAAGTACCTGAAAGACAACAAAGTCGCTGACAAAGTTGCCGCTCAGGGCGAATGGCTGAAAGGCAAACTGTACGATCTGCAGAAACGCTACCCGGCTATCGGCCACGTTCGCGGCCTGGGCCTGATGCTCGGCATTGAGATCGTGAAGCCAGAAGAAGCACAAGATCACATGGGTTGCTACCCGGCCGACGGCGCGCTGTCTGCCCTGATCCAGAAAAAATGCTTCGAAGCGGGCCTGATTCTGGAGCGCGGTGGCCGTAACGGCTGCGTGCTGCGCCTGCTGCCGTCCCTGCTGATCAGCGACGACGAGCTGGAAATCTTCCTGAGTAAATTTGAAAAAGCCTTGTTAGCCGCTGGCGCAAAAGCTGTCTGACTGGAGTAATAAATATGTCCCGATCTAACCCGATTCTGGCCTCCTCTGCCCAGAGCATTGAGGAATACCAGCAGGCGATCGCCCAGACCAGCCAGGCCGTAGTGGAGTGGCTGCAGCAGCCCCAGATGTACCAGGGCAAAACCGTCGCCGAGCTGAAAGAACGTATTCAGCTCGACTTCAATCCTCAGGGCCTGGGCAACCAGGTCGCGATTGAACGCGCGATTGAGTATTTCTTAAAAGACAGCCTGCTGGTGCATCACCCGCAGTGCGTAGCGCACCTGCACTGCCCAAGCCTGGTGGTTAGCCAGGCCGCAGAAGTGCTGATCAACGCCACCAACCAGAGCATGGACTCCTGGGACCAAAGCCCGTCGGCGACCATCATTGAGATGAAGCTGATCGAATGGCTGCGCGCTCAGGTCGGTTACCAGCCTGGCGATGCGGGCGTGTTCACCAGCGGCGGGACTCAGAGCAACCTGATGGGCCTGATGCTGGCGCGTGACGCTTACTTTGCGCGTCAGGGCCACTCTGTCCAGCAGGACGGTCTGACCGGTGATATCCGCAAAATCAGAGTGTTGTGCTCTGAAAATGCCCACTTCTCCGTGCAGAAAAACATGGCGCTGATGGGCATGGGCTATCAGTCAGTCACGCTGGTGAAAACCGATGAGTTTGCCCGCATGGACGTCACCGACCTGGCGGCTAAAATCGCACTGGCGAAAGCGAACGGCGAGCAGATCATGGCTATCGTCGCCACTGCCGGTACTACAGATGCAGGCGCTATCGACCCGCTGAGCGACATCGCGAAGCTGGCCGCAGAGCACCAGATTTGGGTCCACGTTGATGCAGCCTGGGGCGGCGCACTGCTGCTGTCCGAGAAGTATCGCGACTACCTGAACGGCCTGGAGCTGGTGGATTCCGTTACCCTGGACTTCCACAAGCAGTTCTTCCAGACCATCAGTTGCGGCGCGTTCCTGCTGAAAGATGCTCGCCACTACGAGCTGATGCGCTACCAGGCGGCCTACCTGAACTCCGAGTTCGACGAAGAGCAAGGCGTACCGAACCTGGTGTCCAAGTCGCTGCAGACCACCCGCCGCTTTGACGCACTGAAGCTGTGGATGGGCCTCGAAGCGCTGGGCCAGAAGCAGTACGCTGAAATCATCGATCACGGCGTGACCATGGCGAAGAATGTGGCGGCCTATGTGGCTGACCACGCTGCTCTGGAGCTGGTGATGCAGCCTCAGCTGGCGAGCGTGCTGTTCCGCTTCCGCCCTGCAAGCCTGGCTGGCCGCAGCGATGCGGAAATCGCGCTGCTGAACCAGAAAATCGGTGATGCGCTGCTGGAATCTGGCCGCGCGAACGTTGGCGTGACCGAGCATAACGGCGTGACCTGCCTGAAGCTGACCCTGCTGAACCCAACCGTCACCCTGGAGGATGTCAAAGTCCTGCTGGCGCTGGTGGAGAAAACTGCAGAGCCGCTGCTGAACGCGTAATGTTAGCGTAATGAATAAAAGCCGGTCGCGATCCTTCGCCACCGGCTTTTTTATTGCTTTGAGTTCTCCAGCCTGAGCTGTCGACGAATAAATTTCGCCACTTCTTCAACCAGCTCTTTGTCTTCAGGCGCCCCCATAAATCCACCGTGCGGCATCGCCTCAAAGACGTGCAGCTCGGCTTCGACGTTCGCCTTTCTCAACACCCGATGCAGCCTCACCGCATTCGACAGGAATAAATCCCGCGTACCGCTTTGAATCAATGTTGCCGGGAAACCACGGGTAAAATCGCCAAACAGCGGCGAAAGATAAGGATGCGTTAACTCAGTGCCTGCGGCATAAAGCAGGTTGTTTTCCCTCAATGACCCCGGCAGCACCACGTCCACAAGCTGGTTCACCTGGAAACTGTCGCCGGACTCGGTCAGGTCTGCCTCCGGGGACAACAGCACTAACGCGCCCGGCAACGGCAACCCTTCATCGCGCGCCCGCAGCACCATCGCAGCGGCCAGATTACCGCCCGCCGAACGCCCGGCAATCACGATATTTTCCGGGGCATAGCGCTCCAGCAGGTAACGGTATGTGGCCAGGCAATCATCCAGCGCGGCCGGATAAGGATGCTCAGGCGGCATGCGGTAATCGACGCTATAACAACGAAGCCCATACTGCCCAGCCTGGGTGCTGGCACTGGCCTTGCAGGCCTCGCCACCGCCAAAGGTAAACGCCCCGCCGTGAAGATCCACCAGAACGTGATGCTCTGAAGACAGCGCGCCTGGCGTGGCAATATGCACCGTAGCCTGCTCAATGTGCAGCGTTTGTGGTTCCGACTCGCCGCTCGCTGGCCGGGATTTCATCGCTGCCGCATACCAGGCCGCCGAAGTGGCCTGAATCTGCTTCCAGGCTTCGCCATCGGTGTGGGATGGCATCGCAAAGCGCGCATTGTGGGGCACGCCATGCTCATCAACCTGGCGGCGCAGAGCGGCCTGCGCCTCATCGCTAATAGAGCAAGGGAACGGGATTACGTGCCCGGGGCGCAGAACGCCATCAATTTTGTCTGTCATTGCCTGACCTGTGATTAATTTATGCTTTCAGATGCAACTGCAACCAATGCGCCACATCCTGAACCGGGATTTTTTTGCTGACGTTATAGGTTTTTTCCATCGGCCACCAGACACCTTCGCCGCGTGCAAAAGCGGTACGATAGCGCAGCATAACGTCATCCGGATGGCGGCTAAGCGCGGCCTGTAAGTCCGGCAGGTTCAAAACCGCTTTGCTAAAGGGTTTGCCACTGGTGCGCTCGACAATCTCTGCCAGTCTGCCATAGGTAAGCGTTTCGCTGGCGATAAACACCACCTGGTTCGCCACGCGAGGCTGTTCAAGATAAATAGCTGCAGTGAGCCGGCCGATATCTTCCGGTGAAGTAACCGTAACTTGAGTATCCCAGCCACCCAGCGCGTTGATGGTTTGCTTCTCCAGGTTGACCACATCAAACGCAGGTTCAAACAGGAAGCTGGTGAACATTCCGGTGGAGACAATCACCCATTCGGTCACGCTCTGACTTCGCAGCAACGTTCTGACATCGTGCTGCTCATCCCAGACCGGCTGCCCACTGCCTTTGCCCACCACATCGTAATCAACGCCAAACTGCCACGGGAAATAGCGGCTGACACCTGCCTGAATCACTGCACGGGTAATTTTAAGCTGCGTACCTTCGCCTGCAACAAACCCCATGCAGTTGATGACGGTATCGAATTGCTGGAACAGCGGCACCAAAGCGTCGCTCTCGCTGGCCGCGATATCCAGAGCGATAAAATCGATCCCGACGTCGGCATACCTTTGATGACGTGGCGAAACCGGCCGCCCGTGCTCGTTCAGCGATCCCGGCGACACGCTGGCGGTTATCGTCCTGCCTGAACCCAAGACGGCTGGCTGCAGCGCCTCCAGAATTGCCGCCCCCAACTGTCCCACACCCAGCACCAATATCTTTTCACCAGTCTTTTCAGCATTGATAACCATATCACTCTCCCGACGCTTTACTTGCAGCTGAATTGCTACATCATTGCAGAGTCTACCGAAGTGATTAGCGAGCAATAAGCCGTCCTGACTGGGTTAGACTATTCGCAGAATTGGCACAATCTCGGCGAACAGATGGAGGATTCAATGGATAAACTGGAAGCCATGCGGGTCTACCGCCACGTGGTTGAAACACAAAGTTTCGCCCGAGCCTCGGAGCTACTTGGACTGCCGAGATCAACCGTCTCCCGCATGATTAAAGATCTTGAAAACTCTCTGGCGGTACAGCTTCTTCAGCGTACGACGAGAAAATTAAGCGTCACGGCCGACGGCCAGAACTATTACGCCGAATGTAAAAAAATCCTCGGTGATATTGCCGCCCTGGAATCCTCCTTCCCAGGAAGAGCCGGGCTGCCGCGAGGCCGCTTTAAGATTGGTATGCCGCAGTCGCTGGCCCGGCATTGCATTTTGCCGGAAATACAGAGCTTTATGACGCGCTATCCTGAACTGGATCTGGTGCTTTGCTCCAGCGATCGGGTCACGGATTTAGTGCAGGAGGGATTTGACTGCGTTATCCGGACAGGCACGGTGGAAGATTCCACCACGCTTGTCGCCCGACAGATCGCACGTTTCAGGTGGTCAGTGCTGGCTTCCGGGCAATACATATCTCAGCACGGAACACCGTTGACCTTAGAGGATTTGCAACATCATCACGCAGTAGGCTACCTCTCCCACGCCAGCGGGCGCACAACTGAATGGCGTTTTAACCAACAAGGCAGCGATGTCGCCATACGGATGCAAGAAACGCTGGTTGTTGATGATACCGACGCCTATATTCAGGCCGGCCTTCAGGGAATAGGTTTAATTCGTGTGGCCAGCTACCTGGTAAATTCCTATCTATCCACTGGCACGTTAATTTCCTGCCTGGAGAAGTACGCCGTCGATATGCCGCTGTTTCTGGTTTACCCGCAAAGCCGCCATGTTTCCCCGGCGGTGAGAGCGTTTTATGACTGGAGCAAGGAAGTGCTCGGCACAATTTCTCATTCACACACCAGCGAATATTGGCGGGATACTTTCCACCGCGAAGAGATTTGACCGCGATGTTGTTCTTACTGCTGGCTGCCTGGCAAAACGGCCGCCAGCTTTCGCTGGATGCCGAGTAACGTGCGCCGCCTGATCCAGCCGCTGGCCGGGCGAATGAGTCCCCAATAGAGCGCGAACAGGGCTTTCACGCGCGGCGTTGGGCAATAGACGAAGGTTTCGGTGCGTAATACCGCCGTGCCATCGTTCTCTGGCCGGACATCAAAGCGCAGAACCAGTTTAGCCGCGCGTAAATCAGCAAAACGCTGGAAAGCTCCGGCATCTTTCAGAGACTCGACGTCAAGCAACGGCCGCCAGAAACGCCCGGCCAAACCGAAAGAGACTTCGTGGCTGCTTTGATGAAGCAGAGTGAAAGAGCCAAACCCGAATGAGTCGGCCGGTTCAGCGCTTTCTGACTTAAACAAGGCCCGGCGCAGGCGGCGAGGAAGTTGTCGTAAACGGAGTAGCCGGCGGATCACCGGATCGTCTTCCATATTCAGCGCCAGGACGGCCTGAATAATGGCTTCAGGCGTACCCTCAATGGGCGGGGAGAGATGCTTTTCATAAAAGCTAAACGAAGGCAGCCAGGACGTGGCGTCGGCCCAACTCTGAGACTCTCGCTCACTCACAAAACCTAAAAATGCCACGGTATCTTCCTTATCCGAGGGTCGCCTGTCCGGCTGATATCATGCCGCCATAATAGAAAAAAACCCTGCGAGGCAGGGTTTTATTTGTTCGTCACGTACAGAGTTACACCCTGAGGGGATCAGAACGGGATATCGTCGTCGAAATCCATTGGCGGTTCGTTAGATGGCGCCGGTGCGCTCTGCTGCTGCGGGCGAGACTGCGCGCCGCCGCTGAACTGGTTGCCACCCTGAGGTTGCTGAGGCTGACCCCAACCGCCCTGCTGCTGGCCGCCGTTGCCGCCAGCCGGTGCGCCGCCGCCCTGACGGCCGCCGAGCATCTGCATGGTGCCGCCCACGTTAACCACGACTTCGGTAGTGTATTTTTCTACGCCAGCCTGGTCAGTCCATTTACGGGTTTGCAGTGCGCCCTCGATGTAAACCTGAGAGCCTTTACGCAGGTATTCACCGGCAACTTCGGCCAGTTTTCCGAACAGCACAACGCGGTGCCACTCGGTTTTTTCTTTGGTTTCGCCGGTTTGCTTATCACGCCAGGACTCTGACGTGGCCAGTGTAATGTTGGCGACAGCGCCCCCATTTGGCATATAGCGTACTTCCGGGTCCTGACCCAGATTCCCGACGAGAATCACCTTGTTTACGCCTCTGCTGGCCATGTTCGTATCTCCTGAAACGTTTTTTAAATAGTCTAAACCGGGGATTCTACACTATGCCACCCACAATGTTTATAGCTGCGAGGGACATTCCAGAATGTCGGCTAAGTATAGCTCGTTTCATTAAAACACTGGATATTCATTCAGGTTTTATTGTGTCATAATTAGCCGTTTCTGGCCATCGGTTGTACCTCTATACATACCAGGCGCATGCAGTCATTATTCCGGGAAAGGTGAATGGATAAGATCGAAGTTCGGGGCGCCCGCACCCACAATCTCAAAAATATCAACCTCGTCATCCCGCGCGACAAACTGATTGTTGTCACCGGGCTTTCGGGTTCAGGCAAATCCTCGCTGGCATTCGACACCCTGTACGCGGAAGGGCAACGCCGCTACGTTGAGTCCCTTTCAGCCTACGCGCGTCAGTTCCTGTCGCTGATGGAGAAGCCGGACGTCGACCATATCGAAGGGTTGTCCCCTGCGATTTCTATTGAGCAGAAATCTACATCCCATAACCCGCGTTCCACCGTCGGAACCATTACGGAAATCCATGACTACCTGCGTCTGCTTTACGCCCGCGTAGGCGAACCGCGCTGCCCGGATCACGACATCCCGCTCGCGGCCCAAACCGTCAGCCAGATGGTGGATAACGTGCTCGCGCAGCCAGAAGGTAAACGCCTGATGCTGCTCGCGCCGATCATTAAAGATCGCAAAGGCGAACACGCCAAAACGCTGGAAAACCTGGCCAGCCAGGGCTATATCCGCGCACGTATCGACGGCGAAGTCTGTGATCTGTCCGATCCGCCAAAATTAGAGCTACAGAAGAAGCACACTATTGAAGTGGTCGTCGACCGCTTTAAAGTGCGTGAAGACATCGCCCAGCGCCTGGCCGAGTCGTTTGAAACCGCGCTGGAGCTGTCCGGCGGGTCTGCGGTTGTCGCCGACATGGACGATGAAAAAGCGGAAGAGCTGCTGTTTTCCGCCAACTTCGCCTGCCCGGTTTGCGGCTACAGCATGCGCGAACTGGAACCGCGCCTGTTCTCCTTTAACAACCCGGCCGGTGCCTGCCCGACCTGCGACGGCCTGGGCGTACAGCAATATTTCGATCCCGATCGCGTGGTGCAAAACGGCGAGCTGTCGCTGGCCGGCGGCGCCATCCGCGGCTGGGATCGCCGTAATTTCTACTACTTCACCATGCTTCGCTCGTTGGCCGATCACTATAAGTTCGACGTGGAAGCCCCGTGGAACGAGCTGACCGACGCGGTGAAGAAAGTCGTCCTGCACGGCTCGGGCAAAGAAACGATCGAATTCAAGTACATGAACGACCGCGGGGACACCTCCGTGCGCCGCCATCCGTTCGAAGGCGTGCTGCACAACATGGAGCGCCGCTACAAAGAAACCGAATCTTCCGCCGTGCGCGAAGAGCTGGCGAAATTCATCAGCAACCGGCCTTGCACCAGCTGTGAAGGTACGCGTCTGCGCCGTGAAGCGCGCCATGTGTTTGTAGAAAACACCGCGCTGCCAACGATTTCTGACATGAGCATCGGCCATGCGATGGAATTCTTCCAGAACATGAAGCTCAGCGGCCAGCGTGCGCAAATTGCGGAAAAAGTACTGAAAGAGATCGGCGATCGCCTGAAGTTCCTGGTGAACGTCGGCCTGAATTACCTTTCCCTCTCCCGCTCGGCAGAAACGCTGTCCGGCGGTGAAGCCCAGCGTATTCGTCTGGCAAGCCAGATTGGCGCCGGGCTGGTTGGCGTGATGTACGTGCTGGATGAGCCATCCATCGGCCTGCATCAGCGCGATAACGAACGGCTGCTGGAAACGCTGATTCACCTGCGCAACCTCGGCAACACGGTGATTGTGGTTGAGCACGACGAAGATGCTATTCGCGCCGCCGACCATATTATCGACATTGGTCCAGGCGCGGGCGTGCACGGCGGCCAGGTAGTCGCGGAAGGCACCATGAAGGACATTATCGCGGTGCCGGAGTCCCTGACCGGGCAGTTCCTGAGCGGCAAACGCGAAATTGCGGTGCCGAAACAGCGCGTAGCCGCCGATCCGTCAAAAGTGCTCAAGCTCTCCGGCGCAAAAGGGAACAACCTGAAGGACGCCACGCTGACGCTGCCGGTGGGGCTATTTACCTGTATTACCGGGGTTTCTGGCTCCGGCAAGTCAACGTTGATTAACGACACGCTGTTCCCGATTGCCCAGCGTCAGCTGAACGGGGCGACGATAGTCGAACCGGCACCGTACCGTGAAGTTCAGGGCCTGGAGCATTTCGACAAGGTCATCGACATCGACCAAAGCCCGATTGGCCGTACCCCACGCTCTAACCCGGCAACTTACACCGGCGTGTTCACCCCCGTGCGCGAGCTGTTTGCTGGCGTACCGGAAGCACGTTCACGCGGTTATACGCCGGGGCGCTTTAGCTTCAACGTTCGCGGCGGGCGCTGCGAAGCCTGCCAGGGCGACGGCGTAATCAAAGTGGAAATGCACTTCCTGCCGGATATCTACGTGCCGTGCGACCAGTGCAAAGGCAAACGCTATAACCGTGAAACGCTGGAAATTAAATACAAAGGCAAAAGCATTCACGAAGTGCTGGATATGACCATTGAAGATGCCCGCGAATTCTTCGATGCCGTTCCGGCGCTGGCGCGTAAGCTGCAAACGCTGATCGACGTAGGTCTGTCCTATATTCGGCTAGGCCAGTCGGCAACCACGCTGTCAGGCGGTGAAGCACAGCGCGTTAAGCTGGCGCGTGAGCTGTCCAAACGCGGTACCGGCCAGACGCTGTATATCCTCGATGAGCCGACCACCGGCCTGCACTTTGCGGATATCCAGCAGCTTCTGGAAGTGCTACATCAGCTCAGGGATCAGGGCAATACGATTGTGGTGATTGAACACAACCTCGACGTGATTAAAACCGCAGACTGGATTGTGGACTTAGGGCCGGAAGGCGGCAGCGGCGGCGGCGAGATCCTGGTCTCCGGCACGCCGGAAACCGTCGCCACCTGCGAAGCCTCTCATACCGCGCGTTTCCTCAAGCCACTGCTGAAATAGTCAAACCGACAATTGCTGCCTGATCTGCTCAGGCAGCAATGTCACCGCCTGCTGATACGAAGCATCCACCAGATAGTAAATTTGCGAACCGGGCAGCGAGCCGTCCAGGTAGAGCGTGCTCCAGTGCGCCTTATTCAAATGGGCGCTGGGGAAGACGTCCTGATGCTGCTGGCGCAGAAGCTCTGCCAGATCGGGCGTGGCTTTGAGGGAGACAGCCGGACGCTGGTTCTCCGCATGCACCATGGCAAACAGCACATCGCCGACTTTGATTTGCGTGGCCTTCCAGTCGCTGTGCACGCTCTGCTCTGCGCCGGGTTTTTTCATGCAGTATTCTAAAAGATCCGAATGGGTCATCTTCATTTCCTCGTCCTGAACGTTTACCGGAAGCATTCGCGGCAGCATTAAGTGTGCGCCAAAAGCGCATAACAAACGAGGAAGTTGATTAAAAAAACGGCAACTCACTTACGTTAGCTGCCGCTTTTCTGACCAGGATCAGTACTCGGAGTTGACGATAACTTCTTCGCCAAACGAGCCTGCTTTCGGCAGCGGCTGGTAGCTGGAGTTTGAAGCTCGCAGAATGCGGATCCCGCGCGCGCCGACGTCCTGGGCTGCGGTGATGTCGTTGTCTGAGTCGCCGTAGAAGATTTTGATTTTCTTCTCTTTCAACCACTGCGTTTTGGTGTTCTGACCTTCTTTATCGCCGGCAAAGATCACCGGATTGACGCTCGGCTCCGGGATCAGGAAGTCGCTTTGCAGGGTTTTGGTGACGGTTTCAGTTTTGGTCTGGCTGCGCCCGGTGACAAAGTACACGCTGTCGCCGCGCTTGAGGTGCATGGTGATCAGGCTTTTTGCCACCTCTTTTGGCATGCTGAAGTCATCCCAGCCGTTGTTCATCTTTTCCCAGAATGCCGGGTTTTTCAGGTAGTCCTGCTTGCCTGGAGAAAACTCTTTTTGCCCGCGATAAAAGCCCGGGCTGGAAAACAGCACGGTATCGTCGATATCAAACCCGACTGCGATAGGCGCCCGGCCAAGCAGACTGTTTTCAATTTGTGCCACGGAAACCCAGTGGATTGGCACCTGCTGCGCCAGCTGTGCCACGGTGACGCCAGGATTCAGCGGAGCGGGTGCAGATTCGGTTGCTAAAGCGGCATGATTGAAGCCTGCCAGCAGGCAGACGGCACTGAGTGCCAGAGCGATCTTACGCATTGTTTTCCCTTTAATTTTCTGTTTTTAATCGTTGTTAAAATGAGCAGCCTTGCCATAAAGCCTTCCGACCATACCTGCCGGGGACCGATAGACAAAGATTTTTTTCAGTTTTATGTCAGAGAAAACAGGCAGGGTCACAGAACAGAGGCGGAGTTTCCTCTCCCAAACGGGAGAGGAAAAAGGAAACATGCGGCAACTAAATTAAGTTAGCAAGCACTTACATTACTGCAGCAAACGCCTGCGCCACGCGCTGAACGTTGCTGTGGTTAAGCCCGGCAACACAGATACGACCGCTGGCAAGCAGGTAAATACCAAACTCATCACGCAGGCGGTCGGCCTGAGCCGCACTTAACCCGGTGTAACTAAACATGCCGCGCTGCTTCACCAGGTAATCAAAGTTACGCCCCGGCACGGCTTTGGTCAGCACTTCCACCAACACCTGGCGCATTTCCAGAATACGCACGCGCATGGTTTCCACTTCGGCAATCCAGCTCGCTTTCAGCTTCTCGTCATTCAGGACGGTAGCCACAACCTGTGCCCCAAAGTTCGGCGGGCTGGAGTAGTTGCGGCGCACGGTAGCTTTGAGCTGGCCCAGTACGCGCCCTGCAGCATCGCTGTCTTCGCAAACCACGGAAAGCCCACCTACGCGCTCACCGTACAGGGAGAAGATTTTAGAGAAAGAGTTGCTGACCAGCATCGGCTGCCCGGAGGAGGCTATGGCGCGGATGGCATAGGCATCCTGTTCCATCCCTGCACCAAAGCCCTGATAGGCAATGTCGAGGAACGGGATCAGATTGCGTGCTTTAAGAATTTCCGTGACGGCATCCCACTGGCTGTCGGTGAGGTCCGAGCCGGTTGGGTTGTGGCAGCAAGGGTGCAGCAGCACGACGCTGAGTTCAGGCAGCGTATTCAGTTTTTCCAGCAGCGCCTCAAAGCGCACGCCGTTGGTTTCGCTGTCGAACCACGGGTAAGTATTCACGGTGAAACCCGCGCCTTCAAAGATGGCGACATGGTTTTCCCAGGTAGGATCGCTGACCCACACCTGTGAATCAGGGAAATAGGTTTTCAGGAAGTCAGCGCCGATTTTTAAGGCACCGGAACCCCCAAGCGTTTGCACGGTGGCAATGCGGCCTTCCAGCAACGCTGGATGATTGGCGCCAAACAGCAGTGGGGCAATGGCGCTGCGATAGCCGTTCAGGCCTTCCATCGGTAAGTAGAGAGAGGCGCCGTGAGGCTGTGCGTTCAGGCGAGCTTCTGCTTCTGCCACGGCCTGTAACTGCGGGATCACCCCGTCTTCATTGTAATAGAGGCCAATGCTGAGGTTAACCTTGTCGCTGCGCGGATCGACTTTAAAGCGTTCCATGAGGGAAAGGATCGGGTCGCCAGCATAGGCGTCAACTTTTTGAAACACGGTGAGGTTCTCCTGGTTTACAGTTCGCGGATTTCCACTGTAAACCAGGCGAGGACACTCAGTCCAGATACTTCATTGTGACCCTTGAAGTCAGGCGAGTGATAAGTTCGTAAGCACTTACATTCGAATATTCGGCGATGCGTTCGACCGGCAAACCTTCGCCCCACAGCACCGCGCCATCGCCCGGTTTATCGGCGGCGTTCGGCCCTAAATCGACACAGATCATGTCCATGGCAACGCGTCCCACGATAGGCACTTCGCGGCCATTAACCAGTACCGGCGTGCCGGACGGCGCGCTGCGCGGGTAACCATCGCCGTAGCCCATGGCCACCACGCCAAGGCAGGTGTCACGCTCGGCAGTCCAGATTCCGCCGTAGCCGACCGGTTCCCCGGCTTTATGGTCGCGAACCGCGATCAGACTTGAGGTTAAAGACATCACCGGCTGGAAGCCAAAGTCTTCGCCCCACGGCTTTTGTTCCAGCGGCGAAACGCCGTACAGGATAATACCGGGGCGAACCCAGTCCATATGCGAGTCGGGCCACAACAGAATGCCGCCCGAGGCAGCGATAGAACGCTGCCCCGGCTTGCCTGCGGTGAAAGAATTGAATATGTCGAGCTGACGCGGAGTGGCATCGGACTCCGGCTCATCAGCACGGGCAAAGTGGCTCACCACGTTCACCGGCTGGCTAACGTTTTTGCAGGTGGCTAGACGCTGATAGAAAGCTTCTGCTTCTTCCGGGCGTACGCCGAGGCGGTGCATCCCGGTGTCGAGCTTCATCCAGACTGTAATGGGCTGGCTGAGATCGGCCTGCTCCAGCGCTTCCAGCTGTTGAATGCTGTGGATTGCCGTCTGGAAGTTCTGGGCGGCAATCGTCGGCAAGTCTTCAGCATTGAAGAACCCTTCCAGCAGCAGAACGGGTTTAGTGATGCCGCCCTCTCGCAGGCGCAGGGCTTCTTCGAGCCGGGCCACGCCGAAAGCATCGGCGTTTTCTAAGGTGCGGGCGGTCTCCAGCAGACCATGCCCATAGGCGTTTGCTTTCACGACTGCCACCAGGCGACTGTTCGGAGCCAGTTCGCGGAGGCGTTGCAGGTTGTGTCGCAGAGCGCGGCGGTTAATGACGACGGTTGCCGCTTGCATGTTCGTTCCTTGCTTAAAAAGTAATAAAAACCTATCCCCTGAATCTTTCGAGCCCCGGCAAAGTAGCTTGAAGGATGACGAGGATTTTTATTCTTCGTCGTACTGCGGCCCGGCGTAGTTATCGAAGCGCGACCACTGGCCGTTAAAGGTCAGGCGCACAGTACCGATGGGGCCGTTACGCTGCTTACCGATGATGATTTCCGCGATACCTTTCAGGTCGCTGTTTTCGTGGTAAACCTCGTCGCGGTAGATAAACATGATCAAGTCGGCATCCTGCTCGATGGAGCCGGACTCACGCAGGTCGGAGTTGACCGGGCGCTTGTCGGCACGCTGTTCCAGGGAGCGGTTAAGCTGCGACAGCGCCACCACCGGCACCTGAAGTTCTTTTGCCAGCGCCTTGAGCGAGCGGGAAATCTCGGCGATTTCCAGCGTACGGTTGTCGGACAGCGACGGCACGCGCATCAGCTGCAGGTAGTCGATCATGATCATGCTCAGGCCTTCATGCTCACGGTAGATACGGCGAGCACGGGAGCGTACTTCGGTTGGCGTCAGGCCGGAAGAGTCATCGATGTACATGTTGCGCTTCTCGAGCAGAATGCCCATGGTGCTGGAGATTCGCGCCCAGTCCTCGTCATCCAGCTGACCGGTACGGATTCGGGTCTGGTCCACGCGCGACAGCGACGCCAGCATACGCATCATGATCTGCTCGCCGGGCATCTCGAGGCTGAAGATCAGCACCGGTTTGTCCTGCAGCATGGCGGCGTTTTCGCAGAGGTTCATCGCAAAGGTGGTTTTCCCCATCGACGGACGGGCTGCCACGATAATCAGGTCAGAGCGCTGGAGACCCGCGGTTTTCTTGTTCAGATCCTGGTAGCCGGTATCCACACCCGTGACGCCGTCGTGCGGCGTCTGGTAGAGGGACTCGATACGCGACACGGTGGCTTCCAGAATCTGGTCGATGCTTTTCGGGCCTTCGTCTTTGTTGGCGCGGTTTTCGGCAATCTGGAAAACGCGTGATTCCGCCAGATCCAGCAGGTCTTCACTGGTGCGCCCCTGCGGGTCATAGCCGGCATCGGCAATTTCATTGGCGACCGCAATCATTTCGCGCACAACAGCACGTTCACGCACGATATCGGCATAGGCGCTGATGTTTGCCGCACTTGGCGTGTTTTTAGAAAGCTCCGCGAGATAAGCAAAACCGCCGACGCTCTCGAGCTGGCCCTGAAGCTCCAGGGATTCGGAAAGCGTAATCAGGTCGATGGGTTTGCTCATTTCGAGCAGGCGCTGCATTTCGGTAAAGATCATGCGGTGCGGACGGCTGAAGAAGTCGTTGGCGACCACGCGCTCGGCGACGTTGTCCCAGCGTTCGTTATCCAGCATTAAACCGCCCAACACCGACTGCTCCGCCTCAAGCGAGTGCGGCGGCATTTTTAGCCCTTCTACCTGACGGTCGCGGGGTTCGTTCGGTTTGTTGAAGGGTTTATTTCCTGCCATAGTGAGGGAGCTACCAAATTCATAGTGAGAGACCGGGAAGTATAACCATTCTTGTCACTCTTCGACACAAGGAGTTTCCATGGCAACGCGCATCGAATTTAGCCAACACGGCGGGCCCGAGGTACTGAAAGCCGTTGAATTTACGCCGAAAGATCCGGCGGAGAACGAAGTTCAGGTTGAGAATAAAGCGATAGGTATTAATTACATTGATACCTATATCCGCAGCGGGCTTTACCCGCCTCCGGCGCTCCCGAGCGGCCTGGGGACCGAAGCCGCGGGCGTTGTCAGCAAGGTCGGCAGCAAAGTCACTCATCTGAAGGTTGGCGATCGAGTGGTTTACGCGCAGTCTGGCCTGGGGGCCTACAGTAGCATCCATAATGCGCCAGCCGACAAGGTCGCTAAAATCCCGGATGTTATCTCTTTCGAACAGGCTGCAGCGTCTTTCCTGAAAGGCCTGACCGTGTTTTATCTCCTGCGGAAAACCTACGAAATTAAAGCCAATGAAACCTTCCTGTTCCACGCGGCGGCAGGTGGCGTGGGCCTGATCGCCTGCCAGTGGGCAAAGGCGCTGGGCGCAAAACTGATTGGTACTGTAGGTTCAGCACAAAAGGCCGATCGTGCTTTGCAGGCCGGGGCGTGGCAAACCATCAACTATCAGCACGAAAATATCTCCGAGCGCGTCAAAGAGCTGACCGGCGGCAAGAAAGTGGCGGTGGTTTATGATTCCGTCGGGAAAGAGACCTGGGAAGCGTCGCTGGATTGTCTGCAGCGCCGTGGGCTGATGGTGAGCTTTGGTAACTCTTCCGGGCCGGTGACCGGCGTGAACCTGGGCATTCTGAACCAGAAGGGATCGCTGTACGTGACCCGCCCTTCTCTGAACGGCTATCTCACCACCCGCGCAGAGTTCGATGAAGCCTGCCACGAGCTGTTTTCGCTGATCGCCAGCGGCGCGATTAAGGTGGATGTCGCGGAAAACCAGAAGTTTGCGCTGAAGGATGCGGTGCTTGCACACCAGACGCTGGAAAGCCGTGCCACGCAGGGGTCAAGCCTGTTGATTCCGTAACCCTTTCAAAATCCAGAAAGAATTAGGGCTTCCCGGAGGAAGCCCTTTCTTTTTTGTTCGTGCCGTATGTAGGGTACAGCGCGATGAATTCTTGTTACTGCGAAAGGATAATCGCAGATTTAATAAGTAAAAGAAATGACGCCGCCGGGATTAAGTTCAGGCTTGTGATCGGCCCCGCAATACCTGAATTCTCCCGGTAGTTTAAAGGCTAAAGCTGGCGCTTATCGGCAACCAGAGACAGCGCGTGTTCAACCACTTCAATACCTGCCCCGGCTTTATGCGCGTTCTCGCTTAAGTAACGGCGCCACTGACGCGCGCCCGGTATTCCCTGGAACAGGCCGAGCATATGGCGAGTCACATGGCCCAGGTAAGTGCCGTTTGCCAGTTCACGCTCAATGTACGGATACATTGCTCGCACCACGGCAACGGGGTCGCTGTCCGCAACATCTGCCCCGAAAATTTCACGGTCGACCGTCGTCAGCAAGCCTGGGTTTTGGTAAGCCTCACGCCCGACCATCACGCCATCCAGGTGCTGGAGGTGCGTTTTCGCTTCTTCCAGCGTCTTAATCCCGCCGTTAATCGCCATGGTCAGCTGCGGGAAATCACGCTTGAGCTGGTAAACGCGCGGGTAATCCAGCGGTGGAATTTCACGGTTTTCTTTTGGGCTCAGGCCAGAGAGCCAGGCTTTACGCGCGTGGATGATAAACATCTCGCATTCGCCCTTGCCTGCCACCGTGCCAATAAAATCGCAGAGGAATTCGTAGCTGTCCTGTTCGTCGATACCGATACGGGTTTTTACCGTCACCGGGATAGAAACCACATCACGCATCGCTTTAATACAGTCGGCGACCAGCTGTGCTTCACCCATCAGGCAAGCACCGAAGCGCCCGTTCTGAACCCGGTCAGAAGGGCAGCCTACGTTCAGGTTAATTTCATCGTAGCCGCGCGCTTCGGCGAGTTTCGCGCAGTGTGCCAGCGCCTGTGGGTCGCTGCCGCCAAGCTGCAGCGCAATCGGATGTTCTTCTTCGCTATAGGCCAGATAGTCCCCTTTACCGTGGATGATCGCCCCGGTGGTCACCATTTCGGTGTACAGCAGCGTGTGGCGGGACAGCTGGCGCAGGAAATAGCGGCAGTGGCGATCGGTCCAGTCGAGCATCGGCGCAATGGAGAAACGGTGCGGCTGGAAAGGAGTCTGGTTGCTTTGTGAGGACATACGTTTACGCAGGCTACGATTAAAAAAGGGTCGCTACTATAGCATAAAGCAGCGCCGGGGCATCAGGCTGCCCCGGCATTCAGTATCAGAAGGCCACGCTCAGCTGCGCCCCTGCGCCCCAGGTTTGGTCTTCACCGTACAGGCCCATCAAATCGATATTGACGTGTTTGCCCGCCGCGAACCCTACCCCACCGGTAAAGACGTTGCTGTCATTGCTTTTCACATCAGCACGGTAGCCAGCACGCAGCGCCAACCAGGAAAGCGGCCTCACCTCAGCACCGACACCCACGTACTGGGAATTGGCTTCGCTTTTAAAACCTTTGGTTTCGGTCAGATCGCCGTCCGCGCTCAGGGTCACCAGCTCGTTATGCCAGGCCACTCCGGCGGTCACCAGCGGGCTGATTTGATAAGTATCTTTGTAGTTTCGTACTTCTCCGGTACGCCCGTTAGTGATGCGAATGTCTTTCGTGTCGATATCACGGGACACCAGGTTTTGGCCGCTCAGACCAACGGTCCAGTTCTCGCCAAAATCGGCCGCCACGCCGGCGTCAAGGTTGAATCCAGTGTCATCGTTGCGGTACTGGCTGTTCTTCCAGTCGCCGCTGCGGTAGTCATAAATGGATGTCGTGTAATTATACAGCCAGGTTTTCTGCAGCTTTGGCGTAACGCCAACGGAAACCGGGACACCACCTACGTCAAACTTGTGGGCCAGAGCTATACCATAATCAGACACAATGGCCGCGCGGCCGGAAGCGGTAGAATTCAGGTTACGAGTGATTTGGTCGGAGCCGTTCAACGCAGCATCAATCGCCACGCTTCCCGCCACAGCGCTGGAATTCTGGATACTGCGTAGGTAATTGATATCATTCTGGTCTATATCGGAACTGACTTTCGCTCGCGCGTAAGCTTTGGTAACGAATGCTACGGAGAGAGTGTCATTGGGAATACTGACCGCAATTCCTGCGGCGGCTTTGGCGTTCGCCGTTTCACCTCGTAAATCTTCAAGCTCACCGGCTAAGTCCCCGGCGGCGCTCCGAAACTGATTTAACGTCCCGTTCGGATTTAAAAGAATATCTCGTGGCGTTAACGACCCAATGGCCTGTTTATAGTTATCAACTTTATCGCTGATATCGTCGATGCGATCCTGGAGGTTGTCTTTATCCGTTATTTGCGCCCCGATAGACGGTAAAATAACGGTAATATTGTCGTCTGGTTTGGACCGGGCTAATAGCGCCGGGTTGATTAACACGCCACTGCCATAATTAGCCGAAGCCACGCCGGTGCCCCCCATCGCATCGTTTCGCGCTTCGGACCAGGTCCCCGCCGCCCCGGCCTGATGGGCAATAAAGAAGGTTGCGGCGAGTGTCGCCACCGAAGATTTTATTTTATTCATTCACAGCACGCCTGTCTGATTGTCAGATGAAGTAATTCGCCCCTGACAGTTATGACTGAACAGAGGCAGACTATTGCTGTGAATAGCGCGATAAAACGATGGATATTTGAACCATCAGGATCCCAGATATATCCTTAGGGTTAACGTCTTATTGTTTCCTTGCTAATTAATTTATAGTTTACCCTTCGGCTTTCGTGAAGGCAGACCGTTATGCGGGCCAAAGAATTGAGGCGGATGATCTATCCAGCGATCCTTGCGCTGCATGGCGTAAGACTGATTTAGCGGGTAATAAATTTTATTTTCGGCTTTATTGGCTTCGCCTACGACTAATAACCGCACATCCTGTTCGGTATTATTAATAAAGGTATGGCAAATGCCGGTTCCGGCAGGAAATCCCACGCTGTCGCCCGGTTCAAGCGCCCAAAGATGACCATTGATCCACACTTCCGGGTGCCCCTCGAGCACATAAGCAAACTCTTCTTCGCTGCTTTCCGCGTGGGGATAAGAGGTTCTGCGGCCAGGGGGGATACGCTCATGGTGAATACCAAGGCGGGTTAAACCGAAATTACGGGCCAAAGGAGCACCAATGGAGAACAGCTCCGTGCTGTCCGGATACGTTGCGTCGTCCTCGCCTTCCAGCTCGCGCCAGTGACGAATACAATCAGGTTTTTGCATTACTTCCTCCTGGGTAGATAGGGTCAGTATGTACCAGGATTCGGCGTTTTATCCGCATTATGGTAAAGTATTGCGTCAATGACCGGGAGAGGCTGATGGATACCACAACTTCGCAAAACGTGTTAGCTCAGGCTGAAAAGCTCTGCCTGCAACGCAATGTACGCCTGACGCCGCAGCGTCTCGAGGTTTTGCGCCTTATGGCCGAGCAAACCGGCGCCATCAGCGCCTACGACCTGCTGGATCTCCTGCGCGTTAGCGAGCCACAGGCTAAGCCTCCAACGGTTTATCGCGCGCTGGATTTTCTGCTAGAGCAAGGTTTTGTTCACCGTGTGGAATCCAACAACAGTTACGTACTGTGTAATTTTATCGATCATCCAACCCACTCTTCCGCCATGTTTATCTGCGACAGATGCGGAGCGGTAAAAGAGCAAGCGGCTCAGGGTGTGGAAGATATTATGCAGAAACTGGCATCCAAAATGGGATTTACCCTGCGCCATAACGTGATTGAAGCTCACGGATTGTGTGCGGATTGCTCGGAAGTGGAAGCCTGTAGCCACCACGACGCCTGCAATCACGATCATTCAGTGCAGCCAAAGAAAAAGCGTTAAGAGGGAGTGGTACGTCCTTGTACCCGGGCAGGATTGGTCTTACTGAGTAGCACATTTGAGGGGCCGCCAGGTTACCAGCGGTATTTGCTCCCGGACTCCCAGTCCTTCACTTCTTTCTCTGCCTGGTCTTTGGCGTAGCCGTAGCGTTCCTGGATTTTACCCACCAGCTGGTCACGCTTCCCTTCGATGACGGTCATATCGTCATCGGTCAGCTTACCCCATTTCTCTTTGATCGTACCTTTGAACTGCTTCCAGTTACCGCCGATTTCGTCCTTATTCATCGTCATCTCCTCATCGTTCGGTTTAGGTTTGTGCATCCGGGCTGCAGGATGCTGACTTTCTGGAGCACACCCACTGTCTGCTGGATGTAAAGGTAATTGTAGACAAGGATTCTGAGTTAAATTTAAAACTCAGAATCTTTAACCATCATTAAAAGCGATGACATGCTAATTCCTCGCCTTAAAAAAGAGAAATCAGCACGATAGAAGATGGGTTAACGAGCGTCAGGCAGCGCGATCAATGGCTGCCCGATGCAGCGAACCAGGTGTTATTGCGCCAGTGGCGTCGCCAGATGACGCCAAG
Source organism: Cedecea sp. NFIX57 (assembly GCF_900177785.1). Taxonomy (NCBI): domain Bacteria; kingdom Pseudomonadati; phylum Pseudomonadota; class Gammaproteobacteria; order Enterobacterales; family Enterobacteriaceae; genus Cedecea; species Cedecea sp. NFIX57. The sequence goes on along the minus strand of NZ_FXAS01000011.1, from coordinate 43,466 downwards.
CGACAGGCCGCGCAAGGCTAAAAACACCGCCAGCGACAGCCACAGGGCGTGGTTGCCCCACAAAGGCAGCGTAAGCATCGTCACGCCAAAACCCAATGCCGCAACCGCCATGCTGTTTCGCATTTCGGCACCCCGTGTCGCGCCGATAAACATGCCATCCAGCAGGTAGCACCAAACGCCCACTACCGGCAAAATAACCTGCCAGGCAAGATAATGGTTTGCCAGAACACGAAGCTCCGGCAGAGAGGTAAGCAGGGCAACAATTTGCTCCCCGGCAAAGGCATAAATAGCGGCAAACGCTATCGCAACCAGCCCCGCCTGCCTGCACGCAGCCCCCCAAACCTCGAGCAACTGCCCACGGTTACGCGCCCCGTAAGCCTGCCCTGAATGGGCCTCCACGGCGTAAGCAAAGCCATCGAGCGCATAGGCGGTGAAGGTCAGCAGCGTCATCAGTACGGCGTTAACGGCGACAATTTCACTGCCAAGACGCGCACCAAAAATGGTGATAGAAGCAAAGCAGATTTGCAGCAGCAGCGAACGCAGCATGATGTCGCGATTAAGCGCCAGCAGCTTACGCAAATCCCCCTGCCAGGCCGTTTTAAGACGAGCCCAACTGATGCCCCGCAGCTTCATCACTTTGCGCACCATCACTAGGCCGATGATAAACGTGGCATATTCGGACACCGCCGTGGCCAGCGCCGCCCCCTGCACGTTCATGTGCAGCCCCATCACCAGCCAGAGATCGAGCACGATATTAATCAGGTTGCCGACGACCAACAGAATGACCGGCGCTCGCGCATACTGAACGCCCAGCAGCCAGCCTAACAGCACGAGGTTAGCCAGCGATGCGGGGGCGCTCAGCCAGCGGATTTCCAGGAAGCGCCTTGCCTGATACAGCACCTCGTCATTGCCGCCAACAACGTGCAGCGCAAGGTTGATCAGTGGATAACGCAGGACCACGATAGCCAGCCCGGCTATCAGCGCCAGCATCAGGGGTTGAACCAGCGCGCGCGCCAGTCGCTGCGGATCGTTCGCGCCAAACGCCTGTGCCGTTAACCCGGTGGTGCTCATGCGCAGAAAAAGCAGCAGCATAAAGAGGAAACTGGTCGCCGTGGCACCGATAGCGACCCCGCCGAGATAGGTTGGGCTATCAAGATGGCCAATGACCGCGGTATCGACCAGGCCCAGTAACGGCACGGTAATGTTGGAAAAAATCATCGGCAGCGCAAGCCGCCACAGCGCACCATCCGTTGACGAAAAGAATCGCATGGGAATGATCCAGAGGATAATAGAGGGGAATTTAAAGCAGGTGGCACGGCATATTTACCGCACCACCGGAAGAGGCGTTACAGCCATTCACCGTTGCGGATAACCCCGACGGCCAGGCCTTCAATGCTAAAACTCTGCTCGCGAAGATCGACCACAATAGGCTGGAATTCGCTGTTTTCCGGCAGCAGGTGCACGGTGTTACCCTGCTTTTTCAGGCGTTTTACGGTCACTTCATCGTCGATACGCGCGACAACGACCTGGCCATTACGTACGTCCTGAGTTTTGTGTACCGCTAATAAATCACCGTCCATGATGCCGATATCTTTCATCGACATGCCGCTGACGCGCAGCAGGAAATCGGCATTCGGTTTGAACAGAGAAGGGTCAACCTGGTAGTGGCCTTCGATGTGCTGCTGCGCCAGCAGCGGCTCACCGGCTGCAACACGGCCCACCAGCGGCAGGCCATTTTCTTCTTCAACCAGCAGACGAATGCCGCGTGATGCGCCAGAAACAATCTCAATGGCACCTTTACGTGCCAGCGCTTTCAGATGCTCTTCCGCGGCGTTTGGAGAACGGAACCCCAGACGTTGTGCAATTTCGGCGCGCGTAGGTGGCATGCCGGTCTGGTTGATATGATCCCGAATGAGATCAAACACCTCTTGCTGCCTGGTAGTTAGTGCTTTCATTCCGCCCCCTGGGTGTTTATACAGTCATGCTGTGAGTATATACAGCCCCGGGCGATTTTGAAACCACAAATTAAGCAAAAAACCAGCGACTTAAACTATTCTGGAAGAGCTATCGCAAATGTGACCAAAGCAAGGTGGCCCAGGTCGCAACCGCAAGGATAATCGCTATCAATACGGCGGCTGAACCCATATCTTTGGCTCGCCCTGAAAGCTCGTGGTACTCGGTGCCAACACGGTCAACCAGTGCTTCAATGGCGCTGTTGAGGATTTCGACAATCATCACCAAAACCACCGAGCCAATCAGTAAAATACGCGTGATGGGGTCCACATCCAGCCAGCAGGCGATGGCGATAGCGATAACCGCAGCCACGCCCTCCTGACGAAAGGCAGCTTCGTTGATCCAGGCCGCACGGAGCCCCTTCCATGAGTAGCCTGCAGCCTTAATAATGCGGGTGATGCCGGTGGTATTATTCGCCATTCAAGGAAACCTTTTTAAAGATTGAGCATCAATGCTCATTGAGTCTAAATCGCAGCGCCACAGAAATTCCCCAGAGTTTCTGATATCCTTGCGGCGCATTTGCATTATTAACCTGAGGCTTTACATCATTTATGTCAGGCTGGCCAAGAATTTACTACAAATTACTGAATTTACCATTAAGCGTTCTGGTAAAGAGCAAGTCTATTCCGGCGGATCCACAAACCGAACTCGGTCTGGACCCTTCACGCCCCATCATGTACGTCCTGCCCTACAATTCTAAGGCAGACTTACTGACGCTGCGTGCCCAATGTCTGGATCACGATCTGCCCGACCCGCTGGAACCTCTGGAAATTGACGGCGTACTGCTGCCGCGCTACGTGTTTATCCACGGCGGGCCGCGCGTCTTCACCTATTACACGCCAAAAGAAGAGTCGGTAAAACTGTTCCACGATTATCTGGATCTGCACCGCAGCAATCCCGATCTCGATGTGCAGATGGTGCCGGTTTCCGTGATGTTCGGCCGCTCGCCAGGGCGTGAAAAAGGGGAAATCAATCCGCCTTTACGCACGCTGAACGGCGTCCAGAAATTCTTTGCGGTTTCCTGGCTGGGTCGCGATAGCTTCGTGCGTTTCTCACCGCCCGTTTCGCTTCGCCGTATGGCAACCGAACACGGCACGGACAAGATTATCGCCCAAAAACTGGCTCGCGTGGCGCGCACTCACTTTGCCCGCCAGCGTCTGGCCGCCGTTGGCCCGCGCCTGCCGGTTCGCCAGGATCTCTTTAACAAGCTGCTGGCGTCAAAAGCGATTGCCCGCGCGGTAGAAGATGAAGCCCGCAGCAAGAAGATCTCCCATGAGAAAGCGCAGCAAAACGCCGTTGCCCTGATGGAAGAGATTGCCGCCAACTTCTCCTACGAAGCTGTACGTCTGACGGACCGCGTTTTAGGCTTAACCTGGAACCGCCTCTATCAGGGCATTAACGTGCATAACGCCGAGCGCGTGCGCCAGCTTGCCCACGACGGCCACGAAATCGTCTATGTTCCCTGCCACCGCAGCCACATGGATTATCTGCTGCTTTCCTACGTGCTTTATCACCAGGGGCTGGTTCCGCCGCACATCGCCGCCGGGATCAACCTGAACTTCTGGCCAGCCGGCCCGATTTTCCGCCGCCTGGGCGCGTTCTTTATTCGCCGTACCTTCAAGGGCAACAAGCTTTACTCCACGGTGTTCCGCGAATACCTGGGCGAGCTGTTCAGCCGCGGCTATTCCGTTGAGTATTTTGTCGAGGGTGGCCGTTCCCGTACTGGCCGCTTGCTGGATCCTAAGACCGGCACGCTGTCGATGACGATTCAGGCCATGCTGCGCGGCGGCACCCGCCCGATCACTCTGGTGCCGATCTACATCGGTTACGAGCATGTCATGGAAGTGGGGACCTACGCGAAAGAGCTGCGCGGTGCGACCAAAGAAAAAGAGAGCTTCATGCAGATGGTGCGCGGTCTGAGTAAGCTGCGCAACCTCGGCCAGGGTTACGTTAACTTCGGTGAACCGCTGCCGCTGATGACCTACCTGAACCAGCATGTGCCGGAGTGGAAAGACTCTATCGATCCGATAGAAGCAATTCGCCCGGCCTGGCTGACGCCAACGGTGAACGATATCGCCGCCGATCTGATGGTGCGCATCAACAACGCAGGGGCCGCTAACGCCATGAACCTGTGCTGTACCGCGCTGCTTGCTTCACGCCAGCGCTCGCTGACCCGTGAACAGCTCACCGAACAGCTCGACTGCTACCTCAACCTGCTGCGTAACGTGCCGTATTCCCCGGATGCCACCGCACCAACAGTTTCCGCCAATGCGCTGATCGACCACGCACTGCAGATGAACAAGTTCGAGGTGGAGAAAGACACCATCGGTGACATCATCATTCTGCCGCGCGAGCAGGCCGTGTTGATGACCTATTACCGTAACAACATCATGCACATGCTGGTGTTGCCGTCGCTAATGGCGTCTATCATCACTCAGCATCGCCACATCTCACGCGCAGAGCTGCTGCGTCAGATAGAAGTCGTTTACCCGATGCTGAAAGCCGAGCTATTCCTGCGTTGGGAAAAGAGCGAACTGGGCAGAGAAATTGATGCGCTGATCGCCGAGATGGAGCGCCAGGATCTGGTGATGTTGGTCGGTGACGAAGTGCAGATCAACCCTAACCGTTCACGCATTCTGCAGCTTCTGGCGGCGGGTGTGCGCGAGACAGTACAGCGTTATGCCATCACTTTCTGGCAGTTGAGCGCCAACCCGTCGATCAACCGTGGGACGCTGGAGCGCGAAAGCCGCACGGTGGCACAGCGCCTGTCCGTTCTGCACGGCATTAATGCGCCGGAGTTCTTTGATAAAGCGGTCTTTACCTCGCTGGTGCTTACCCTACGTGATGAAGGCTATATCAGCGATACCGGTGATGCCGACGCAAGCGAAACCATTAAGGTTTACCAGATGCTGGCCGATCTAGTGACCTCGGATGTGCGCCTGACGATTGAGAGCTCAGCGTCCCAGGACGCGGTTTCTTAATTCAGCGGAAACGAAAAAGGCGGGTGATTAACCCGCCTTTTTTATTGCCTGAAGACTGACTCAGAAATGCAGGTAGCTCAACGCCAGGCCCAGGAACAGCACCAGCCCGACATAGTTATTGTTCATAAACGCTTTAAAGCAGCCTTCACGCTCGCGTTTAGCGATCAGCTTCTGCTGATGCACAAACAGCCCGCCCGCCAGCAAAATTGACCAGTAGAACGTACCACCCAGCCCATTGAGCCAGCCCACAACGCCCATCAACAACATAGTGGCGATTTGCAGCAGGCCGATAATCAGCTTATCGTTGCGGCCAAAGAGAATCGCCGTCGACTTAATGCCGATCTTCAGGTCGTCGTCGCGGTCGACCATCGCATACTGCGTGTCGTACGCCACGGTCCAGCAAATATTGGCGAGGAACATCAGCCAGCAGCTTAACGGCACCGATTCGCTGGCGGCGGCAAAGGCCATCGGAATAGACCAGCCAAAAGCGGCACCCAGCACCACCTGAGGCAGATGGGTGTAGCGCTTCATAAACGGATACACCCACGCCAGCGCCAGCCCGGCCACGGACAGCAGGATCGTCATGGTGTTAAGCGTCAGCACCAGCAGGAAAGCCAGGCCCACCAGCACCGCAAACAGGATCTTCGCTTCTTTCTCAGAAACTGCACCGCTAGGCAAAGGGCGCTGCGCGGTACGCTTTACGTGTCCGTCAAATTTGCGGTCGGCATAATCGTTCACCACGCAGCCCGCGGCGCGCATCAGCCAGACGCCAGCGATAAAAACAACCAGATTCAGCAGCGAGGGTAAGCCCGGGGTGGCCACCCACAGCGCCCACAGCGTGGGCCACAGCAGCAACAAAGCGCCAATAGGCTTATCGGTACGCATCAACCGGTGATAAGCCAGCAGTTTTCCCTGCTTAAGACTCCACTCCATTATCTTTCCTCTTCATACAGCGGAGACGCCGGCAGGAACAGTTCCGTCAGCATCAAAGGCTTACCGGAAAGTCTCAGCCGGGAACGTCGTCCCCACAGTTCGGCGCTGCGGCCAACCTCAATGTAGTCACGCGTCAGGGTTGATGAACTGAAAAGGTAGCGCCCGAGCGGCGTGTCGCCAAGCTTTTGCAGCGCCAGTTCAGGGCCATCAAGCGTGCTTTCCGGCACCACCGTGCGGCCCAGTAGCCAGGGTTCATCATCTCCGCAGAGGATGATTTCCCGCAGCCAGTAACGCTCAGAGGCAGGTAATAAATCGGCTTCGGGCAAATCATTGCCAGCAGGGACAAAACCTTCGCGCACGATGCGGACGGTGACTTTTTGGCAGTGCTGTTCGAAGCGTTTCGTCATCGAATCTTCCAGCAACAGCCAGTCGAGATAAGCGGAGCTAAGCCCTTGCGGGACCTCCGTGTAGAAATTCAGGGCGCGCAACGGCGACAGCGCGTCGGACATGGGAATACTCTCCGATACATAACCTGATGGCATTGTAACGCAGAACATCTCTGTGCGGGCAGACAATGGCAACACACTCGGCAAATACCGCAACAATTGAGCAACAGGAAATGCTGCCCCCGCTTTCCCCTAAATAATTCCAGTCACAGGTAGACGGCAAGGGAGTGAATCCCCGGGAGCTTATATAAATAAGTGACTGGGGTGAGAGAGTGCAGCCAACACCCCTGTGGCTTGAATTATGACGGGGAAAAAAAAGGTGCGCCTGAGCGCACCAATACTTCAAGCATCAGCAACGTGGGGAAATGGTTACCCCTTGCCTTTTACACTGCTGATAAAAGTTTTACGGGCGGAGGTGGAACCCAGACGCTCGGCTTCATTCAGCAGTTTCAGGGCTTTATCGATGTCGCCTTTATCCACCGCCTGTTTAATGGCGCGGTTAAAATAGCTTTCCGTATCATTGAGCATAGGTTCGCTCTTCGCGGCAGGTGCCGGAGCTGGTGCTGGTGCCGGTGCGGCTGCCGGTGCAGAGTAGGCCGTCGGCGGCGCTACGTTACCGACCACAACAGGTTTGGCATCGGACCCACCAAAGATCTTACCGATCATGATGTTGCCGCTGTTTTGTTCGGTTTTCAGCTTCACCGTCAGGGTACCTTGCCCACTGTGGCTAGCGATCGGATCGGCCACATCAGGAATGGCGTTGCTTGCCCCTTCAGCATAAAGCTTCGCCGGGTTGATCATGCGGGTCGTTTCCGTCAGATCGTGTTTCGTGGTGTACACCAGCATGTAGATCTGTTTCTGCCCCATCATCGGGGTCAGCTTCATGACGTTTTCCAGACGGTTACCGGAGGTCATGCCCGGTTTCTGGTACTGGAAGTAACTGCTCGGGAAGAAAGCAGATGGCTGCATCTGCCCGTCGAGAATAAGGACATTTGGCGCATAAACGCTCAGGTCTTTTACCAGGCTGGTCAGCGTGATTTCCAGTGAGCCCTGATCGGCTGGCAGCACAAACGCCGCAACACTCCCGGTGAGTTCCCCGACGTTAAGGCTGGCCGAAGAAGCCGTTAGCACCACGTCCTGGCTAACAGGCGGCATCAACGGAATCCACGGCAGGCTTTGTAATTTGTCCGCAGGAATAGACGGTGCGGTTGAGACATTTTGTGGGTTAATCGCCGTGTTGGCAGCAAAGGAAGCCGGCACGGACGATAAGCCCAGTATGGGAAGCAGGCAAAGCGCGAGAAGATGTTTTTTCATTGTTTTATCCTCGAAGCGAACCCGTCTCCTTCAGGCAAAAAAGAGACGGGTCAGGCATGTGAAACCGGCGGGCGCTAAGCACCCGCGCGGCGGGTTAACTTACCACCAGACTTCCATCTGAGCACCGAAGGTGACTTCGCTGTCGTTGCCGCGGCTGAAAGTACGAGCGCTGGTATCGGCGAAAGCAGTACCGCTTGGTGCGTCCGCAACGTAGTTGGCATCACCAGAGGTACCGGAAGAGTAACCCCACTTCTCATCCCACTTGGCGTAGGTTGCAAAGACACGGATAGCCGGACGAGACCAGATGCTGTTACCCGCCTGCCATTGCTGTGCCAGGGTAATTTTGTACTGGTTGTTGGATTTGTCGGTCAGCTGAGACTTCACGTTGTCGTAGCCAACTTCCAGCAGGGTGCTCATGATTGGCGTCCATTTGTACATAGGACGAACGCCCACGGTCCACCACTGGGTGCCGTTTTTATCATCGCGGTTGATATCCTGGTACATACCCACGTACATCAGGCCCCAGGTATCGTTGAAGTCGATAGCACCGTGGTCAATCACGCGCAGCATTTTGCCGTCGTTGTTTTGGAAGGTATTCGGGCGCCCGGTACCGTTGGTTTGTGCCATCGCGTTGGTGCCGTACTGCACCACAAATTTGTTCAGGCTGGTGCCGAGGAAGGTCTGGGTATGTTCCACGGTACCCAACCAGCCGTTTTTAGTCGCATCCTGATCGATGGTATCGAAATGTTTAGCCGTGTTTGCACGACCGTAATCGAAGCCCACTTCCAGAGAACCACCAGGGTTCACTTCCATCTGACCTAAACGAATATCAAAGATATCGTTCGCCAGATCTTGTTTTTTGGTCGTCCCGTTAATGAAGGCCTCTGAACCACCGGCTTCACCGTTACGGGTTGCGGCCAGGGAGAGTTTACCGAAGCCCAGGTTGATGTCTTCAATACCAGCACCCGGACCTGAAACGTCCCAGTAGTAGAAGTCGATCATGTGCACGTCATGACGCTTGTAGTAACGCTTACCTGCCCAAATGTTCGCGCCCGGCAGCGCGTCAATCAGGTTTTTACCAACCACGTTCATCTGACGTACGCGCGGGCCACCGTTACCACTTGTGCCTTCATCATCGTTCAGCTGATCGGTTGCGTAGCCAAGCATGGTGTCAACGTAGAAGCTCTTCTCGCCTTCCTGCCAAACTTGCTGACCTAACTCAATTTCAGCATAAGTTTCACATTCGTTACCCAGACGGTATTTAGAGCCAGCACCTGTCGCTTTAAAACACTGCTGCTGACCGCCGCTGCCTGTCCAGCCAATACCAGAACGTGCGTAGCCCTTGAAATCAACGGCGCCAGCCTGTGCAGACACGATGCCTGCAATTACGGCGACCGCCAGTGGGAGTTTGCGCAGAGTAATCATCATTCTATCTCCTGAGATCATTGCTTTTATTTTTTATGGGAATGCTTAAACGCCGGGCTCTTGATGCAACCGACGACATGCGGTGCCATCTTCTCGGAACAGATGGCAGCGCTCTGGCGGCAGGCCAATAGCGAATGTGGCACCCTCTTTTACCAACACCACGTCGTTCTGGCGGTAAACCAGGTTTTGACGAATGGCGGGGATTTGGATGTGAATCTGAGTCTCATGTCCCAACTGCTCAACGACCTGCACTTCCCCTTCAAGGGTGACGTCAGCAATGTCGCTCGGCAGCAGGTGTTCCGGGCGAATGCCAAGTGACATATTGGCCCCCACCTGAACATTGCGGCTTTCCACCGGCAGCCAGACATACTGACGGTTAGGCAATTCCACCTGCACCTGGTCAATGGCCGTCGCGGTCACTTTTACCGGCAGGAAGTTCATTTTTGGCGACCCGATGAAGCCCGCTACAAAGCGGTCAGCCGGGTAGTGATACAGCTCGAGCGGCTTCCCAACCTGCGCGACGCGGCCAGCATCCAGCACGACGATTTTGTCGGCCAGGGTCATCGCCTCAATCTGGTCATGGGTGACGTAAATCATCGTGCGGCCCAGACGCTTGTGCAGACGGGATATCTCGATACGCATCTGCACGCGCAGCGCCGCATCAAGATTTGAAAGCGGCTCATCCAGCAGGAAGACTCGAGGCTCCGCAACCAGCGTTCGACCAATCGCCACACGCTGGCGTTGCCCACCGGACAGCGCCTTCGGGCGGCGGTCCAGCAGATGCGCGAGCTGCAGGGTTTCAGAAACCTGATTCACGCGCTGGTTGATATCGTCTTTTTTTGCCCCGGCAAGCTTCAGGCCGAAGGACATGTTTTCCGCGACAGACAGGTGGGGATAGAGGGCGTAAGACTGAAACACCATCCCCACGCCACGCTCAGCGGGAGGGATATCGTTCATGCGCTTTTCACCAATCAGCAGTTCACCGCTGGTGATAGTTTCAAGCCCCGCGATCATTCTCAGCAGCGTTGATTTACCGCAGCCTGATGGCCCGACAAAAACCACGAATTCTCCTTCATTGATGTCGAGATTGATGTCTTTCGACACCACCACGTCACCCCAGGCTTTTGTTACGTTCCGTAGCTGCACGCTCGCCATTACCACTCCCTCATTACTGCCGCCTGCCGTCGGACAGGTGCTTCAAGATGTGTCCGACTATGAGGGAAAGCGACATTTGGTAAATCCTCCACCCTAACGCTTTTTTATGGGGGAGGAGGCGGGAGGATGAGGCAGGGGCATCTGCAACCGGTTGCAGGTGGCACAAGGGATTTTCGTGATCGCGGCTTCAATTTTCAGTGCGTTTTTATGTGCGCCAGGACACATAACGGCCAGTTATGCAAAGCAGATCACAGATAACCACTCAGGGGCGTAGAGCAAAGGAGGATGAGAAGCGCTTGTCATCTCCGCAGACTTAACAACGTTAATCTGCACTACCCTATAAAGCGCACACCACCACTCAAAGGATGGGAACATGAAAATTAAAACCGGCGCCCGTATCCTCGCTCTGTCAGCCCTGACGACGATGATGCTTTCCGCCTCTGCACTGGCAAAAATCGAAGAAGGCAAACTGGTCATCTGGATTAACGGCGATAAGGGCTACAACGGCCTGGCCGAAGTCGGTAAGAAGTTTGAGAAAGATACCGGTATTAAAGTCGCCATTGAACATCCTGATAAACTTGAAGAAAAATTCCCACAGGTGGCAGCAACCGGCGATGGCCCGGACATTATCTTCTGGGCTCATGACCGCTTTGGCGGCTATGCGCAATCCGGCCTGCTGGCCGAAATCACCCCAGACAAAGCCTTCCAGGACAAACTTTATCCGTTTACCTGGGACGCCGTACGTTACAACGGCAAGTTCATCGCTTACCCGATTGCGGTAGAAGCACTGTCGCTGATTTATAACAAAGACCTTGTCCCAAATCCGCCGAAAACCTGGGAGGAGATCCCCGCCCTGGATAAAGAGCTGAAGGCGAAAGGGAAGAGCGCACTGATGTTCAACCTGCAAGAACCGTACTTCACCTGGCCATTGATTGCGGCAGACGGCGGGTATGCCTTCAAGTTCGAAAACGGCAAATATGATGTGAAAGATGTGGGCGTCGACAGCGCGGGGGCAAAAGCGGGCCTCGGCTTCCTGGTTGATATGATCAAGAACAAGCAGATGAATGCCGACACCGACTATTCCATCGCCGAAGCCGCATTCAACAAGGGCGAAACGGCGATGACGATTAACGGGCCGTGGGCTTGGTCGAATATCGACAAGAGCAAAATCAACTACGGCGTGACGCTGCTGCCGACCTTTAAAGGCAAGCCGTCTAAACCATTCGTAGGTGTGCTGAGTGCCGGTATTAACGCCGCCAGCCCAAATAAAGAACTGGCGAAAGAGTTCCTTGAGAACTACCTGTTGACCGATCAGGGTCTGGCGGATGTGAACAAGGACAAACCGCTCGGTGCCGTGGCGCTGAAATCGTTCCAGGAACAACTGGCGAAGGATCCGCGTATTGCTGCCACCATGAATAACGCCCAGAAGGGCGAGATTATGCCGAATATTCCTCAGATGTCTGCTTTCTGGTATGCCGTGCGCACGGCGGTCATCAACGCCGTTAGCGGCCGTCAGACCGTTGATGCTGCGCTGAAGGATGCTCAGGGACGTATCACTAAGTAAACCTTGCCCCTCACCCCGGCCCTCTACCCATAGGGGAGAGGGGGAATTCAGATTGAGTACGGCCCTCTACCCACAAGGAAGAGGGAATTCAGATTGAGTCCGGCCCTCTGCCCACAAGGGAGAGGGAGAATTCGGATTGAACCCGGCCCCCTCCCACAAGGGAGAGGGAATTCGGATTGAGTCCTGCTCTCCTGCCGGAGTGAGAAAACTGGCCCTTTCTGTCCCCTCTCCCCCTTGGGGAGAGGGTTAGGGTGAGGGGAAATAACACGCTGTAGAGGAACACCCCATGGATGCAGTTAAAAAGAGCCGCTGGTGGCAAAGCGAGGGACTGAAATGGTCAGTCATCGGGGCATTGGGCCTGCTGGTTGGCTATCTTGTGGTTTTAATGTACGCCCAGGGGGAGTACCTGTTCGCCATCATGACGCTGATTTTAAGCTCACTTGGCCTCTATATTTTTGCTAACCGCAAGGCCTACGCCTGGCGCTACGTCTACCCCGGCATGGCAGGTATGGGGCTGTTTGTCCTCTTCCCGCTGATCTGTACCATCGCTATCGCCTTTACCAACTACAGCAGCACCAACCAGCTGACATTTGAACGCGCGCAGCAGGTGCTGATGGACCGCCAGTACCAGGCGGGCAAAACCTTCAACTTTGGCCTTTATCCAAACGGCAATGAATGGACGTTAGCGCTCACCGACGGGGAAAGCGGGAAAAACTATATCTCGGACAAATTTACCTTTGGCGGCGCGCAAAAAATTCAGCTGAAAGAGGCTGATGCGCTGCCGGAAGGCGAGCGCGGCAACCTGCGCGTCATCACCCAAAACCGCCAGGCTCTGAGCCAGATAACCGCCGTGCTGCCGGATGAAAGCAAGGTGGTGATGAGCTCCCTGCGCCAGTTCTCTGGCACTCGCCCGCTCTACACGCTGGCGGAAAACGGCGAGCTGACCAATAACCAGACCAATGTAAAATACGCCCCGAACGACCATATCGGTTATTACGAGTCGGTAAACGCCGACGGCAGCTGGGCTGGAGAACAGCTAAGCCCGGGCTATACCGTCACCATCGGCTGGAAAAATTTCCTGCGCGTTTTCCACGATGACGGGATCCAAAAGCCCTTCCTAGCTATCTTCGTCTGGACGGTGATTTTCTCGGTGCTGACGGTGATTCTTACCGTCGCGGTGGGGATGGTGCTGGCCTGCGTGGTGCAGTGGGAATCGTTGAAGGGTAAAGCGGTGTATCGCCTGCTGCTGATCCTGCCCTATGCCGTGCCTTCGTTTATTTCCATTTTGATTTTCAAAGGCTTATTCAACCAAAGCTTCGGCGAAATCAATATGATGCTGAGCGCACTGTTCGGCATTAAGCCCGCCTGGTTCAGCGACCCAACCACCGCTCGCTCGATGATCATCATCGTCAATACTTGGCTTGGCTATCCCTACATGATGATCCTGTGCATGGGGCTGCTGAAAGCCATTCCTGACGACCTTTACGAAGCATCAGCGATGGACGGAGCGGGTCCGTTCCAGAACTTCTTTAAAATCACGCTGCCGCTGCTGATTAAGCCGCTCACGCCGCTGATGATTGCCAGCTTCGCCTTTAACTTTAACAACTTCGTTCTGATTCAGTTGCTGACCAACGGCGGTCCGGACAGGCTCGGGACGACCACACCAGCGGGTTATACCGACCTGCTGGTGAGCTACACCTATCGCATCGCCTTTGAAGGCGGCGGCGGCCAGGACTTCGGTCTGGCAGCGGCTATCGCAACGCTTATCTTCCTGCTGGTGGGCGCCCTTGCGATTGTGAACCTGAAAGCCACCCGTATGAAGTTCGATTAAGGAGACGACGATGGCCATGGTGCAACCCAAATCTCAAAAGCTGCGTCTGTTCCTCACGCACTTTCTGCTGCTGCTGTTTATCGCGGCAATCATGTTCCCGCTGCTGATGGTCATCGCCATCTCGCTGCGTCCGGGTAACTTTGCCACCGGGAGCCTGATCCCGGACCAGGTTTCCTGGGAACACTGGAAGCTGGCGCTGGGCTTTAGCGTTGAGCACGCGGATGGTCGCGTCACGCCTCCGCCATTCCCTGTACTGCTCTGGCTGTGGAACTCGATAAAAATTGCCGGGATCACGGCGATAGGTATCGTCGCCCTTTCCACCACCTGCGCCTACGCTTTTGCCCGTATGCGTTTCCCCGGCAAAGCCACTCTGCTGAAAGGGATGCTGATTTTCCAGATGTTCCCGGCGGTGCTTTCCCTGGTGGCGCTGTATGCCTTGTTTGACCGCCTGGGCCAGTACATTCCGTTTATCGGCCTGAACACCCACGGCGGGGTGATCTTTGCTTATTTAGGCGGGATTGCGCTGCACGTCTGGACGATTAAGGGCTATTTCGAAACGATTGATGGCTCGCTGGAAGAGGCTGCCGCGCTGGACGGCGCGACGCCGTGGCAGGCATTCCGTCTGGTGCTGCTGCCGCTGTCGGTGCCCATTCTGGCGGTGGTCTTTATTCTGTCGTTTATTGCCGCGATTACCGAGGTGCCTGTGGCTTCGCTGTTGCTGCGCGACGTGGACAGCTACACGCTGGCCGTGGGGATGCAGCAATACCTTAACCCGCAGAACTACCTGTGGGGTGATTTTGCCGCGGCGGCGGTGCTCTCCGCGATACCGATTACCGTTGTGTTCCTGCTGGCCCAGCGCTGGCTGGTGAGCGGCCTGACCGCTGGCGGGGTGAAAGGTTAACGTTTATCCCTGAAAGTCCTTTGCTTCATCTTTATGCCATACCACTGCAACCCTCACTTTGACCTTAGCACTTTATTCAGGCGGCCCCAGGGCCGCCCTTTTTTATTCCCGCCTCAGGCGCTGGCTATTACACAGCCAAAGCGTAATCACCAGCACCAGAATCGCGGCCGAGTAGATCAGCACGTCCAGCGGCGATTTATGATCGATGATAATCAGGCGCACAATCGCGGTGATACCGATGTACACGAAGTAGCGCAGCGGGAAGTGATAGCCCGACTGAAAGTACTTCACAATCAGCGCGATAAATTCGAAATAGAGGAAATAGACCACCAGCCCTTCGATAAACAGGTACGAGCTGGCGTCATCCCCTGGCGTGAACAGCACGGTGGCGAGATGAACGGTCTCTTTGCCCAGGAAGATAATCAGGATCACCCCCAGGGCTAATAAACCCAGATTGAGCACCGTCTGCATGACGGTAGAAATCCAGGCAAAACGCGGTGTCGCAGGCATAACGGCCCCTCATTATTATTGTGGTCTTGAGAGGCTGTTATACGTCCAGAATGTGATCTGGATCTAGTTTATTTACTTACTTTCACTAACGGAAATTTTCGCTGCGGTCGCTGGTCACCCCGTACAGATCAAACTTACGGCCCAGCATCTGCCCGCCGTCACGCGTCAGCGGCGTCCAGGTTACCTGTGCCCGGCTGCGGGTCGGGTAAGCCGAGAAGATATCCAGCGGCACATTGATGTAGAAACCTTTGGTGAAGTCCCCTTCGCCGTACTCTTTCTTCGACACATTGGTGATGGTGGCGTAGGTGCCTACCACGATCCCGCTGTCAAAGTGTTTGGAGATCTCCAGCGTGCCACCTTTATCCTGCGCCAGATACTGACCGATGCTGAGCTTAACCAGCACATCCTGGGCAAACGGCGGTGTCCAGTAACCGGTGATATGCCCGGTTTTAGCGCTGTAGTCGGTAAATTTCATCATGTCCTGCGAACTGCGCCAGTCACGCTGTTTGACGTAGTTGCCGTTGACGCCGATCGCCCAGTTGCTGTCCACCGGGCGGTAAAGCAGCTCCGCCCCCGCGCCGCCATACATGGTTTCCAGGTAGCCCGCGTAAACCTGGCCGTAGATCCCATGCCCGAAGTACTGGAAGTAGTTAGCCTGCAGGTTGTTGATGTAAATATCGTTTTCTACATATTCACGAACGTGAGTACGCACGCGCGGTAGCGTAGAATCCGTTGGCGGGTTGGTGTAGTTAAATTTGTCGTAGTTATTGGCGACGTTAGCAAACAGACTGCCGCTGGTTAACAGGTGGTCCGTCAGCCAGTAATCCACGTTCCCCATCACCCCGACCTGGTACATGTAGAAGCTTTCCGGGCCACCGATGGACTGGTTAAGAATCGGATCGAGCGAGTAGTTGAAGCGCGACTTCTCGATGTAATATCCCTGCTCGGTGCTTTCTGGCACCACGGGCTCAACGCGTTTTTTTACCAGCGTCGTTTCCTGCCCCAGCGGTTCACCCTCGAGATGTCGACGCAAGCTGGCGACGTCCGTTTCCGTGGTGACCTGCGGCATATTAATCCGGCTTTCGGTAATGCGGATGGTGCGAATATTATCCGGCAGATCATTCATCACGATGCGATTGGCACGTTCAATACCTTCGCGGGAATTTCGGTATTTCACCTGCTCGCCCGTGACGTAAAGCGTGTCACCTTTGACCTGAATATTCGGGTTGATCAGCCCGGCATTGTATTTCAGGTCGGTCAGCTGGTTAGCCACCACGTTGTGCTGCAGAATTTCGTCCTGAGGATGTGGCTGGTACTCTGGGCGACGGGAATCGTTGTACCCCGGCTTGAGGTCGTTGAAGTTGGTGCGTAGCGTCACGCCAAACATAAAGGTGTTGCCGCGCTCGTAGCTCATGTTCACGTCGGCCCAGTCGGTCACCCGGTAGATAGCGCCGACGTTAACGCTGCTGCGCTGGTCCATTTTCCCTGCAAACTCATGGCTGTAGTTGTTGCCTTCATACTCAACCTTTAGCCTGAGTGGCTGCCACGGCGTCTGGTATTCCACGCCGCCAAACAGCGATGTCGGGCCGTGGAACATGCCGCTAAAGTTGAAGGAGCCCGCCATTTGGTAACTGTTATCCCGGTGGCAGTACTTGTCGCTGTATTCGCAGAGCGGGTTTTTGATGTTGCCGCTGGTACCTAAATATCCCCAGCCCATGCCGAGACTGAAATCGAACGGCCCCCAGGCTTTGCTCGCCACCACATATTCACCGTCAAACAGCCCGGTGCCGCCCAGATCACGAATACCGGCGGAGACCTGAGGCAGCCAGTAACCCTCTTCCCACAGACGGAATTTCACATCAAACGCTTTGTCTTTATAGGTCTGGTCACCCGAGAAAGCCTTCACGCTACTGTAGTGACGTGTGCGCACGTCGGTATAGCGCAGCGTGGCCTCCATCCAGGGGAAAAGCTGCATGGAGGCGGAGTAAAAGCGGTACTGATCGTTGTCGCGATAGTTGAGGTTAAATTCACCTTCTGGCGCCATACGCGCCGTCGGCGTTTGCAGTAAACCCGCGCCGCCAAAATCTGCCTGAGAAGGGCCAACGGGTGCCGGATACGTTTCGGCGCGGCAGGCGGATGTCACCGCCAGCGCAATCAGACTATACAGGTAACGTTTTTTCATTAATCCGGTATCCGATGGGTCAGGGTATTAAGAATCTGCTGGTTCAGCTCATCAAAGGTGGAGCTGAAAAGGCGGTCGGAGAAACCCACAAAGATGATGCTGCCTGGCGACGGCTCTCTATGGCGCTTATTCCAGTACGCGACCGGCGATTTTTCGATTTTGCCGTCCGGGTAAATCACCCAGGCATAGCTCCTTTCGGCCCCGCTCAACAGGCTGACGTCGTCCAGATAGTCATCCACGCTGCGCCCGGGGGTAAAAGGCTTCACGCCGGGCGAGCTGACTAATCCCACCAGGGTGATGGTTGTGGGCTGCGGCCCGGTCCACAGGCTGTACTCCCCCTGAAGCGGTACGTTTGCCTGTGGGCGAAGGCGAACCCAATCGGGGTCCAGATTGACAAATTGCCGCCCGGTTACGTGCATGGCGCTGAGCTGCTGACGCAACCCGTTGATGGCAGCCCCATCGTCTCCACCTTCGTCTGCGGCCACTTCAGCCAGGCGCGCCAGAAGCTGCTGGTGTTTTTGCTCTTCTGCGGCGCTTGCCTGCCGGGTGCTAATCACCGCCGCCGGCCACCAGGTGTGGCTTAATGCAGGGTTAGTCACTAAATCCGCCAGCCGTGCAGCATCGGTAATCATCCGCGGCTGCGTTTGCGGTTGGGCATAAACCGTCACGGTACTTTCTGCATGGGTAAAAGCACTGGCGAAAAGCAGAGTCATCAACGTAAAGGGGAGTTTTTTCATTGTTTTGCCGCCTTCACTAGAAGCGTGGTAATAGGCCAGTAGCCAGGGCCAAGATACTGTTTTGATTTGCGGATTTGGCCTTCATCGTCGATCCAATAGCGGTTCGTCCAGCTTTTCCCAAGCGCAGTCACCTCTTCTTCCAGCACGCGCACTTTGGTCACGCTACTGCCGAGTTTCACCGTGTCGGTACCGTCAAATTCAAAGGTGGATGTTGCGGTGGCGTAGCGAACCTGCTGGTGTTCAGTCCAGGCCATCTGCCGGGTCCAGCTCGCGCCATCCTGAATCTGTTTCACGTTCTCCAGCGGGTCGCTGGCCAGATTGGTGACTTCCGTCAGGTTGTCCCGTAGCCCGGAGGTTTTCACAATGCGGCCGTTTTGCGTGACGATGACCGACCGGTCCTGCGTCACCCACTTCTGCTGGCCGTCTTCGTTATAAGCGAGTACCACAAACAGCTGCGGGCCGTTGTTGATGCTCATGTATTGGCTCGCGTAGCGCATCTCGGCAATTTCATCGTCGGTAAGCTGTACGCCTCCGCCTCCGGCAATACTGTTCCAAAGCGAGGTGCCAAGCCCTCTGGTGGTCGCTGAGCACGCCTGGAGTAACAGACAGACAAAGAGTATTGCGAGTCGCTGCACGGTGATTCCCCGGTTTAAAATAACCACACCGAAGTGTGGTTATGGTTAAAAACACCCAAACGTTAACGGGTGGTGGTGCTGGTCGTCGTGGTTGTGGTGGTCCCGGTGTTAGAACCGTCGCCGCCACCGGTGGCGGCTAATGCCACACCTACCGCAGAACCAACAGTGCTGGCGCTGGTTGCAGCAGAACTGCCTGCAGACACAGACGTCGCCTGCGCGCCGGCCGCATCACCCACAGCTACAGGGTCAGCAATCGCCGCGCCGGCGGCAGCCAGCGTAAATATGGCTAAAGCGCCATAAAGGGTTTTTCTCATTACAATTTCCCTTCATTGAATGAATGGAGATTTACCTGAAAAGGTTTCAGGCGCGATCGAGTATACACAACACAATGTGATGAATTAGCCCGCAGTAAATAAGGAGTGAATTTTAAGAAAAAGAGTAAAAATCAAAACTGAATTTATATTTAAATAAATTTAAACCAAATAAAAACAATCAATTACAAAGGACATTAAAAGAACTTAATTCAATATAATCTTAAATTAAAGACCTGATAAAGCGGCGGGAAAGCCATTTTTAGGATTAACCTCAGGGTGGCAATATCGAGAATTATGACGGCAAGGGGATAACTCTTATAAAAAATATGCCAGCACAAGGCTGGCATATTTAAATCATGCGGTTTAATTAATCACGCCATGCTTTATAGCGGTTAATCAGGCCGTTGGTAGAGCTGTCGTGGCTGGCGATTTGTTTGTCGTCGCCCAGCTCTGGCAGGATGCGGTTAGCCAGCTGTTTGCCCAGCTCCACGCCCCACTGGTCGAAGGTGAAGATGTTCAGGATCGCGCCCTGGGTGAAGATTTTGTGCTCGTAGAGTGCAATCAGCGCACCCAGGCTGAACGGGGTGATTTCGCGCAGCAGGATGGAGTTGGTTGGGCGGTTGCCTTCGAACACTTTGAACGGCACAACGTGGTCCAGCGTGGCCGGATCTTTACCCTGGTCACGGTATTCCTGCTCAACCACTTCACGGGATTTCCCGAACGCCAGCGCTTCGGTCTGTGCGAAGAAGTTAGACAGCAGTTTTGGATGGTGATCGGACAGTGGGTTATGGCTGATGGCCGGCGCGATGAAATCGCACGGCACCATTTTGGTCCCCTGGTGAATCAGCTGATAGAACGCATGCTGCCCGTTGGTGCCCGGCTCGCCCCAGATAATTGGGCCCGTCTGGTAGTCCACGGCTTTGCCGTTGCGGTCAACGTACTTACCGTTGGACTCCATGTTGCCCTGCTGGAAGTAGGCCGCAAAGCGATGCATGTACTGGTCGTATGGCAGAATCGCTTCAGTTTCAGCGCCGAAGAAATTGTTGTACCAGATGCCGATCAGCGCCAGCAGTACCGGCAGGTTTTGCTCGGCAGGCGTGGTGGAGAAGTGCTTATCCATCGCGTGCGCACCGGACAGCAACTCAACAAAGTTGTCGAAGCCCACGGACAGAATGATGGACAGGCCAATCGCGGACCACAGAGAGTAGCGGCCGCCAACCCAGTCCCAGAATTCGAACATGTTCGCAGTGTCGATACCAAACTCACCAACGGCTTTACCGTTAGTAGACAGCGCAGCGAAGTGTTTCGCCACATGTTTTTCATCGCCAGCGGCGCGCAGGAACCAGTCACGCGCGCTGTGGGCGTTGGTCATCGTTTCCTGAGTGGTGAAGGTTTTAGACGCCACCAGGAACAGCGTGGTTTCCGGGTTAACGTTCTTCAGCACTTCGGCAATGTGGGTACCGTCAACGTTAGACACAAAGTGCATGTTGAGGTGGTTTTTGTATGGACGCAGCGCTTCGGTAACCATGAATGGGCCGAGGTCAGAGCCGCCGATACCGATGTTAACCACGTCGGTGATGGCTTTGCCGGTGTAACCTTTCCAGTTGCCGCTGATGATGCTTTCAGAGAAGGCTTTCATCTTCTCAAGCACCGCGTTCACTTCCGGCATCACGTCTTTGCCATCGACCACGATAGGCGTGTTGCTGCGGTTACGCAGCGCAACGTGCAGTACGGCGCGGTCTTCGGTGCGGTTGATTTTCTCGCCGGCGAACATGGATTTGATCGCGCTCTGCAGATCGGTCTCTTTCGCCAGAGCCTGCAGTTTTTCGAGGGTTTCGGTAGTGATGCGGTTTTTGGAGAAGTCCACCAGCATCAGGTCATCGAAGGTCGCGGAGAACTTGCTGAAGCGGTCGTTATCTTTCGCGAACAGGTCGGAAAGCGTAACGTCTTTCATCTCATCGTAATGTTTCTGGAGTGCCTGCCAGGCAGAGGTCTGCTTCGGGTTGATGTTTTTCATAGCAATACTCTTCTGATTTGAGAATTGTGACTTCGGTCGATTGTAGCGCCTGCAGGCAAAAATTGTGATTGATTTTATGCCATTAAGAGAGGGTTTCCCGTAACCCCCTAAAAAGCGGCAAAAATACCCTCTTATAAGTTAAATTCCTGATTACCGATTTAACATGAAAAATCCGCATAACCCCGCGGTTGACATGCCTTCGCCGAAGCTTTATTTATTAGGCGCTACCTGCGCGTGCGCAGGCCAGAAGAGGCGCGTTGCCCAGAAAATCGTATCCGAGGAACCAGTAACAACGACGATACGTGAGGGGGAGCAACGCCGAGATGATGAAGCGGCTGGTCACGCTTATTGTCGGCTGCAGGGGCTGAATCCTCTGGGTTGTCACCAGAAACGTTCGCAGTCGAGCGTTTCATATCCGGTCCAAAAGGCCGGATAGCCAAGGTGGAGCACTTCTGGGTGATATCGTAGTTCTCCTGCTCTGCGCCCACCCGTTTACCGCTCTTCCCTTGTGCCAAGGCTGAATACTTTTTTGCCAGTTGAATGGCCCCTGACACGAGGTAGTTATGTCTCAAACCGTAGTCGCCAAATTTGGTGGGACCAGCGTCGCCGATTTCGACGCGATGAACCGCAGCGCCGATGTGGTGCTGGCCGATAGCCACGTCCGCGTGGTGGTGCTTTCCGCCTCCGCTGGCGTGACTAATTTGCTGGTTGCTCTGGCTGAAGGCCTCGAAGCAACCGAGCGCTTCATCAAGCTCGATGCTATCCGCAAAATTCAGTACAACATCGTTGAGCGTCTGGCGAACCCAGATGTTATCCGCGAAGAGATCGACCGCCTGCTTGAAAACATCACGACCCTTGCGGAAGCCGCCTCTCTGGCAACCTCCACCGCGCTGACCGATGAACTGGTTAGCCACGGCGAGCTGATGTCCACCCTGCTGTTCGTGGAAATCCTGCGCGAACGTCAGGTGGAAGCGCAGTGGTTCGATATTCGTAAAGTCATGCGCACCAACGACCGCTTTGGCCGTGCCGAACCGGATATCGCCGCGCTGGCGGAACTGGCAAGCCAGCAGATGCTGCCGCGCCTCGCGGAATCCCTGGTGATCACTCAGGGCTTTATCGGCAGCGAAGAAAAAGGCAGGACGACTACGCTTGGCCGCGGCGGCAGCGACTATACCGCTGCGCTGCTCGGCGAAGCGCTGAATGCCGCTCGCGTGGATATCTGGACCGACGTGCCGGGCATCTACACCACCGATCCGCGCATGGTACCTGCAGCAAAACGCATTGACCGCATCGCCTTTGAAGAAGCCGCTGAAATGGCGACCTTTGGCGCGAAAGTCCTGCACCCGGCGACGCTGTTGCCTGCCGTGCGCTGCGACATTCCGGTGTTCGTTGGCTCCAGCAAAGATCCTGCGGCTGGCGGCACCCTGGTGTGCAAAAAAACGGAAAATCCACCGCTCTTCCGCGCCCTTGCGGTCCGTCGCAAGCAAACGCTGCTGACGCTGCACAGCCTGCACATGCTCCACTCCCGCGGTTTCCTGGCGGAAGTGTTCAGCATTCTGGCTCGCCATAATATTTCCGTGGACCTGATCACCACCTCCGAGGTGAGCGTGGCGCTGACCATGGACACCACCGGCTCGACCTCCACCGGCGACAGCCTGCTGACCACCGCGCTGCTCACCGAGCTTTCATCGCTGTGCCGTGTGGAAGTCGAAGAGAACCTGGCACTGGTGGCTATCATCGGCAATAAGCTGTCCCAGGCCTGTGGCGTAGGCAAAGAAGTGTTCGGCGTGCTCGATCCGTTCAACATCCGCATGATTTGCTACGGCGCATCCAGCTACAACCTGTGCTTCCTGGTGCCTGGCGACGATGCAGAGCAGGTGGTACAGAAGCTGCACCGCAACCTGTTTGAATAACTAACAGAGAAGAAAAGGCCCGGTAACATCGCATGTACCGGGCCTTTTTTATGCACTCAAAACGGTTTTCATCAACAGCCTGTCGAGTTCTTTGCTATCGCCCTCCCGGCTGTCCGGTAGCGTGGGCGGGGTTTCACCTCGAGCCAGCTCAGACACAATAAACTCATGCAATAGCGGCCGACGTGATCCGAACTTCGCCTCACCGACACGCTGTTTGATCTCCAGCAGTTCGTCCACTTCCTGGCGTAGAGAAGCATCAAGGTTGCTTCCGGCCAACAGTTCAGCAAAACGCATCGGCGGGACGCCTTTTCCTTCTTCTACCCAACGCACTGCAAGCAGCGGGCGTAGCACGTAGAAGTACTTTTTCAGCCGCACTTCATCGCCCTGCAGGTAGCCGCGAAAGTTTTTACGCGCCATGGAGTAATAGTGCCAGCGAGCCCGCAAGGGTGAAAACCAGCCTGGAACCTGCGCTTTTAGTCCGGCGATAACAGTCTCATCCTGCTGATAGACTATCGGCGAGTCCAGCCACTCAATCAGCGTAGGATTCGCACCTTTCAACAGACCTAGCGTTTTGCGCCATTCCCAGCCACAAACATCCAGTTCGTCATCTATTGGTAATTCAATCACATCCCTGCCCGCCTCAACCCGCAGATACCATTCAGGGGCATGAACGTATAAAAACCGCACGTCATAATCGCTGTCTGGGGAAGCAAAACCCCAGGCCCGGCTGCCGGATTCGCAGGCATAGAGCACCCGCACGCCAAAGCGCCGTTCTACTTCTTCTAACTGATGCCGCACCCGCTCGCGCATTGCGGCATCGACTCCGTTGTAAGTCATTTTTTTATCCTTTTACACAGACAACCTGCCGGAGCGTATGAACAATTTCCACCAGCGAAGACTGCGCCGCCATGACGGCATCAATGTCTTTATAAGCCATCGGGATTTCATCAATCACTTCGCTGTCTTTACGGCACTCAACATGGGCGGTGGCGCGTATCTGATCCTCAACGGTAAAGCGATTTTTAGCCGCCGTTCGGCTCATGGCGCGCCCGGCACCGTGGCTACAAGAGCAAAAACTCTGCGCATTACCCAGCCCGCGCACAATAAAGCTTTTTGCCCCCATAGAACCGGGAATAATGCCCATCTGGCCTCTCTGCGCCGAAACCGCCCCCTTACGGGTGACCAGCACTTCCTCACCGAAATGTGTTTCCTGCTGCACATAATTATGGTGGCAATTCACCGCTTCCTGCTGCGTCATAAAGGGTTTGCTCACAATACGCGACAGCGCGGTCAGCACGCGAGACATCATGACTTCACGATTATGGCGGGCAAAATCCTGCGCCCACTCCACCGCTTCGATGTAATCATCGTAGTGCTGGCTTCCCGCCCGAAAGTAAGCCAGGTTTTTGTCCGGCAGATTGGCCATGTGCTGCTGCATATCCTTCTGCGCCAGGGCGATAAAAAGATTGCCAATGGCATTTCCCACACCGCGCGATCCGCTGTGCAGCATCACCCACACTCGCTGCTGCTCATCCAGACAAATTTCAATAAAGTGGTTACCGGTGCCCAGCGTTCCCAGATGCTGATGGTTATTGGTTTTCAGCAGCTTTGGGTATTTGTCCGTCAGACGCTTGAATCGCGGTGCCAGCTGCGACCAATGTCCATCTACCTCTTCAGGCGGTGTGCTCCACGCGCCTTTATCACGGCGAGAGCGCGTGTTGGTTCGGCCATGAGGCACCGCCTGTTCTATTGCACTGCGCAATCCGCGGAGGTTATCCGGCAGATCGCCCGCCGCCAGCGAGGTACGCACGGCAATCATTCCACAACCAATATCGACCCCAACCGCCGCCGGTATAATCGCGCCTTTGGTGGGAATTACGCTGCCGATAGTTGATCCTTTGCCGAGATGCACATCCGGCATAACCGCCAGATGTTTAAAAATAAACGGCATCTTCGCTGTGTTCAGCAATTGCTCGCGGGCTTCCGGCTCAACCGGTACGCCATGAGTCCACATTTTTATCGGCGCGCTGTTTTCCGCCGCCAACAGTTGAAATTCGTTATGCTGCATTTTCTTATCCTTTGAGATTAACCAACCCATGTAGAACCTGATCCAGACCGCCAAAAACGGAAATTTTATCAATGCGCTCCGCGACTCTTTCGAGCGTTTCCAGTTCCTTAAGGCGCAACGCTACAGGGTTGTTTTCCATCACCTTTGCGGTATTCAGCAGCGAACGTGTGGCCGCCGTCTCTTCACGCCGACGGTTCACATTGGCCTGCGCCGATTTTTCGGCTTCAACCAGCCGGGACAAAATGGTTTTCATTTCACCCGGTAGCACAATGTCTTTTACGCCCAATGAAGCGATTTCAATGCCGAACGGGGCTATGCGGTTTTTCACTTGAGCGCTGACAACTTCATCAATAATCTGCTTATCCTCCAGCAGCTCATCCAGCGTTCGTGTTCCTACCGCTTCTCGCAGCGCAAATTGCAGCTCACGGTACAAATGCTCCACCGGTTTCGTTAACTGACCGAAGGCCTGCAACACATCGCTATAGCGCCAGTTTGCGGCCATGTTTAAACGCAGGTTTACCTTATCTTTGGTGAGGATCTCCTGCCCGCCGACCTCCAGAGCCTGCAGGCGGGTATCCACCACTTCAGCTTCCACTAAATGATTTATTTTCCACCATGCGGTCATGCCCGGCGGCAACAGCGTCTGAGTTTCACCATCAATTTTCAATACGCCAACGTGCCAGGCAGGCACAGAAACCACCAGGATGGCGTCTCGCCCTTTCACCGCGCCGTTTCGACGTGGCTGCAGGACTGCATTCATGACTTCGTCTGGTACCTGCACGTTTTGGGTATCGATACGTGCCAGCGTCAATGCATCCCCCGCCTGCCAGAACAAACGCTGCGTTGAAGGCGGCAAAATTTCCTGCAAAATGCCATTTACTGACAGAGCGCCAATTTCACCCTCGGCTAAATCCGCAGTCAGGCAGTAGCGCTCAACCCAGTCGGGCTGAAAACGACGCAAATACAGCGCTAGCGCCTCGGGGACTTCGCTCCCGTCCAGATTCACCACCAACACTTCAGGTTGGTTAAACCACGGCAGACGGTGTTCGCCTGCTTCCAGGACCTGATAGTAATCGCCCTGTCTCATCAACAACCCCAGTTGACCTTTTCGTATCGTTATTTTTTTCATTGTTTTCCTGTTCCTTAAAAATCAGGCGCGGGTAAGGGAGCGAGACCGCAGGGGAATTCCTTTTTGCCTGTGGCCCGGCGCCATTACCGGCAGCCCTCTTCGGAGCTTGCTGACCGCTCAAGGCTCCTTTGTCACTTTCTTCGTTAACAACCAGTTTCATTGGGAGAATGAATTGGGAATTGAACCCTTGTCTGTGCTTTCACGCTTACGGAACACACCCGAAAAACAGTCTGTACCGTTCCTGGTGTGCCGCTGGGGGTTAATCCCCTTTTGCGCTCAACACACTTACGTTATTGCCAGAAGCGTGCCAGAAAATAAAAAAGACAAATAAATTAGTTAACTTATTAATTTATAAGTTTTTTAAAAATAAACCTTCATTCATCTCTTGCTGGGGTCAGCCATCTTTTTTATCCTTTAATATCGATGTTTATCTTTTAGGATAAAAATGAAAAAACGGCGTGTGGTGATTGGCGTACTGGGCACGGTGCTGGATAAACGCGGCAAGCGGGCAAATCGCTTCCATAAATGGCGGCCAACGGTTGGCCTGTGCCAGCAGCCGGACTTCCCCGTTGATCGGCTCGAGCTGCTGTATCAGCCGAAAGACTCTGGCATGGCGGAGCAGTTATCGGACGATATCGCTCACGTTTCGCCTGATACGGACGTCCGCCGGCATCAGGTCATTATCAAAGATCCCTGGGACTTTGAAGAGGTGTATGCCGCCTTCCTTGATTTTGCCACCCGTTACGATTTCGATACCGCTAACGAAGAGTATTTGGTGCACATCACCACCGGGACACATGTCGCACAAATTTGCTGGTTTCTCCTGACGGAGGCGCGCTACCTCCCCGCCAGCCTGCTGCAAACCGGCCCGGCCCGGAAAGGCACCCCAGAAGAAGGCTCCCCCGCAGGTACCTACTCGGTTATCGATCTCGATTTAAGCCGCTATACCACCTTAACCAGCCGCTTTCAGCGGGAGCAGCAACAGTCGATTTCTTTCCTGAAAGCGGGCATCGACACGCGGAATACCACGTTTAACCAGTTGATCGACCGCATTGAGCGAGTTGCGCTCCGTTCCACGGCCCCCGTGCTGCTGACTGGCCCAACCGGGGCGGGTAAATCTTTCCTGGCAAAACGCATTTACCAACTCAAGCAAGCTCGCCATCAGGTTGCCGGCAAGTTGGTCGCGGTAAACTGCGCCACGCTGCGAGGCGATAACGCAATGTCCACGTTATTCGGGCATGTAAAAGGGGCGTTTACGGGCGCGCTTACGGCACGAACGGGCCTCTTACGTGAGGCCGATGGTGGCGTGCTATTTTTGGATGAAATCGCTGAGCTAGGGTTGGACGAACAGGCCATGCTACTGAAAGCGATTGAAGAAAAAACGTTTTTCCCGTTTGGTTCCGATAAAGAGGTACAGAGCGATTTTCAGCTAATCGCCGGCACCCACCGGGATATGCGCCAGTGGGTCACAGAGGGACGCTTTCGCGAAGATCTCTATGCCAGGATTAACATGTGGAGCTTTGCTCTGCCGGGCCTGGCGCAGCGGCGGGAAGACATTCCGCCCAACGTAGAGTACGAACTACAGCGCTTCTCTTCCGAAGCTCAAGCGCAAGTACGTTTTGATAAAGAGGCCAGGGACCATTATCTGAATTTTGCCTGTTCTGCACAGGCACAATGGCGCGGAAACTTCCGCGAGCTGAGCTCCTCCGTATCACGCATGGCAACCCTGGCGGAACAAGGGCGGATAACGCTGGAGGCCGTTAAGGAGGAGATCGCGCAGCTTAAGGAAAGCTGGCAAATCACCTCTCCTGATGTGGCGCCTAATCCAGACATAGATTTATTCGATCAACGTCAGCTGGAAACCGTGCTGGAGGTTTGCCGCCGCACCCAGTCACTTTCCGAGGCCGGGCGCGAACTTTTTGCCGTCTCGCGGCTGAAAAAGGCTAACCCGAATGATGCTGACCGCCTGCGTAAATATCTGGCACGTTTTAACCTGAGCTGGGACAGCGCCCACGGAGGCTAAAGCTCATAATTTGTTTGAATAATCTTCCTTGCCGCGATAAACAATAATCAGGGCCAGGCTCGATCCTAGCCCGCAATAATAAGCCAACACAACACAAACGCCGATTCGTTCAGAGGCCACCGCCGCAGAGTGGCTTGACTGGCGACGAAGCATTCGCAAGGAAAATCATATGGTTGCCACCCTAACCCGGCTGTTCCCGCTCTGGGCGCTGCTGCTCTCAGTCGCTGCGTATTATACCCCCTCAACCTTTACCCCAATTGGCCCGTGGGTCAGTACGCTGCTGATGCTCATTATGTTTGGCATGGGCGTGCATCTGCGACTTGAAGACTTTAAACGCGTGCTGTCGCGCCCGGCCCCGGTAGCTGCAGGCATTTTTCTGCATTACCTGGTGATGCCGCTGGCGGCGTGGCTGCTGGCGATGTTATTCCATATGCCGCCCGACCTGTCAGCCGGGATGGTGCTGGTTGGCAGCGTAGCCAGCGGCACGGCGTCCAACGTCATGATTTACCTGGCCAAAGGCGATGTTGCGCTCTCCGTGACTATCTCATCGGTTTCCACGCTGGTCGGCGTATTTGCCACGCCGCTGCTGACCCGTCTCTACGTCGACGCCGACATTAAAGTCGATGTGATGGGCATGCTGGTCAGCATTCTGCAAATCGTCATCATCCCGATTGGCCTTGGCCTGATTGTGCATCACCTGTTCCCACGCCTGGTGAAGCGCGTGGAGCCGTGGCTGCCTGCGTTTTCTATGCTTTGTATTCTCGCCATCATTAGCGCAGTTGTGGCAGGTTCGGCGTCACACATAGCCTCCGTGGGTCTGGTGGTGATTGTCGCGGTGATTCTGCATAACACTATTGGCCTGCTCGGCGGTTACTGGGGCGGGCGGCTGTTTGGGTTTGACGAGTCGACCTGCCGGACGCTGGCCATCGAAGTGGGAATGCAGAACTCTGGTCTTGCGGCCACGCTGGGCAAAATCTACTTCTCCCCGCTCGCGGCACTGCCTGGCGCATTGTTCTCCGTCTGGCACAATCTCTCCGGTTCTCTGCTGGCCGGGTATTGGTCTGGCAAGGCGATAACGCCGAAGCCAGACGACAAAAAATAATCGCTAAAAGCCTGCTGATGCAGGCTTTTTTGTCTCGTCGGCGCGGTGGGTTTGCTTTACACTGAGGGGCCTTTCTTGGGAGATTGCAACGATGGCTACAGCCAGACTGACACAGCAAGACATGACGGAAAGCGAACAGCGTGAGCTAAAAACGCTGCTGGATCGCGCCCGCATTGCCCACGGTCGTACGTTGACCAACTCAGAGACTAATCAGGTAAAAAAAGAGTACATCGACAAGCTGATGGCGGAACGTGCGCTGGCGGCCAAGAAAGCTCGCCAGCTGAAGAAACAAAATGCCTTAAAACCGGATACCACGACCACTTATTCATGGTCGGCCAATAATCACACGCGAGGTAAGCGCTAGTTTAACGGCCCTTCTTCTTCCGGCCTGGGGAAGCAAAGCGTTTACGCGAGGCAAGCTCAGCGGGCGTTTTTGCTGAGCTTTTCGGGCCGCTTACCAACGGTTTTTTCGCCGCCGCCGGGCTGGCCGCTTTTGGCTTCGCTTTTTTAGCCGGTTTCGCCTCTGAGGAGGAATCCTCAATCAGCTTAAACAGCTCAATCAGTTCATCATCCGTCAGGTCACGCCATTCCCCCAGCGGAATACCGGTGAGATTGACGTTCATGATGCGCGTACGCTCCAGCTTCGTCACTTCATAGCCAAAGTGTTCACACATACGGCGAATCTGGCGATTCAGCCCCTGCACCAGGGTGATGCGAAACGCAAACGGCGCTTCTTTTTTAACTTTGCATTTCTTAGTGACGGTCCCCAGAATCGGCACGCCCGCCCCCATACCACGAATAAACTCGTCGGTAACCGGCTTGTTCACCGTGACCACATACTCTTTCTCATGGTCGTTCCCGGCGCGCAGGATTTTGTTCACCAGGTCGCCGTGGTTGGTGAGGAAAATCAGCCCCTGAGAATCTTTGTCCAGGCGCCCAATAGGGAACACGCGCTTGCTGTGGTTCACATAGTCAACGATGTTGTCTTTCTCACCGTCTTCCGTGGTGCTTACAATCCCCACCGGCTTATTCAGTGCAATGAGCACCAGATCTTCTTCGTTGCGGGGTTCGATGAGCTGACCATTCACCTTCACGCTGTCGCCGGCAAAAACCTGATCGCCAATTTTGGCGCGTTTGCCGTTAATAAAAACGTTGCCCTGTTCGATGTAGCGATCGGCATCACGGCGTGAGCAGATCCCGCTCTCGCTGATGTATTTGTTAAGACGAATAGATGAATTAGTCAGCATGGCTCCTCCGAAAACCCAGGACTATACCTTACCCGCAGGGCGTTGCGAACCGCCTTTCTCACATTAACCAGCATCTCTGGAAGCTTCATCGTGAATCTTGAAATCGAGTTGCGAGTCGCTTTCAATATTCATCCCGTTCGTCGTCATCGTCCGGCTGGTCCAGCACGCTGTAGGCGACGGAACAGAACAACGAGTTCAGGCGTTTCATGTCCCCCAGCAGCCCGAGGTGCAGCGAGCTGGTCTCGATGCTCTGCACGTTCTGCTGGTGCAGGCGATCGACGTGGGCATGAGAGTAGCGGCGGTTCATGATGCGGAAGCGGTGTTTGTTCCGGCGCAGCCGGCGGGCGCTGCCCAGGTCGCTCGAAAAGAACACCGACAGGCTCAGCTGCAGGTTGCTGATCAGCTGCTGGAGCAGGTTATCCAGCTCGGTCAAGCCATCCGGCGAGAAGGCCCGGCGCGCGGCAAGGGATTTATCCGCCACTTCGCTCCCCATACGTTCGATGATGTCCGCCGCCTGCTCCAGGTTCAGAGACATTTCGATGATTTCCGCCCAGCGGCGCGATTCCATTTCCGCCAAATCTTCCTTCGGCATCTGCGCGAGGTAGAGTTTGATGGCGGTATACAGCACGTCCACGTCATCAGCCAGCTTACGCAGCTCTTTTTCCTGGCGCGGCTCGCCGTGCATCACCTTGCTCCAGGTTTCCAGCATCTGCTCAAGCACGTCGCCCATTCTCAGGGTTTCACGCGCAGCGTTAGATAACCCCAATGCGGGAGTATCCAGAGCCGTAGGATCGAGGTGCTTCGGCTTCATCCGGGCATCGACTTCCGGCGCTTCGCTGATCACCCGGCGGCAGAAGCGCGCCATGGGTTCGGCAAACGGCACCATCACCAGGCAACGAATCAGGTTGTAGAACACGTGGAAGTAGATAACCAGTTCAGATTCCGGCAGCGGCAGGTGGTGCATCAACCGGGCCAGGACATGCACAAACGGCAACACCAGCAGACTGCCCACCAGCTTGAACAGCAGACTGCCAAGCGCCACGCGACGCGCGGCAGCATTGGCAGCGCTGTTGTTGATCATTGCCAACAGGCCGGAGCCGAGGTTAGCCCCGATGACCAGGCACAGCGCCACATCAAACGAGATCACGCCGGTGGAGGTCAGCGTGGCCGTCAGCAGGACGGCGGCCAGACTCGAGTAGCTGATAATGGCAAACATCGCGCCAATCAGCGCGTCGAGCATGATGTCGCCGGTCAGGGAAGCAAAGATCACCTGGACGCCGTTCGCCTGGGTAATCGGCGTAACGGCCCCTACAATCAGCTCAAGCGCCAGCAGAATAAGGCCCAGGCCAATCCCCACGCGGCCAAGCTGCCCGGCGCGGGTCTGCTTGCGGCTGAGGAAGAAGATAACGCCGATGAAAATCAGCAGCGGCGAAAGCCATGAGAGATCGAAAGTCAGGATACGCGCCATTAGCGCTGTACCGACATCAGCCCCCAGCACAATCACCAGCGCAGGAGCGAGCGCCACCAAATCCTGGGCAACAAACGAGGTCACCAACATGGTGGTGGCATTACTGCTCTGCACCAGCGCGGTCACTCCTATCCCGGCGCAGAAGGCGAGCGGTTTCTTTTCTACGCTGTGGCTAAGCACACTGCGCAGGTTGGCACCGTAAACGCGCATGATACCAGTGCGCACAATATGCGTGCCCCAGACCAGCAGCGAAACGGCGGACAGCAGGTGTAACAACGTCAGCACGGATTCTTGTTCTCCTTATCGTTTTTAGGGTTCCCGAAGCAAAAATAGCCACCATCCTTCAGTATAAGGGTTTAACTTCAATAAAGAGACAAGGCGCCCCCAGAGCGCCTTGTAAGTTGTAAGGAAAGATAACAGGTTTGTGAGTCAGTCGGCGTCGTAACCGAGGTTTGGCGCAAGCCAGCGTTCAACCTCGGTTACCGGCATGCCTTTACGTCGGGCGTAATCTTCGACCTGGTCACGCTGAATTTGCGCGACGGCAAAGTACTTACTGTCCGGATGGCTGAAGTACCACCCTGAAACGGACGCACCGGGCCACATGGCGTAAGACTCGGTGAGTTTCATGCCAATCACGTTTTCGACGTCAAGCAGCGCCCAGATGGCCGCTTTTTCCGTGTGCTCCGGGCAGGCCGGATAGCCTGGGGCCGGACGAATCCCCTGATAATTCTCGCGAATCAGTTCCTCGTTGCTGAGGTTTTCTGTGGCCGCATAGCCCCAGTAGACTTTACGCACGCGCTCGTGCAGATATTCTGCAAAAGCTTCGGCCAGGCGGTCGGCAACCGCTTTCACCATAATTTTATTGTAATCATCGTGCTGCGCATCGTAGGCATCAGCCAGTGCATCTTCTTCAATACCGCCGGTGACCGCAAAAGCGCCGATGTAGTCGGCTTTACCGCTGTGTTTAGGCGCAACAAAATCGGCAATGCAGTAGTTCGGGAAGCCGCTCTTTTCCGTTTGCTGGCGCAGATGGCGACTGAAGCCTTTAACCTGAGATCGTGTTTCATCGGCATAAATTTCCACGTCGTCCCCCACGCGATTCGCCGGGAACAGTCCGACCACGCCGCGCGGCGTCATTGTTTTCGTCCGGTGGAGCATATCCAGCATCTCGTTAGCGTCTTTAAACAGGCGTTTTGCCTCCTCGCCAACAACCTCATCTTCCAGAATGCGGGGGTATTTCCCGGCCAGCGACCAGGTCATGAAGAACGGCGTCCAGTCGATATAGTTCCGCAGCGTTTCAATACTGGCGGTCACTTCCTGCACCCCCAGCCGATGCGGAACCGGAGGCGTATAGCTTTCCCAGTCGAAAGGCAGATCGTTATCCCGCGCGACTTCCAGCGTAACTGGCGGCGTGCGCGGTTTTTTACGCGCGTGCTGCGTACGAACAACTTCGTACTCTTTGCGAGTGCGGGCGACAAACTCATCGCGCTGGGTTTCTGAAAGTAGAGCAGAAACCACGCCAACGGTACGTGACGCATTCTGCACGTAGACGGTTGGCCCGCTGTAGTTCTGCTCTATTTTCACCGCCGTGTGGGCTTTTGAGGTGGTCGCGCCGCCGATCAGCAGCGGCAGCGTAAAGCCCTGGCGCTCCATCTCTTTGGCCACGTTGACCATTTCGTCCAGCGATGGGGTGATAAGCCCTGACAGGCCGATGATATCGGCCCCGACTTCACGGGCGGTTTTCAAAATTTTCTCACCGGGCACCATCACGCCAAGATCAATAATCTCGTAGTTGTTACATTGCAGCACCACGCCGACGATGTTCTTGCCTATGTCATGCACGTCGCCTTTGACGGTGGCCAGCACGATTTTACCGTTGCTGCTGCCCTGCTCTTTGCTGGCTTCAATGTACGGCTCAAGGTATGCCACCGCCTGCTTCATCACGCGGGCAGACTTCACCACCTGCGGCAGGAACATTTTCCCTTCGCCGAACAAATCACCCACCACGTTCATTCCGGCCATCAGCGGGCCTTCAATCACTTCAATGGGTCGAGCCGACTGCTGGCGGGCTTCTTCGGTATCCGCTTCAATAAACTCGGTGATGCCTTTCACCAGCGAATATTCCAGACGCTTCGCCACATCCCAGCTACGCCATTCCGCCAGTTGAGCATTGGCACCGTCATCGCTTTTGCTACCGCGATATTTTTCAGCCAGCTCCAGCAGACGCTCGGTACTGTCGTCGCGGCGGTTGAGAATGACGTCTTCGACGGCATCCCGCAGTTCAGCGGGAAGATCGTCGTATATCGCCAGTTGCCCGGCGTTGACAATCCCCATGTCCATGCCGTTGCGAATCGCGTAATAGAGGAATACCGCGTGAATGGCTTCGCGCACCGGATCGTTGCCGCGGAAGGAGAAGGAGACGTTAGACACGCCACCAGAGATCATCGCATGGGGCAGTTCGCGCTTAATGTCTTCGCAGGCGCCGATAAAATCCTGGGCGTAATTGTTGTGTTCTTCGATGCCGGTCGCCACCGCGAAGATATTCGGGTCAAAAATGATATCTTCCGGCGGGAAACCCACCTCTTCGGTAAGAATTTTATAGGCCCGGCGGCAAATCTCGATTTTACGCTCGCGCGTATCGGCCTGGCCGACCTCATCAAACGCCATCACCACCATCGCCGCGCCGTAGCGGCGTACCAGCTTCGCATGGTGGATAAACGGCTCAATGCCTTCTTTCATGGAAATCGAGTTAACGATGCCTTTGCCCTGAATGCACTTCAGCCCTTTTTCGATCACGTCCCATTTCGAGGAGTCGATCATGATCGGCACCCGGGCAATATCCGGTTCACCGGCAATCAGGTTCAGGAAACGTACCATCGCCGCCTCGGCATCCAGCATCCCTTCATCCATGTTGATGTCGATGATTTGCGCGCCGCTGGCGACCTGCTGCAGCGCTACGTCCAGCGCTTCGCTGTATTTCTCTTCTTTGATCAGACGCTTGAATTTTGCCGAGCCGGTGACGTTGGTGCGTTCGCCGACGTTAACGAACAGGCTATCTGCGCCGATGTTCAATGGCTCAAGCCCGGCAAGCCGACAGGCAACCGGCAGATCGGGAAGTTTTCGCGGCGCAACACCTGCTACCGCCGCGCTCATTGCGGCGATATGCGCAGGCGTTGTCCCGCAACAGCCGCCGACAATGTTCAGGAACCCGGCCTGCGCCCATTCCCCAATCTGCTGCGCCATCACTTCCGCATCAAGGTCGTATTCGCCAAAAGCGTTTGGCAGACCAGCATTAGGGTGAGCCGTCACGTAGCACTCAGCAATGCGCGACAGTTCAGCCACGTACTGGCGGAGTTCGTCCGGCCCCAGCGCACAGTTCAGGCCGAAAGAGAGCGCATCGGCGTGGCGTAGGGAGTTATAGAAAGCTTCCGTCGTCTGACCGGAAAGCGTACGGCCTGACGCATCGGTAATAGTGCCGGAAATCATGATCGGCAGGTCAACGCCGAGCGCTTCAAATTCCGCTTTTACGGCGAAGATGGCGGCTTTGGCGTTCAGGGTGTCGAACACTGTTTCGATCATGATCAAGTCGGCCCCGCCTTCCACCAGCGCCCTGGTCGATTCGCGGTAAGCGGCAACCAGCTGATCAAAGGTGATGTTGCGGAAGGCCGGGTCGTTCACATCCGGGGAAATCGACGCCGTGCGGTTGGTTGGGCCAAGCACACCGGCGACGTAACGCGGTTTTTCCGGCGTGCGAGCCGTCCATTCGTCAGCACAGGCTCGCGCCAGCTTAGCGGCTTCGTAGTTAATTTCCGCCGACAGCGACTCCATTTGGTAATCCGCCATCGCAATGGTAGTGGAGTTAAAGGTGTTGGTTTCGACGATGTCTGCGCCAGCTTCAAAGTAGGCATAGTGAATAGCGGCGATAATTTCCGGTTTGCTGAGCACCAGCAGGTCATTATTGCCTTTGAGGTCACACGGCCAGTCGGCAAAACGCTCGCCGCGGAAATCACTCTCATCAAGACGGTAGCTTTGGATCATGGTCCCCATACCGCCGTCCAGCACCAAAATGCGTTCACTCAGTTGTTGCTTCAGCTTCTCTACATTGTTGCTCACGCTCACTCCCACCTGTTTTCCCTGCCTGACGGATATGCCATCCCATACTTGCACAATCTATAGGGTCGTAAAAGCCGCATGTCGGGAACATGAGAGATGTTCAGCATCACTCCTCCGATCAGTCTGAGTAGCGGTTGCAAATTCGCCAAATAAAACGAAAATGATTTCCACGATACGAAAAAGGAGTCCGGTATGGTTGCTACAGTCCCCGCTAAACGAGGTAAGAAACCCCGCGCCGCAGCCGCTGCGGCTCCGGCTGCTACCGGGCAAGTGCAGTCCCTGACCCGCGGCCTTAAGCTGCTGGAGTGGATCGCCGAATCTCACGGTAGTGTGGCGCTCACCGAGCTTGCCCAGCAGGCTGGTTTGCCCAATTCCACCACCCACCGCCTGCTCACCACGATGCAGCAGTTAGGCTTTGTGCATCAGGTCGGCGATCTTGGCCACTGGACGATTGGCGCGCACGCATTTGTCGTCGGCAGCAGCTTCCTGCAAAGCCGCAATCTGCTGGCCATTGTGCACCCGATTCTGCGCAAACTGATGGAAGCCTCCGGTGAAACCGTCAACCTCGCGGTGCTCGACAAGAGCGATCACCAGGCGATTATTATCGACCAGGTTCAGTGCACGCAGCTGATGCGTATGTCGGCGCCCATTGGCGGCAAGCTGCCGATGCACGCGTCCGGTGCGGGCAAGGCGTTTCTGGCCCAGCTTAACGACGACGAACTGGCCGGCCTGCTGCACCGCAAAGGCCTGCACAGTTACACGCCGGCAACGCTGACTTCACCGCTGCATTTGAAAGAAGATTTAGCGCAAACCCGCAAGCGTGGTTATTCGTTTGACGATGAAGAACATGCGCTGGGGCTGCGTTGCGTAGCCTCGTGCATCTACGATGAACATCATGAAGCGTTTGCGGCGATCTCCATTTCTGGCCCGATTTCACGCATCACCGATGACCGCGTGACGGAGCTGGGTGCACTGGTGATCAAAGCGGCGAAGGAAATTACTCTGGCTTACGGCGGCGGGCGCTAGCCCGCTCGCTTCACTTCCCCAAACCGCTGGCTAAAGCGCTGGCGGCGGCGGTAAGCATAAACATCTTCGACATAGCCATCGCGGATGCGGGTTTGCAAAGCACGCCAAAAGTCGGCGCGGAACAGGTCGGCGTGCATTTCATCGAATAGCGGGCGAATGCGTTTGTCCGCGCAAAGATAGTGCCGGAACTCTTCCGGGAAGACATCTCCCGGCGAGATGCTGTACCACGGCTCCGAAGAGAGTTCATCTTCCGGGTAACGCGGCGGCGGAATATCCCGGAAATTTACCTCGGTCATGTAGCAAATTTCATCGTAATCGTAGAACACCACCCGCCCGTGGCGCGTCACGCCAAAGTTTTTAAACAGCATGTCGCCAGGGAAGATGTTGGCTGCCGCCAGCTGACGAATGGCGTTGCCGTACTCTTCCACCGCATCTCTTAACTGCTGACCTTCTACCTGCTCCAGCCACAGGTTAAGCGGCACCATTCGCCGCTCAATGTAGAGATGGCTGATGGCAATGCGGTCGCCAAGATCAGTCAGTTTTTCAGGCACTTCTTCCTGCAGCAACGCCATGAGATCGGAACTTATCTGCCGCTTATCCAGCACGAAGTTTTCAAACTCCTGCGTATCCGCCATGCGCCCCACGCGGTCATGCTCTTTTACCAGTTGGTAGCAGGCACGGACTCTTTCGGCGGTGACTTCTTTCTGCGGCGCGAACTTGTCTTTTATCACTTTAAACACGCGATCAAAGCCCGGCAGCGTGAAGACCAACATCACCATGCCGCGTATGCCGGGTGCCTCAATAAACTGCTCATGCGTGCCGTGAATGTAGGTCAGATATTCGCGATAGCTTTCGGTTTTGCCGTGCTTCTGGCAGCCAATCGCCATGTACAGCTCGGCGGTGGTTTTTCCCGGTAAAATCTCGCGCAGCCACTCAACAAGCGCTGCGGGGAAAGGGGCATACACCATGAAATAAGAACGGGCGAAGCCGAAAACGATACTGGCTTCAGGCGAGCTGGTCAGGCAGGTGTCCACCAATAACCGGCCATCCTCCGTGCGATGGATCGGCAATAAAAAGGGAATTTTTCCTCCCGGCAGCACCAGCTTGCCAACCAGCCAGGCGGCTTTATTGCGATAAAACAGTTCATTAGCCACTTCCAGCGTGGCCGTTCGCAATGCTTCTGCGCCGAAGGTTTCATGCAGATGAGCGAGGATAAAACCCACATCCCGCGCAATATCCTGCC
Organism: Cedecea sp. NFIX57; assembly: GCF_900177785.1. Taxonomy (NCBI): domain Bacteria; kingdom Pseudomonadati; phylum Pseudomonadota; class Gammaproteobacteria; order Enterobacterales; family Enterobacteriaceae; genus Cedecea; species Cedecea sp. NFIX57. The sequence goes on along the minus strand of NZ_FXAS01000011.1, from coordinate 5,176 downwards.
ACGGCAGGCGAAGCGGGAGATCGGAGAGCAAGGTCGTGAGCAACGTCGTCCAGCCCTGCTCCGGGAGAAATGTTTTTGCCAGTGGGCGAGGCAGCGGCCGAAGCTGCTTGCCAGCCTGTGAGCTGAAGATAAAAAGCCGCTCGGGAGTAAGCGAGCGGTGGTCGAAGAGCCGACAATAGACAGAATTAAAAAAGCTTTCGGCAATTTCAAAGCGTGGATAATCCGGCAGCAAGCGGGTGTATTGCTCTTTCACGCGCAGCAAAAAGGCCGCGTCGGTATTTTGCCCACCAGTGATGCAGCGAAGCTGTTCTACGACGAGACCTACGTGGTGATCGTACAGGTTGATGCGGCTTTTCATCGCCTGCTGAACGGCGTGCCAGTCGGCCTGTTCAAAGCGCTGCTGGGCACCCGCGGTGACCTCCAGAAATCGACCGTATTGCGCGTCGAACCCCTGCAGGATGGTGTGGGCAATTAACAGCTCCAGCCTGTGTGACATTTATTTCTCCCCTCACCCCGGCCCTCTCCCAAAGGAGAGGGGGAAAATAAAGTTTGTTCAGAACTGCTCTTCTTCAGTCGAACCTGTCAGCGCCGTGACGGAAGAAGCCCCGCCCTGGATGACGGTGGTTACACGGTCAAAGTAGCCGGTCCCCACTTCCTGTTGGTGAGAAACGAAGGTGTAGCCTTCGGAAGCGGCAGCAAACTCAGGCTGCTGTACTTTCTCAACGTAGTGGCGCATCCCCTCACCCTGCGCATAAGAGTGCGCCAGATCGAACATGTTGAACCACATGCTGTGGATCCCCGCCAGGGTGATGAACTGGTATTTGTAGCCCATGTCCGACAGTTCTTGCTGGAAGGACGCGATGGTTTTGTCATCGAGGTTTTTCTTCCAGTTAAAGGACGGCGAGCAGTTGTAGGCCAGCAGTTTGCCAGGGAAGCGTGCGTGGATGGCTTCCGCGAAGCGACGGGCCTGGTCCAGATCAGGTTTAGAAGTTTCACACCAGACCAGGTCGGCATAAGGTGCGTAGGCCAGGCCACGGCTGATAGCCTGCTCAATGCCCGCGCGGGTACGATAGAAACCTTCCTGTGTGCGCTCACCGGTGATGAATTCGCGGTCGTATTCGTCGCAGTCGGAGGTGATCAGATCTGCGGCATCAGCATCGGTACGGGCGATCAGCAGCGTTGGAACCCCCATCACGTCAGCCGCCAGACGAGCAGCAGTCAGCTTCTGGATAGCTTCCTGAGTGGGGACCAGGACTTTGCCGCCCATGTGGCCGCATTTCTTCACGGAAGCAAGCTGGTCTTCAAAGTGCACCGCAGCGGCACCGGCCTGAATCATCGACTTCATCAGTTCGAAGGCGTTCAGCACGCCGCCAAAACCGGCTTCTGCATCGGCAACGATAGGCAGGAAGTAGTCAATGTGGCGCGGATCGCCTGGTTCAATATTGGATGCCCACTGGATCTGATCCGCACGCTGGAAACTGTTGTTGATCCGATCGACAACAGCAGGGACAGAGTTCGCCGGGTAAAGTGACTGATCCGGGTACATGCTGGACGCCAGGTTCGCGTCCGCCGCAACCTGCCAGCCGGAGAGGTAAATGGCTTCGATGCCGGCTTTAGCCTGCTGTAGAGCCTGGCCTCCGGTTAACGCCCCCAGACTGTTTACGTAGCCTTTTTTCGACTCACCGTGCAGCAGGCGCCAGAGTTTAGCCGCCCCGTGCTGTGCCAGAGTACATTCCGGGGTCAGTGAACCGCGCAGTTTCACGACGTCTTCTGCGCTATAGGTACGCTTGATGCCTTCCCAACGCGGCTGTGTCCATTCTTGTTGTACTTGTTGAATCTGTTGGCTACGAGAGGTTTTCATTTCAGATGCTCCATTTTTATAGGGTTAGGTTCAGGCAAGCAGGCGGTAGCCCGGCAGCGTCAGGAAGTCGATTAACTCTTCTGAGGTGGTAATTTGTTCCATCAGCCGTGCAGCTTCATCGAAGCGTCCCTGGCTAAAACGCTGGTCGCCCAGCTCTTCCTGAATCACCAACATCTCTTCGGCAAGCATCTGGCGGAACAGCGCTTTCGTCACGGTCTGGCCGTTGCTTAGCGTCTTTTGGTGGTGGATCCATTGCCAGATAGAAGTACGGGAAATTTCAGCGGTCGCGGCATCTTCCATCAGCCCGTAGATAGGCACGCAGCCGTTGCCGGAGATCCACGCCTCGATGTACTGCACCGCAACGCGGATGTTAGCGCGCATACCTTCTTCAGTGCGTTCACCAGGGCAAGGTTCAAGCAACTGTGCCGCAGTAATGGGTGCATCTTCGCTGCGGCTGATGTCCAGCTGGTTCTGGCGCTCACCCAGCGCTTTGCCAAAGACCTCAACAACCGTGTCCGCCAGGCCCGGATGCGCAATCCAGGTACCATCATGGCCGTTGTTGGCCTCCATCTCTTTGTCCGCTTTGACTTTGTTGAGTACCCATTCATTACGCGCGCTGTCTTTGCTCGGGATAAAGGCCGCCATGCCGCCCATCGCAAAGGCACCGCGACGATGACAGGTCTTGATCAGCAGGCGCGAGTAGGCGTTCAGGAAAGGCTTATCCATCGTCACGGATTGCCTGTCCGGCAGGACGCGATCCGGGTGGTTTTTCAGGGTTTTGATGTAGCTGAAGATGTAGTCCCAACGGCCACAGTTCAGGCCCACTATGTGATCTTTCAGAGCATGCAGGATCTCGTCCATCTGGAAGACAGCAGGCAGTGTTTCGATCAGTAAAGTTGCTTTAATGGTGCCGCGTGGCAGATCGAAGCGATCTTCCGTAAAGCTGAAGACTTCGCTCCACCAGGCCGCTTCCTGCCATGACTGAGTTTTGGGCAGATAGAAATAAGGGCCACTGCCTTTAGCCAGCAGGGCATCCACGTTGTGGAAGAAATAGAGCCCGAAGTCGAACAGACTGCCAGGGATCGCTTCCCCGCGCCAGGTCACGTGTTTTTCAGGCAGATGCAGGCCGCGCACGCGGCAAACCAGTACCGCCGGGTCCGGCTTCAGCTGATAGATTTTTCCCGCTTCGTTTGTCCAGCTGATGGTGCCGTTAATCGCGTCGCGCAGGTTGATTTGCCCGTCGATGACTTTGCTCCAGCTCGGCGCCAGAGAATCTTCGAAGTCGGCCATAAAGACTTTTACGTTAGCATTCAGGGCGTTGATCACCATTTTGCGTTCAACCGGCCCGGTAATTTCTACCCTGCGGTCGAGCAGATCCTGCGGAATACCACGAATCTGCCAGTCACTTTTACGAATGGAATCGGTTTCCGAATTGAAATCAGGAAGCTTTCCGCCGTCGATGGCCTGCTGTTCAGCAATGCGGGATGCCAGCAGCTTGTTGCGCTGTGGGGTAAAGCGACTCACCAGCTCGCCGAGGAATTCTACGGCTTCCGGGGTGAGGATCTGCTTTTCTTGCTCGCCAAACGGCTGGCTAAAGGCCAGCTCTTCGCTAACTGTCTGTTGTGTCATTCGGTTACTCCTTCGTCTTATCCCGTCGAGACGGCCAAAAGTGAATCGCGCACGGCTGTGCAGTTTTCATGCAACAGAATTAAGACTACTTCATGAATTTTTAAAATCAAAAACAATTTCCATTTTTAATTTTAAATTGATTTATCGTATTGATATTTATTGAATTAAAGTTTAATCAAGGAGGGAAGTGGTTTTCAGAAAAGAAAAAAGGCGCCGAAGGCGCCTGGGATGGGAAGCTGAAACGCTTAATCGAGCGTCGGGTTCATGTGGCGAAGGTCGAATGGCGTAATCTGGTAGACGTAGTAGTTCAGCCAGTTGGTGAACAGCAAATTGCCATGGCTACGCCAGGTCGCGTGAGGTTTTTTCGCCGGATCGTCGCCCGGGAAGTAGTTATAAGGTACCTCGGGCTGAAGCCCCGCATCGACATCGCGGAAGTACTCGCCGGACAGCGTCACCGCATCATATTCCGGGTGGCCGGTCACGAACGCGATACGCTTATCCCTGCTGCCAAACAGATAGGCATCGCCCTGTTCAGTTTCGGCAAAGATCTCCAGATCGGTGTAATCCCGGATCAGCTGCGCAGGAAAATCAGCATAGCGAGAGTGAGGCGCCAGGAATGAATCATCAAACCCGCGCGTCAGCAAAGCATGGGGCTGGGTAACATGGTGCTCGTAGACGCCAGAAAGTTTTTCATCCCGGGTTTGTTTTGGAATACCGTATAAAATATTCAGCGCGGCCTGGACGGCCCAGCAGACAAAAAGCGTCGAGGTGACATGATCTTTGGCCCATTCCAGCACCTGCTGGATTTGCGGCCAGTATGCCACATCATTAAATTCAACCAGCCCGAGAGGCGCACCGGTGACGATCAATCCGTCATAGTTGTCGTGTTTAATGTCGTCAAAGTTACAGTAAAAGTTATTGAGGTGCTCGCCAGGTGTATGGCGAGATTCACGACTGTCGATGCGCAGCAGCTGGATATCCACCTGCAGTGGAGAGTTGGAGAGCAACCGCAGGAACTGGTTTTCCGTCTCAATTTTCTTTGGCATCAGATTCAGGATCAGTACCTTTAACGGACGTATTTCCTGATTGCTGGCGCGCGATGTCGTCATCACAAAGACGTTTTCTTCACGCAGGAAATTGACGGCTGGTAGCTCGTCCTGCACCCGAATCGGCATAACCTTATATCCTCAAAGCATACGTTTAAACGTTTAGACATCCAGACACCTGACGATACCGAGTTTATGGATCAATGTCGAGTCAGAAGCGAAAAGGTGAAAATGTTTCATTTAAGAGTGATGATGCAGAGTAGATATTTACGCTGGATTGAAGGCAAGGACGTAGTGAATATGTCTGTTTAAGGAAGGTAAAATATGAAGCGTACAAAAGCAAAAGGCCCAGTCTTTCGACTGAGCCTTTCGCTTTTATTTGATGCCTGGCCGTTGTATGCCGGGCTGTCCTGCCCGTCACCCTGCGGGCAGCCTCCGGCTGTGCAAAATCGTTCCTGACGATTTTGTCCTGCTCTCTGAGAGTTGAAAGTGGCAGAAACCAGAAAACAAAAAACCCCAGCCATCAGGCTGAGGTTTTCTGTTTTATTTGATGCCTGGCAGTTCCCTACTCTCGCATGGGGAGACCCCACACTACCATCGGCGCTACGGCGTTTCACTTCTGAGTTCGGCATGGGGTCAG